>DASTPU010000014.1:0-28157 GCA_035762105.1 Nocardioidaceae bacterium | reverse complement strand
ATCTCCACCTCGTCGGCCCGGTGTGGCCGACGTTCGGCCTTGATCGTGAGGACGTTGCGCTCGACGTCGAGGTCGATCGAGTCCGGCGACACGCCGGGCAGGTCGAACTCGACCACGAACTCCTCACCCGAGCGGTAGGCGTCCATCGGCATGACCGCCGGACGGGACCACGTCCCGGGCGAGGCGGCGCCGAACACCTGCTGGGCCAGCCGGTCGAATTCACGGAACGGATCAGTGCGCATCAACATACGTCAACACCTCCCGAAGCTCTCGACTGTGGATGTCAACGCGCAGAACTCACGATAGTGTGTCGTCACAACGATGACAAGTCATGTCGTCGTCGAATTGACGACCGGAGGTGGGGAGTGGACGACGCATCCGTCGACGCGGCGATCGCCGGGCTCGTGGCCCGGCTCGCCGACCTGAGCCGGGCCGTCGAGTCCGGCGCCGACAGCGCGCAGCTGCTCGGCGCGCTCGAAGTCCTCCGCGAGATCCGCGAGCGGGTCGCCGGCATCGAGGCCCCCTTGATCGCCGCCGCCCGCGACGCCGGCGCCAGCTGGGCACAACTGGCCCCCGCGCTCGGCGTCACCAGCCGCCAGGCCGCCGAGCGACGCTTCCTGCGCCTCGACCCCACCCCGGGCGGCGCCACCGTCGAGGGTCGCGTGCGCGCCGTGCGAGGCAGGCGCGCCGGCCAGCGCGCGGTGACCGCGTGGGCGCGCTCCAACGCCGCCGAACTACGCCGCGTCGCCGGCCAGGTCAGCACCACCAGCGGCCTCACCGACGCCGCACAGAACCACGCCGACGAACTCGGCGACGCCCTCGGCGGCGACGACCCCGCGACCCTCCTACCGCTCCTGGAGACCGCCAGCGAGCACGTCCGCGACAGCCACCCAGACCTCGCCGACCACATCGACACCCTCACCACCGCCGCCCAGGACCGACGCGACGCCGCCACCGCCGACCACCACGACCGCTGATCCCGCCGGCGGCGGGGATGGCGTCATCCCGCACTGACGTTCGCACACGGTGAGCTCGTCACAGGAAGCCTGTGCGAGGCCGCCGCGCAGGCCGTCAACCGTGTTCTCCACCATCCACACGCCGCCCTGGTCCGGTGCGTACTGGCTGTACAGGTCGGCGGAGTCTGCGCCCGTCGGAGAGACGACCTCCCAGCCGGTGAACTGGAGCGGTGTCCCGGCCGGCAACGGGTTCGTCGACGGTGCCGGCTCCGGTGGCATCGGTGCCACCAGCGGCGAAACGGTTCGCAGTCCGTTGTCGGCACTGACGTCACCGGGCCTCCGACCACTCACGGCACGCGATCACGCAAGATCATGTGAGATCTGTGGGACGATCTTGCTGGTCAACCTGGGCCAGGACGGGGCGAGCCTGGCTCAGGCAGGGCGCTGACCAGGTATGATGCGAATCGCGCCAGGTACCTCGCGTCCGGTTTCCTTCGTCGGGACGAAGAGGCCGCAGGTTCAAACCCTGCCACCCCGACACAGGTCAGACGTATGTTGATCACTTGTCTCATGATGTGGCCATGCTCTGTGGGAGTTCTTTGGGCTGATCTCGCCCGCAAGCGCCGCGAGCTCCTCTCCTGGGTGATGCCCGATTCGGGCCACTCATCGGGATGAATCGTCGACCCGGCGCATGGGAGGAGCAGCATCCGGCACCACGCGACATCGCGGTTCTCCTCGAGGGGCGACTCCGGCCCGTGAGGGGAGCAGCATGGTCTGGTGAGCGATCTGCGGGTGCGGCTGATGGATGTTCTCGCGGCGCTGTCGCTGGCAACCGATCTGGGAATGGGGCAGCCACCGGAGACGGCGCTGCGCTGTTGCGTGCTCGCGACCCGGCTCGCCCAGACCATGGACCTGGCGGACGGCACTGTGCGCGATGTCTGCCTGGGCACTCTGGTGCGGCACCTGGGATGTACCGCGACAGCGGCGGTCGAGGCCCGTTCACACGGCGGTGACGAGTTGGTGTCGCGGGTGGCGGCCCAGCGGGCGGACTTCGGCGATCGGCGGGAGATGCTGGCGTTGACGCTGGCGATCGGGCGGGGTGCGGGAGCACGCCGGCCGTCGCTGATCGCCCGAGCTGTTCTCGGTGACCTCCGGTACGGCCGTCAGATCCTCGGGACGATCTGCGACGCCGCGTCGCTCCTGGCCGCCCGGATGGGGCTGGGGATCGGTGTGCGCTCCTGCCTGGAGCAGCAGTTCGAGCGGTGGGACGGAAAGGGGCCACGTGCACTCGCCGGGGATGAGATCAGTCTCCCGGCCAGGGTGAGCGAGGTGGCCACGCAGGCAGTGCTGTGGTCGGCGGCCGAAGGGCCGGGTGGCGCCCTGGCGATGGTGGGGCGGAGAGCTGGTGGCTGGTTCGACCCGGCGATCGCCGCGGTCTTCGGCCGGGTGGGGCTCGACCTGATGCACCAGCTGGGAGCAGGAGATCCATGGCAGCTGCTGCTGGCCGTGGAGCCTGCGCCGGTCGCCTACGTCGGCGAGCAGGATCTGGACGGGCTGGCGCGGTGCTTTGCCGACATGGTGGACCTGAAGTCGACGTTCACGCTGGGTCACTCCACAGAGGTCTCTCTGCTCGCGGAGGGCACTGCGCGGCTGATGGGCCTCGACCGACGGGAGACCGTGGCGTTGCGTCGCGCGGCGCTGCTGCACGACGTGGGGCTGGTCGGTGTCTCCAGCGGGATCTGGGAGAAGCCCGGGCCGTTCACACGCGGCGAGCGGGAGCAGATGCAGTTGCACCCGTACTACACCGAGCGGATCCTGGCCTGCTCGCCTGTGCTCGAGCCGCTCGGGCGGATCGCGGGCCTGCACCATGAACGGCTCGACGGCAGCGGTTATCACCACGGGCTGACGGCGCCGGCGATCAGCACGCCAGCCCGGATCCTGGCCGCCGCAGACGCCTTCCAGACAGCGACCCAGTCGCGCCCGCACCGCCCGGCCCGCACACGCGAGCGGGCCACCGAGAGCCTGGCCGCGGCGGCCGCCGAGGGCCGCCTCGATGCCGACTGCGTGTCGGCCCTCGTCGAGGCGTCCGGACAGCCCCGGCCACGGCTACGCCGGACCTGGCCGGCCGGCCTGAGCGACCGGGAGATCGAGGTACTGCGGCTGGTGGCCGCTGGTCTGGCGAACCGGGAGATCGCGGCGCGCCTCGGCATCTCACGGCGTACTGCCGAGCACCACGTCCAGCACGTCTACGGCAAGATCGGCTACTCGACCCGCGCCGCGGCGGCGCTGTTCGCGATGCAACACGACCTCCTGCGCCCGTAACGTCCAGGGCCCGGACGAAGTCGCGGATGAATCCACCGACCAGTGTGGCTCGGTGTGTGGGCGATGTGGCGTGCCCTTCGAGCAGCCGGACCGGTCACCGCTCGCGCCGCCGCCGCGACGGTCCACGCCATGGTCGCGACGTCGGGTCCCAGCTCGCCGACCCGGGAGACGGAGATCGGGGGGTCCTGCGCCGCCGGTCATGACCGTGCTCTCGTCCGGGCGCGCGCGAAGTCGATCAGGCTGGCGATGTACTGCTCGGGGTGCGTGACGTACGGAACGTGCCCGGCGCCGACATACGTCCGGCGCAGCGGGTGGGGGAGCACCTGTTCCAGCCGGTCGAGCACCGGACCGAAGAGCGGCGGACTCTGGTCACCCGACGTGAGGAGCACCGGGCCGGCGAATCGGGCGAGCGCGGCTTCATCGATCGTGGCAGCCTCCGGGTCGCGGCCCTCGTCAAGGAACGTCGGCGCGTTGTGCACCATCGTCTCGCGCATGCTCACCGGCAACTCTGGCCAGCAGCCCGCACCAAGCGCCACCTCCTCGACGAACAGCTCGGCCGCGCCGGCGTTGTCTCCCAACTCGATGCGCCGCAGGACCTCGGCCAGCGGCCCGTTCGCAGCCTCGGCGAATGCGGCACGCCCAGCGGTGCCCTCGTGGACGAGCGACCACATCGGGGGCTCGTGGACCACGATGCCCCGCAGAAGTTCCGGGCGTGCGGCGGCGAGTTTGAGGGTGATGACCGCGCCCGCTGAGTTCCCGACCACCCAGGCCGGCGCGAGCCGAAGGTGCTCGATCAGCTCCGCCAGGTCGTCCACGTCCTGGGCGAAACTCCCTTGCCCCGGCGGCCGTTCACTCTCACTGTGCCCGCGCCGATCGTAGGCCACCACCTGGAAGTGCCCCGCTAGGCCCGGGATCACGGGGTCCCAATGGTGGCGCGACCCCCACGACCCGTGCACCAGTACCAGTGGTTCGCCCGGACCCGCCGTCGATGCGTAGCTGATCCGGACTCCGTTGATGACCGCCGACGCCGATCGTGCGACCCCGGTGACCTCGCCCTTGGCGTTCATGGTCCCGCTCCTTCGGCTCCACGTCCCGAGATTCCGTCTCACCAGCGTCGCCGACCGCGGGTTCGGCACGCATCGGCAGACCTACCCATCGGGAGGGGGCTCCGACCTCGCGGTGCAGATCGGTCGGACGGCAGTGCAGACCGGGTCACCGTCGACGTCGAGGTGCGCAACGACAGCGTGACGATCGGGGCGCACCGCGGTTGGATCAGCAGCGCGTCAGGCTACCTCGGCGCGCACCACAGGGATGACGTCGTGGGCCAGCCGACGGGCTTGGTCGGCCTGGCCGGGACCGGTGAGGGAAAGGCTCAGCGTGGTGAAGCCGAGCTCGGCGAAGCCGGTGAGCCGCTTGGCGACCTCCGCAGCGGAGCCGGCGACCACGCCCGGCTCCGCGCTGGCAGGCTCACCGAGGTGGACCTCCAGGTGATACGCACACGTGACGTCCTCCGGGTCGCGGCCCGCCTCCTCGGCCGCCCGGCGGACGCGCGCCCGCATCACTGCGGCCCGCTCGGGTGGGGCGAACCCGTGCGACGGGATCCAGCCGTCGGCCAGCCGCCCGGTGACGGCCAGTGCCTGGTCGCCGAAGGTGCCGAGCCAGATCGGGATGGCCGGCTCCGGCCGGGGCGCGATGTTTGCCCGCTCGGTGTGGTGGAGCCGCCCTTCGTAGCTGAAGTCCGGCTCCGACCACAGGCCGCGGATGATGTCGATGGCCTCGACCAGTCCGCGGACCTTCTCTCCCGGTGTCGGCACCCGGAGGCCGAACGCGCGGAACTCATCGTCGGAGTACCCGCCGCCGAGGCCGAGGATCAGCCGGCCGCCGGAGAGCCGGTGGAACGTCTCGGCCATCTTCGCCACCAGCGCGGGCGGCCGGTAGGGCACGCCGAGCACGCGGGTGGCGATCCGGATTCGCGAGGTCGCCGCGGCGATCCACGACAGCACCGTCCAGGCCTCGAAGTTCGGCACCACCCCGCACGGATGGTCGGAGACGGAGATGAAGTCGAAGCCGAGCCCTTCGGCCAGGACACCGTCACGGACCGGGTCCGCACCAGGCTGGGCCGAGGGCGACACGGCGAGCCCGAACTGTAGTTCCATCATGACCTTTCCGATGTAGCCGGTGCCGGACTGCGTCCTGGCACCGTGAGGCGGGGGAGGAGGACGTGGACGATCGGGCCGATGCTGACGGCGTACAGGACGGTTCCGGCCCCGACGGTGCCACCGAGCAGCCAGCCTGCGGCCAGCACCGCCACCTCGATCGACGTGCGCGCGACCCGGATCGAGTGTCCGCGCCCGGCCAGCCCGGTCATCAGCCCGTCACGCGGCCCGGGGCCGAGCCCGGCGCCGACGTACAACGCCGTCGCCAGCCCGTTGCCGACGATGCCGACGGCCAGGAAGGCTGCTCGGGCGGCGAGGTGCTCGGGCTCGGGCAGGACTGCCACCGCGGCGTCCGCGGTCAATCCGACCAGGACGACGTTGCTGACCGTCCCGATGCCCGGCCGGACGCGCAGCGGGATCCACAGCAGCAACACGACGATGCTCACGCCGATGACGACCCAGCCGAAGCGCAGCCCGGACCGCTCGGCCAGGCCCTGGTGGAAGACGTCCCACGGGCTCAGACCCAGGCCGGCCTCGAGCATGAGCGCGATGCTGACACCGAACAGCATCAGACCGACGTAGAGATCGACCAACCGTGTGCGCACGGCTACAGGATGACCGACACGACGATGCAGTAGTAGTTCACATTTCTTCGTCCGGTCGTAAGCTGAGCTTATGCTCGATGTCCATCGGCTCCGGCTGCTGCGAGAGCTGGCGTATCGCGACACGATCGCGGCGGTGGCCCAGGCACTCTCGTACACGCCGTCGGCCGTGTCGCAGCAGTTGGCCATCCTCGAGCGTGAAGCCGGCGTATCGCTGCTGGAACGGTCCGGCCGGCGGGTGCAGCTGACCCCGATCGCTCGCCGGCTGGTCACGCACACCGAGGCGATCCTGGACCAGCTCGAACGCGCGGAGTCCTCGATCGCCGCGACGAAGGCACAGTTGACCGACGTGCTGAGGATCGGCGCATTTCCATCCGCCGCCCGGGCGATCCTGCCGCCGGCGCTGGCCATCCTCGGGCACGACCATCCCGGCCTGGAATTCACCGTCGTCGAAGCCGACCCGGTCGTCGCCGCCGACCTGACCCGGACCGGCGAGCTGGACGTCGCTCTGACACACGACTACGACCACGTGCCGCAGCCGGACCATCCCGCGCTGACCTCGACCGTCGTGCTGTCCGAGTCGCTGTTCCTCGCCGCGACGCAGCCGCCCGACCCGTCCGGCAACCCGGTCGCGTCTTTCCGCGGTGCCGCCTGGGTGCTGGGCAGCCCGGGCACGCTGTGCCGGCTCGCCGTCGAGCGGATCTGTCAGGCCGCCGGGTTCACGCCCCAGGTGCGGCACCGGATCGACGACTTCCCCACTGCGCTCGCGCTGGTCGCAGCCGGCCAGGGGGTCGCCATCGTGCCCAGGCTGGCCACCGTCGATCCGCCGGCCGGCCTGACGTTCACCGAGCTGCCCGAGCAGCGCCGGGTCGCGCTCACGCACCGCCGCGGCGGCGAACAGCGCCCGGCGCTGGCCGCTCTGCACACTGTGGTCACCAGGGCCGTTGCGGATCTCGCCTGACGCGGCGCCTGTGGGCCGACCTGGGCCAGGACGGGTGTGGCCGGCTCGGGCTGGGTCGCGACGACCTCAGAGATCCTTGGAGATGGCGGCCGCGGTCTGTTTGAGCGGCTCGACGAAACCGCGGAGCCGGCTGATCTTGCCGCGGGCGGTGGGCACGCTGATGGCGATGCTGGCCACGGCGCGGCCGGCGCCGTCGCGGATCGGGACGGCGATGGCTCGCAGCGCCTGGTCGCTCTCGCCGCGATTGAGGGCGTAGCCGAGCCTGCGGATCTCCTCGAACTCCTCGACCAGATCCGGGAGGGCGTGGATGGTCTGGTCGGTGACCGTCGGCAGGTCGGTGCTGAGGAGACGTTCCAGCTCCTTGCGCGGCATCTCGGCCAGGAGCACCTTCCCGCCGGAGGTGGCATGCGCCGGTAGCAGCGTGCCCGTCCGGATGGTCACCCGGATCAGCTGCTGACTCTCGACACCGTCGATGAACCGTGCCCCGGCCCCCTGGAGGACCAACAGGTGCACCGTCTCGTCCAGCCGGGCGGCGAGTCGAGCCATGTGGTGATGTGCGGATCGGCGAATGTCGAGATCGCCCAGGGCGGCGAGGCCGATCTCGACCAGCACCCGGCCCAGTCGGTAGTCCTTGGTGACGCGATCGCGCTCGACGAAGCCCTCGTCCACCAGCGTCGTGAGCAATCGATGGCTGGTGGACGTGCTGATTCCCAGCTCCCTGCTCGCCTCGGTGACCCGCAGGTGTCCGCGTTCGGCGAGTAGTTGCACCAGCCGGACGGCGTTGACGACGGAGGTCAGCGTTTCCCGCATGACGGGAAATCGTAGCAGCTTTGCCCGCATGCCGGAAACACGTCGGTAACGTGAGCGGCACGCTGGACGAGACGAGCTGGGAGGACGCGTGAGAACCGTTTCCATAGTCGGCGGCGGCATCGGGGGCCTGGTGCTGGCGCTGGAGTTGGAGCGGCACGGCATCCGGAGCCGGATCTACGAGGCCGCACCTCGCCTGCAGGCACTGGGCGTCGGGATCAACGTGCTGCCGCACGCCTCCGCGGTCCTGGCCGGGCTCGGGCTCGAGGAGCAGCTCACGGACAGGGCGGTGCTGACTCGCGAGGCAGCCTTCTTCAACCGTTTCGGTCAGCACATCTTCACCGAGCCGGCCGGCAGGTGGGCGGGGCACGAGCACCCGCAGTACTCCATCCACCGCGGCGACCTCCACTCCGTCCTGGTGGACGCGGTACGGCGCCGTTGCGGGGACGACGCCATCGTGACGAACAGGCGCCTCGAGCGCGTCCGAGAGGTCGGCGACCGCGTCGAGCTCCACTTCATCGACGACAACGGTGACCCGCTCGACCCGGTCGTCGCCGAGTCCGTCGTGGGCTGCGACGGGATCCACTCGGTGATCCGCAGGACGCTGCATCCCGACGAAGGACCCGCGCGCTACTCCGGGGTGATGATGTGGCGGGGCGTGGCCGCCCACCCGCGCTTCCTGAGCGGCGCCACGATGGTCCGCGCCGGCTGGCTCCAGCCCGGCAAGCTGGTCACCTACCCCATCCGCAACGGCCTGCCCGGCGGCCTTCAACTCGTCAACTGGGTCGCCGAGATCGAGATGCCTCGGCGGGGCGAGCGAGACTGGCAACGCCGGGGCCGGCTGACGGACTTCGCCGACCGGTTCGCCGACTGGCGCTTCGACTGGCTCGACGTTCCGGAGCTCCTCGGGCGCTCCGAGCAGATCCTCGAGTACCCGATGGTCGACCAGGACCCGCTCCCGTTCTGGAGCCGGGGACGGCTGACCCTCCTCGGTGACGCCGCCCATCCGATGGTGCCACGAGGCTCCAACGGCGCCGGTCAGGCCATCCTCGACGCGGCCGCCCTCGCCAGGATCCTGGCCCGGGCGGACGACCCGGCGCAGGCCTTCGCCGCCTACGAGGACGAACGGCTGCAGGTGACCGCGGCGGTGGTGCGCATGAACCGCGCCGAACCGCCCGACGCCATCCTGCGGACCGTCTACGAGCGCAGCGGCGACGCGCCTGTGCGCGCGATGTCTGAGATCGTCACGGAGGCGGAAGCACAAGCCATCACGGGTCGCTACCTCAAGGTCGCGACGACCCGACATCCCGCTCCGGACACGTCCGCCTCCCTGTCCGGTGCCGGTGCGCGCGAGCGGAACGAGGAGTCACGATGAGAACTACGGCCGGAACGGAACTCGGCAGCGCGATCGTCGCCGATCGCGAGCTCGGCGGCACGCCGGTCACCCGGCAGGTGCTCGACATCCTGGTCGCCTGGGGCGTCGCGCGGGTCTACTGCTGCCCCGGCAGCACCGAGGCCGCCATGCTGGACGCCTTCGTCGGCCGGGACGACATCGAGCTCGTCCTCGTCAGCCACGAGTCGACGGCCATCGCAGCCGCCGACGCCGAGGCACGGCTCAGCGGCGGGCCCGCCGTCGTGTATGTCCACACCAACGTCGGCCTCGCCAATGTGCTGGCCCATCTGTCCGCCGCGCGGATCGCCTACGCACCGGTGCTCATCCTGAACGGGCTCAAGCCGTCGGTGCTCGCGGGCCGTGACGGGTTCACCACGCTGCCCCATCCCGACCTGGGGCTTCGTGACCTGGTCAAGTGGGACCGGGTACCCGCCACGCCGGACTCCCTGCCGGCCGACCTGGAGCGGGCCCTGAGCATCGCCACCGCCGAGCCGGCCGGGCCGGTCTGGCTGGGCCTGCCCCAGGAGCTGCTGGAGACGACCGACGCCGTCGATCCGCGCTACCCGCGTCCGCTGCCGGGGCCGCGTCGGACCCGTCCGTCGCGGGCCGAGCTGCGCGGCGTGGCGGACGCGCTCACCGCGGCGACCCGCGTCGTCCTCGTCTCGGGCGGGGAGGTCGCCCGTCACGGCGCGAGCGATCTCATGGTCACCCTGGCCGAGCGGCTCGACGCGACGGTGCTCCATGAGGACCGCCGCGGGTTCGAGCGCTCCAGCTATCCCACGCAGCACCCCGCCTTCCAGGGCAGCTATGACGTGCGCCATCCTGCGGTCGCGAACGCCGACGTGGTCGTCTTCGCCGGATGCCAGGTCTTCCGGGAGTTCGACGTCAACGGCGCTCCGGCGTTGCCCACCACGGCGACGGTGGTCCACGTCCACGTCGACCCGAGCCGCATCGGCCGGCTGCATCAGGTCGACCACGCCCTGGTCGGGCACACCGGTGAGGTGGTGCGCGACCTCCTCGACGCGCTCGGCCCGCGGCCGGCCACGACACCGGCTCGGGCGCCGACGCCGGCGAGTGGCGCCGGCCCTTCGCTGAGCCCGCACAGCTCACCCGCGCACCACGGTCTCGCCGGCTGGGTGAGCTCCGTGGCCGAAGCCCTCACCGGCGAGGAGAACTACGTCGTCGACGCGACGACGGCCGGCCCGGCCCTGCTCGGAGCCCTTCCCCAGGCCCGGCCCGACCAGGTCCTGACCACCTCCTCCGGCTCGCTCGGGTGGGGTCTGGGCGCGGCGATCGGCGTCGCGCTGGCGCAGCCGGAGCGCCGGGTTCTGGCGTTCCTGGGCGACGGCGTCTTCCAGTTCGGGCTGGCCGCGTTGTGGACGGCGCAGCGGTATCGAGCCCAGGTCACCTTCGTGGTCCTGAACAACGAGGCGTTCGCGGCGGTGGGCCTCGCTCTCGGGCGGTTCGGGGGCGAGGCGGTACGTCGCGGCGACTGGCTGGGCACGGACCTGAGTGGGCCGCACCTCGCCCAGATCGCGGGCGGGTTCGGGCTGCCCAGCGAACGGGTCCTGACGCCGGACGGGGTGGCGGCCGCGATCGAACGCGGCTCGCGCTCGCGTGGGCCGTCGCTGGTGGAACTGATGACCTCGGCAAGGGAGGAATGATGCTGGGCAGGCTGCGGGAGCCCTCCACCGGTCCCTTCTCGAGCCGACGGTCGATGCTGCTCCTGACCGTGGTCGCCTTCTTCCTGTTCGCGATGCCCGTCGTCATGCTGGCCGTCGGCGCGATCCGAGACGCCACTCCGGGCCGGCCCGCGCAGTGGTCGTTCGACGCCTTCCGCCGCGCCTACGGTGACGCCGGCACGTACTCGGTGCTCGGCGACTCGGTGCTGCTGGCCCTGGGCGTCATGGTCATCTCCACCGTCACCGGGCTGTTGCTCGCCTTCATCGTCGCCAGGACGGACACCCCGCTGCGGCGGTTGGTCACACCGTCGATGATGCTGGTCATCGCCCTCCCGCCGCTGTTCTACGGAATCAGCTGGGCGATGCTGGGCAACCCGCGCATCGGCACGATCAACAGCTTCTGGCAGGACCTCACCGGCGCCGAGACGCCACTGTGGGACACCTACAGCTGGAGCGGCATCGTCGTCGTCACCTCGCTGAAGTCGACCGCGTTCGCCTACTTCCTCCTGCTCGGTCCGCTGATGGCCATGAACCGCAGCCTGGAAGAGGCCTCGCGGGTCTTCGGCGCCGGTCGCCTGCGCACCTTCCTCCGTGTCGACGTCCCCCTGCTCGGGCCGTCCCTGCTGGGCGTGTGCATCCTCAGCTTCGTCGCGGGCCTCGAGTTCTTCGACGTGCCACTGCTGCTCGGCACGCCTGCCGGCATCGACGTGTTCGCCACCGAGATCTTCAGCCAGATCCGGGACCGGACGCCGGCGGACTACGGCGCCGCGGGAGCGCTGTCGCTGCTGCTCGCCGTCGTGGTGGTCGTCCTCGTCGTGGTCCAGTGGCGGATCCTGGGCAGCCGCGACTTCACCACCGTCACCGGGAAGAACGACCGCACCGACCGCTGGTCGATCGGCCCTTGGCGCTGGGCGGGCACGCTGCTCATCGTCGGCTACATCACCCTCGCCGTGGCACTGCCCATGGCCCAGTTGGTCGCGGGCAGCTTCCAGCCGTACCTCGGCGGCGGGGTGTACTCGACGATCAACTATCAGTTGCTGTTCAGCGAGCCGACCACGACGGCGGCGCTGCGCACCACGGCGATCGTGGCCGTCGTGGGCGGTCTGTGCGCCATTCTGATGACCCTGCTGATCAGCTACGCGATCACGCACAGCCGCAGTCGCCTGCGCAGGGCACTGGAGGTGATGACCTGGCTCCCGTTCGCCATGCCGGGCATCATCCTCGCGCTGGGCATCGCCTGGCTGTTCGTGAGCATCCCCGGGCTGCGCAGCCTGTACGGCTCGCTGGGCATCGTCGTGATCGGCCTCATGATCTCGGCCGTGCCGCTGGCCACGCGCGCGGTGCAGCCGGCGCTGCGCCAGGTGGGCCGTGAGCTCGAGGAGTCCGCTCGGGTCAGCGGCGCCCGCCCGGTACGGATGTTCTTCAGCATCGTGGTTCCCCTGATCGCTCCGAGCCTTCTGGCCGGGTGGTTCCTGGTCGCGATCCTGGTCTCGGGGAACCTCACCATCCCGATGCTGTTGTCGACGACCGACAGCGCGACCGTTCCCCTGGTCGTCTACAACCTGCACAGCCAGGGCGAGACCTCCCAGGCAGCAGCCCTGTTCGTCATCCTGCTCGGCGCCCTGCTGGTGCTGTTCGTCGTCGGCAGCCTGACGGTCCGGGTGATCAGCCGGTCGAATCGCCGGCGCCGTGATCGCTCCGGACCCGATGCGCCGAGCGCCGATCAGGTTCCCATGACGCGGACGATTCCCGCCGCGTCTGAGGCTGTCCGTAGCGCGTCGGAGGCCGATGTGGCCGCCGAGCCGTCAGCCGCCGTCCCCGGTGGACTCCCCACCGTCGTGAAGTCAGCGGGTTCCAGGAGAGAGCCATGAAGCGTTCCACCACAGCAGTGTTTGCCGGCGTCGTGTTGGCGGGCCTCGCCGCGTGCGGCACGCCCGACGAGAGCGCGGTGGCGCCCGAACCGACCGGGGTCGCCGACGAGGTCGAGGCTCTGGGCAGCCAGGAGGTCGTCGACGAGATGGATCGGCTCTACCAGGCGGCTCAGGACGCCGGTGAAGACCGCGTCACCATCTACGGCGCCGGCGAGAACGACCGCGGGCCCGTGTACGAGGTCTTCATGGCGCGCTACCCGGGCATCCAGGTGAGTGGCGAGCACCTGACCGGGCCGGACTTCGACAGCAAGATCAGCAACGAGTTCGCCAGCGGTCAGCACGTGGGCGACCTCGTCCAGGGCGGCGACACCTCCGTCGCGGGCCATATCGAGGAGGGCAAGTACGTGCCGTACACGCCTCTCACGGCCGAGGGGCTGGACCCCCGCTGGACCGAACCCACCAACACCGTCCACGCCGCGGCCGCACTGCCGTTCGGCATCGGCTACAACACCAACGCCGTCGACTCCGGCGACGCCCCGCAGACGTGGGACGAGCTCAAGGACGAGACGTGGCGGGGCCGGATCGTGATGGACGATCCGACGGTGTCGGGTTCCTCGCTGTCGGCCTTCCGAGCGCTGCTCGCCGACGAGCGCTTCGGCCAGGAGTACCTGAACGCCATGGCCTCGCAGGAGCCGCACAACGAGAACGGATCCCAGAACACCGGTGCGGCCGTGGCCAGTGGCGAGTTCGACATCGCGGGCTACTACCCCTACAGCTTCTTCATCCGCGAGTCCGCGAAGGGAGCACCGATGGGGTTCGTGTTCCCCACGGAGGGCGGCTCGTACGTGTCCGGGCACTACCTCGGCCTGATCGACGGCGCTCCCAACCCCAACGCCGCCAAGCTGCTGATGAACTGGCTGTTCACTCCGGAGGGCCAGCAGGCCCTGGCCGCGGTCGGCTACTACCCGACGATGCCGGACAGCGACGGGCCCGCGGACTTCCCGCCGATGCGTGACCTCGACCTGATCCGGAGCACGCCGCTGGAGACCGTGGCGAGCGAGACGCAACAGGCACTCGAGACGATCCAGGAGGTCTGGCCGAAGTGAACGCGCCGAGCAAGATCGACTGTCACGGCCACGTGTCGGCCCCGGCGGAGCTGTACGCCTACAAGGCGGGACTGCTCTCCCACCGCGGGGCGCACGGGCGGGGCAGACCGCACATCAGCGACGACCAGATCGCCGCCGCGCTGCGGGCGCCGAATCCCAGCTTCGGGAACGTCTCCCACCTCGACCATCTCGACGAGGCCGGCATCGACCTGCAGCTGATCTCGCCGCGGCCGTTCCAGATGATGCACAGCGAGACTCCGGCCAAGCTCGTCGAATGGTTCACCGAGAGCACCAACGACGTCATCGCCCGGGTTTGCGCGAGTGAGCCCGGACGTTTCCAGGGCATCGCCGGCCTGCCGCAGAGCATGGAACTCGCCCCGGAGACCTGGGCCGCCGAACTCCGGCGCTGCGTCACCGACCTCGGCTTCGTCGGCGCGGTGCTGAACCCCGACCCGTACGAGGGGACGGCGGTGCCGCCCGCGCTCGGAGATCGGTTCTGGTACCCACTCTACGAGGTTCTCTGCGAGCTCGATGTTCCGGCGTTCATCCACTCTGCCGCCTGTCGGCCGCCGGCCCGGGAGAGCTACTCGTTGCACTTCATCCAGGAGGAGACGCAGGCGGTCATCGGCCTGCTCCAGTCGCAGGTGTTCCAGGACTTCCCCGACCTCAAGATCGTCGTCTCGCATGGTGGCGGGGCCGTTCCCTACCAACGCGGCCGGTTCCGCCCCGGACCGATCCGCCGCCCGGGCGCGGCGTCGTTCGACGAACAGCTGCGCAAGCTGTGGTACGACACCTGCCTCTACACGCAGGACTCGATCGAGCTGCTGCTGCGCTCGGTCGGAGTCGACCGATGCCTGTTCGGCACCGAGAAGCCGGGCACCGGTTCTGTGCGCGACCCCGAAACCGGCCGGTGGATCGACGACATCCATCATCTCGTCGACGCGATCGACTGGCTCGACGACCATCAGCGCCAGGCCCTCTACCGCGACAACACCGTGGAGTTGTTCAAGCTCGACCTGGCCGGCGCCGACAGCGAAGGAGCCACCCGTGGCTGAACTCGTGCTGGGCATCGGCACCTCCCACGGGCCGATGCTGAACACGCCGCCGGAGCAGTGGGGCGCTCGTCGACCAGCCGACGAGGCCAATCCCGCGCTGATCTTCCGCGGCGAGGCGCACACCTACCCGGAGCTGGCCCAGGCGCGCGGAAACGCCTTCGCCGACCACTGCAGCGAGGAGGTGTGGCGGGCCAAGCACGCCGCCTGCCGAGCCGCCATCACCGCGCTGGGCGCGCTGGTCGACGACGCCCGTCTCGACGCCCTGGTCGTGGTGAGCAGCGACCACAAGGAGGTCTTCGGCGACGACCTTCTCCCGCAGTTCGCCGTCTACTGGGGCGAATCGATGGACCACGTGCCGTACAGCCAGGAACAACTGGACGGCATGGGCCCTGGGCTGGCGGTGGCCGAGATCGCGAATCAGCCGGACACCCACACCCTGCGCCGCGGGCATCCCGAGCTCGCACTGCAGCTGGTTCGGCACACCTCACGGGCTGGGTTCGACCCGGCGGCGTCCCAGCGCCTCCCCGGCGGGAAGTGGGACAACCACGGGATTCCGCACGGGTGGGGATTCGTGTTCCAGCAGATCCTGGGCGGCGGTCCGGACCTGCTGCCGGTGGTGCCGGTCTTCGTCAACACCTTCTACAGCCCGAATCCACCATCGGCGGCCCGCTGCCTGGACTTCGGCGCGGCCGTCGGCGAGGCCATCGCGCAGTTCCCGTCCGATCTGCGCGTCGGGCTGGTCGCATCCGGCGGCCTCAGTCACATGGTGGTCGACGAGGATCTCGATCGCGCGACCCTCGACGCCTTCGCCGGCGGCGACCATGAACCCCTGCGGGACCTGCCGGACGCGGTGCTGCGGTCCGGCTCCTCCGAGATCCGCAACTGGCTGGTCGTCGCGGAGGCCATGCGATCGACGGGCGCCACCGCCACGGTGCTCGACTACCAGCCCTGCTACCGCAGCCCGGCCGGTACTGGTTGCGGGATGGCCTTCGCGGCCTGGGAGCCGGCATGAAGAGCATCGCCATCAACGCGCTGACCAAGACGTACTCCGCCGGGGCCGCCCCGGCGGTGGACCGGCTCGACCTGGACGTCGCGCCCGGGGAGTTCCTCACCCTGCTCGGCCCCAGCGGGTGCGGGAAGACCACCACGTTGCGCTGCATCGCGGGGCTGGAGGCGCCCACCCACGGGTCCGTCCGGATCGGCGATCAGTTGATCGCGGCCCCCGCCGACGGCGTCTTCGTCCCGCCGGAGCGGCGTGGCGTGGGCATGGTCTTCCAGAGCTATGCCCTGTGGCCGCACATGAGCGTGTTCGGCAACGTCGCCTATCCGCTGAAGATGGCCAGGACACCGCGTGCGGAGATCGGGCGGGCGGTCGACGAAGCCCTCACCCGGGTGGGTTTGGGCGGGCTGCACACCAAGAACGTCTCGGCGCTGTCCGGCGGGCAGCAGCAGCGGGTCGCCCTGGCCCGTGCCATGGTCGGCCGGCCCGACGTCATGCTGTACGACGAACCGCTGTCCAATCTCGACGCCAAACTGCGCTTCGCGATGCGCGACCACATCAGGTCGGTGCACAACTCCCTCGGCACCACCTCGGTCTACGTCACCCACGACCAGGAGGAGGCGGTCGCGCTGTCCGACCGCATCATCGTGATGCGGGCCGGCCGGATCGAGCAGGTCGACACCCCGCGCGACCTCTACACCAGGCCGAAGTCGACGTTCGTCGCCGATTTCATGGGATTCCAGAACATCCTGCCCGCCACGGTGGAGTCGCGAGACGGGGACCACTGCCACGTTCGTCTCGACCACTGCCCCGACGTCGTGCGCTCGGCCTACCCCGCGCCGGCCGATGGCCGGGTGAGTGTGGCGTTTCGCGCCCAGCACCTGCGGTTCAGCCAGCCGGACGCGCGCTGCATGGCTGTCAACGGAGTGGTGACGAAGGCCACCGACTGGGGCAGCGCCCTGCGACTGCAGATCGACGTCGGCGGCCATGTCGTCAAGGCGATCGTCGACGAAGAGCAGTTGGTCAGCCAATCGCTGTCGATGCGGCCAGGAGATCCCGTGACGTTCTATGTCCGGCCCGAACACGTCATCGTCCTCGCGAGCCGGCGCGACGACCACGACGATGCCGGTCTCGAGCAGGCCGGGGAGGGCGCATGAACGATCTGGGCGTGCTGCGCGACGTTACCGGCCTGGACGCCTGCGCGGTCTCCGATGCCCTGGACACGCTGGCCCTGCCCCCGTCCGTGCTCACCGGAATCAGACCGATCTGGCCGGTCCGCGGTGTCGTCATCGGACGCGCCCGGACCGTTCAGGCGGGCGAGCGCACCGGGACCGGACCCAGTGCGCACATCGCCGCCGCCACCGTCGAGGACGGCGCTCCCGGCGACATCATCGTCGTCGCCAACGGTGGACGGACCGATGTCTCGTGCTGGGGCGGCATCCTCACCGAGGCGGCCCTGAAGAAGGGGGTGGACGCCGTGATCGTCGACGGCGCCTGCCGCGACGTCGCGGAGAGCCACGAGGCCGCCTTCCCCGTCTTCGCCCGTGCGTCGGTGCCGACCAGCGCCCGTGGCCGGATCGTGCAGCTCTCCTCCGGTGAGCCGATCGAGGTCGGCGGCGTGGAGATCCGGGACGGCGACATCGTCGTCGCCGACTCCACCGGCGTCGTCGTGGTGCCGCAGGCGTGGGCCGGCCAGGTGGCCGTCTGGGCGGAACGCATCGTCACGCGGGAGGCACGGATGCGCGACCAGGTGCGGTCGGGAGCCTCGATCGTCGAGGTCATGCACGACACCGCGTTTCCGACGCCCGAGCACCGGCCGACGCCCGGTGACCTCGACGAGGAGCAATGAGGACGCCATGAGTGATACGAGGTTCGCCGGCCTGACGACCGCGACGGTCTCCGACGCGCTGGACCGGCTCGGCATCCCCGGTGCCCTGCTCGGCCTGAGGCCCCTGGCCGATGGCATCCGGATGTGCGGACCGGCCTTCACGGTCAGATACGTCCGGGTGGGTGCGGTTCCGGGCACCGTGGGTGACTACCTCGACGACGTGCCCTCCGGCTCGGTCGTCGTCCTCGACAACGGCGGTGCCGAGGACTGCACGGTGTGGGGCGACATCCTCACCGCGATGGCGGTCGACCGCGACGTCGCCGGCACCGTCATCGACGGCGTGTGCCGCGACGTGAACCGGGCGCTGGAGGTCGGCTACCCGATCTTCTCCCGCGGCAGGTTCATGCGCACCGGCAAGGACCGGGTCGAGGTCGCCGAGGTCAACGGTCCGGTGACCGTGGGTGGGGAGCGCGTGGAACCCGGCGACTGGCTGCTCGGTGACTCCGACGGGGTCGTGGCGATCCGTCGCGACGTGGTCGACGACGTCGAGATGATCGCCCGCGAGATCGACGAGCGAGAGTCCGCCATCGTCCAGCAGGTGCTGTCGGGCCGCACACTGGCAGCGGCCAGGTCCAGCCAGGGGTATCACGAGCTGCAGCGGACGCGGGTGAGCCCATGACGACGCCTTCCGCCGGTGCCGCCGTCGTCGATGACGACGTGCTGGCCGCGCTCGGCGACCTCGGCTCCGCCACCGTGCTCGAGGCATCGGGTCTCCCGATCGACCTTCCCAGCCGGCTGCGGCCGGTCGGCGCCCGCCGGGCACTCGCCGGCCGCGCGCTGCCCGTTCAGGCCGCCGAGGGTGACAACCTGCCCCTGCATCTCGCCCTCGAACAGGCGTGCGCCGGCGACGTGCTGGTGGTGAACGCGGCCGGCGGAGAGCACGGCTACTGGGGCGAGGTCCTGACGGTCGCCGCGCAGGTCCGCGGCGTCCGCGGCCTGGTCATCGACGGCGGGGTCCGCGACACCGAGGCGATCGCGGACCTCGACTTCCCGGTGTTCGCCTCGGCCATCGCGATCCGCGGCACCAGCAAGCGCGACGCTCGCGGAGCCGTCGACGAGGTCGTCCTGGGCCGGACGCGGGTCCGCAGGGGTGACGTGATCGTCGGCGACGCCGACGGGGTGGTCGCGATCCCCGCCGGTCGGGCCGTCCAGGTCCTGGCCGCCGGACGGGCTCGCCAGGCGGCCGAGGCCGGGTACCTGGATCGACTGCGCTCCGGCGAACTGACCTTGGACATCTATGACCTGCGGCCCACGACGGAGAGCGGAGACGACGTTGACTGAGAACTACCCGGAGCTCCGTCTCTTCCTGGCCGGAGCATGGGTGGGCGCCGAGGCGGGCCGCACCACCCGCGAGGTCACGAACCCGGCCACCGGCGAGGTGCTCTCGGCACTTCCGCTCGCCGAGCCCCAGGACCTGGATGCGGCGGCCGAGGCGGCAGCGGCGGCGTTTCCCGAATGGCGTCGGACACCGGCGCTGCAGCGATCCCGGATTCTTCGCCGCGCGGCCGACGTCCTGCGCTCCAGAGCCGCCGAGATCGGCCGGCTGACGAGCCTCGAGCAGGGCAAGCCGATCGCCGAAGCCACTTCGGAGGTCCATGCCGCGGCCGGCATCTTCGACTGGTTCGCCGAGGAGGGACGCCGGGCCTACGGCCGGGTGGTGCCCGCCAGCAGGGCGGACCGCCAGGACCTCGTGCTCCGCGAGCCGGTCGGTCCCGTGCTCGCACTCACCCCCTGGAACTTCCCGATCACGATTCCGGCCCGCAAGATCGGCGCCGCTCTCGCCGCGGGGTGTACCTGCGTGATCAAGCCGGCAGAGGAGACCCCGGCCACCGCGTTGGCCTGGCCCAGGCGTGCCATGACGCCGGTCTGCCGGCGGGCGTCCTCTCGATGGTCTTCGGGGAACCGGCACAGGTCTCCGAGCGGCTGATCGGGCATCCCGCGATCCGCAAGGTGACGTTCACCGGCTCCACGGCGGTCGGCGCCGAGATCGCCGGGCTGGCCGCGCGACGCGTCATCCGAACCTCCTTGGAACTCGGCGGGCACGCGCCGGTCCTGGTGTTCGAGGATGCCGACCTCGATCTGGTGCTCCGCACCGCGGGCGCGGCCAAGTTCCGTAACGCGGGCCAGGTGTGCATCTCACCGACCAGGTTCGTCGTCCACGAGTCTCTGCACGATGACCTGGCCGCGCGACTGGCCAAGCACGCCGCCGGCCTGGTGGTCGGCCCCGGCACCGATCCGGACACCACGATGGGGCCGCTCGTGCACGACCGGAGGGTCGCCGCGATCCAGTCCCTCGTCGACGACGCCGTGGCGCGCGGTGGCCAGCTGCTCGCCGGCGGCACGGCGGGCGAGCCACGAGGGAGCTACTACCGGCCCACCGTGATCGCCGCCGCCGCGCCGGACTCGCGCGCGATGCACGAGGAGCCGTTCGGACCGCTCGCGCTGCTCACGCCGTTCGGTTCCGACGACGAGGCGTTCGACATCGCCAACTCCACCGAGTACGGGCTGGCGGCGTACGCGTTCACCGACTCGTTGCGGACGGCTCGGCGAGTGGCCGCCGAGGTCCAGGCCGGGATGATCGCCATCAACCACGCACAGCTGGTGGGGCCGGAGACCCCGTTCGGCGGGCTCAAGCAGAGCGGTTACGGCTCGGACGGCGGGGCCGAGGCCCTGGACGACTACCTGAACGTGAAGCTGGTGAGTCAGACATGAGGGACGATCTGGCGACCCCTGTCGACGTCCCGGTGCTCATCGTGGGCGGCGGGCCGGCCGGGCTGACGGCGGCACTCCTCCTGGCCCGGTCCGGCGTCAGATCCCTCGTGCTGGAGCGGCGGTCCGAAGCCCCGCGGCTGCCGCGCGCGCACCTGCTCAACGTGCGCACCATGGAGGTCTTCGCCGACATCGGGATCGCCGATCGCGTCTACGAGCTCGGGCCGCAGAACGAGCGCTGGCACAAGGTGGCCTGGTACACGTCGCTGGGCGGGCCGACGCCACTGCACGGTCGGAAGATCGGCGAGGTCCAGGCCTGGGGCGGTGGAACCGACGAGGCCCGATACCGGGCCGCCAGCCCTCAGCGGTTCTGCAACGTTCCGCAGATCCATCTCGACCGGGTGCTGTGGGACAAGGCCAGGGAGATCCTCGGCGATTCCGTCCGCGCCGGCCAGGAGGTCGTCGACCTGCGCGTCGACGACGACCGCGCCGTCGTCGTCGCGCGCGACCTCGCGCGTGGCACGACCTACGAGGTGTCCGCACGCTACGTCATCGTCGCCGACGGTGGCCGCACCTGTGCCGCGGCCCTCGGTGTCGCCATGGACGGCCCACAGCGGATGCGAACGATCTCCAGCCTCTACTTCACCTCCGACCTGTCCGGCTACGCGGATCCGGACGCGCTGATCACCCATTTCATCAACCCTCGCAGCCATGGCCGCGTGGGTGGCGTGCTGCAGGCTCTGGGACCCGGCCGCTACGACGCGTCGTCGCCACAGTGGGCCCTCGCGCTCTCGGGTGCGTCGATGACCGACGCGGTGGCCGCGGCGCCGGAGGTCGCGGCCAGGGACCTGCTCGGGTTGCCACCCGACCACCACCTGGAGGTCCACGCGATCAGCCAGTGGCAGTACGAGGCCGTCGTCGCGCGGCGGTTCCGGCGGGGACCGGTGTTCCTCGTCGGCAACGCCGCTCACCGCCACCCGCCGACCGGCGGGCTCGGACTCAACTGTGCCGTCCAGGACTCGGCCAACCTCGCCTGGAAGCTCGCGGCGGTCATGAGCGGGTGGGGTCACGACGCCCTGCTCGACAGCTACGAGACCGAGCGTCGCCCCGTCGCGGCCCTCTACACCGCCCACGCCATGGAGAACTCGAACCGGCACCTGCCGATCGCGGCCGCGATGGGCCTGTCCGCCACGATGCCCGAGGACGAGGGCTGGCAGCAGGTCGCGATCTGGGCGTCTGACACCTCGGAGGGCCGCCGGCGCCGCGCCGAGGCGTCGGCTGCTGTGGCCGAGAACGCTCTCGACTACAGCCAGCTCAACATCGAGGCCGGGTACTCGTACGCCTCCGGGGCACTCGTCCCTGACGGGACGCCGCCGCCCGACGGCCATCAGTCCAGCATCACGTATGTGCCCACCGCCCGTCCGGGACACCATCTGCCGCACCTGTGGGTGACGCGCGACGGCTCGCGGATCTCGACGCACGACCTCGTCGTCCACGACGGGCTCACCCTGCTGGTGCGCGACAGTGCCGCCGGCGCCTGGGCGGACGCCCTGAAGGCGGCGTCGCCCTTCCTCGCGGCCCCGGTCGCCGTCGCCGTCGTCGGACCCTCGGACGGTGTGCGAGAACCCGGCGGGTCGACGGCCGTGGACTCCTGGACGGTTCTGTCCGGGACGGCGGAGGACGGCGCGCTGCTGGTTCGTCCGGACCGGCACGTCGCCTGGCGCACACCGACCATGCCGGCAGACCCGACGGATGCGCTGATCAACGCGGTGACGCTGGTCGTCGACCCGGATCCGGGGTCCGTTCACGAGGTCGATCCGCTGCTCGAGCGGGTCAACGCGGCGGCCCGTGTCGTCGTCGGTCACGGAAGGGCGGTCACCCGTGGTTCGACCTCGTGATGGTGCGGGTCCGCTGGTCGCCGTGATCGGCGCTGCGGGGACGGTCGGGTCGGCCTTCGCCTTCCACTGGCTGGTCTCGGCTCCGGCGGGCGAGGTGGTCCTCGTCGACGTCAACGCCGGCGCCCTGCAGGCCCAGCTGATGGATCTGGACCACCTTCGCGGACTCGGGGCACACCCTGGAGTGCGCATCGGGTCGCGCGCCGCGCTCGCGGAGGCCGACGTGGTGGTCCTGGCCGCTTCGCTCTCGGCGCCGGCGGGCCCGGACCGCGCCGCCATGGTGACTCGCAACGCGGGACTCCTCGCCGGGCTGCTGCCCGATCTCCGGCTCGCTCGACCCGACGCCCTCGTGGTGGTCGCGACCAACCCGGTCGATGCGATCACCACCCTCGTCGTCGACTCCGGATCGCTGCGTGCCGACCAGGTCCTCGGGTTCAGCCTCAACGACACGCTCCGATTCCGGGCAGCGCTGGCGCGGCACTTCGGCGTCGAGATCGGCCGGGTCGAGGGCTGGAACCTCGGTCAGCACGGTGGCGCTCAGGTGCCCGTCTACTCCGCCGTGACGGTCGACGGACGCGCACGCTCGATCTCTCCACGCGACCGGCCGCCGATCGACAGCTACCTGGCCGAGTGGTTCCGCTCCTACCAAGGGCTCCAGCCGGGTCGGTCCACCGGCTGGGCGTCGGCGGCGGGGCTCCATCGGATGATCGACACCTGGTGGAACCGCCGGTCGGCACCGCTGCCGTGTTCGAGGCTGCTGGGCGGTGAACACGGCCTGACCGGCGTCGCCCTCGGCGTTCCGGTCGACCTGTCCGGCGACCGGCCGGCGGTGGTCGAGTTGGGGCTCACCGGCGCCGAGGAGGCGGGCATGCACCGCGCCGGCGCCGCGGTGCGCCGGGCGGTCGACGCCCTGCGGGACGCCCTCGCGCGGGAACGGGAGGACGCGTGAGGATCACAGCCCTCCGGGCGCGCCGGCTCGAGGTCCCGGTCACGCTGCCGCTGAGCCCGGCTCCCCGTCTCGTTCCGTTGCTCCTGGCCGAGGTGGACACCGACGCCGGGGCGAGTGGGCACGCGTTGTTCTTCGCTCCGATGGCATCGGCCGTGCTCGCGTATCTCCGCGACGAGGCCACACCACTCCTGGTGGGAGCCCCCGCCCGGCCCGAAGCAGTCCGCGAGATCCTCGAACAACGGATGCCGCACCGCCCGACGACCGGGGCCTGGGCGACCGCCGCGAGCCTGGTCGACATCGCCGTCTGGGACGCACTGGGCCAGCGGACGCAGACCCCGGTGTGGCAGCTCCTCGGGGGCGCCCGCGCCGAGGTCGAGGCCTATGTGACCTTCGGCCTGCCGGCCTACGGCCGGACCGAGCTCGTGCGGCTGGCCGAGCAGTTGGTGGGCGATGGGCATCGGGGCCTGAAACTGGTGGTCGGCGCGCAGGCCGGGCAGGACGCGAGCCGGCGGAACCAGAGCCTGCGCGCGGACGCCGAGCGGATTCATGCGGTCCGTGCCGCCGTCGGACCCGACGTCGACCTCATGATCGACGCGAACAAGCGGCTCACCCTGCCCCAGGCGGTCGCGCTGGCCGACGCCGTCGGCGAGTGCGATCTGACGTGGTTCGAGGATCCGGTCACGCTCGGCGATCCGAGCCTCATGGCGCAGGCACGAGACCGGATCGCCATCCCGATCGCGGGAGGAAGCCTGGGCATGGGGAACGTGGCCACCTTCCATCACCTCGTCTCGTCGGGCGCGATCGACATCGCCCAGCCCAACGTCCGTGACCTGGGCGGCTTCACCGGCGCCCGGCGGGCCATGGCCATCGCCGAGGCACATCACCTCCCGGTGGCCATGGGCGGCAACTGGCCCCATCTGAACGCCCACCTCTACGCCGGCGTGGCCCGCAGCGGACCGGTCGAGTTCCACCTCCAGGGCTGGGAGGTGGCGCGGCTGATCTATCACGACGCGATCGAGCCCCACGAAGGGCGCTTGGCCGTCGGCGATGCGCCGGGACTGGGACTGACGCTGCGCCAGGACCTGGTCGAGCGCTTCACCGTGCCGTAGAAGACGATCACCACGACTCGGAGGTAACGATGCAGGAGATGACGTCTGACGTGGACTCTCCGGAGCTTGCTCAGCTGTACCAGGACATCGAGGACAACGACCTGGCCCCCTTGTGGACCCAGCGCGAGGACCTGCAACCGCTCACGCCGACGCCTGCGGCGGTACCGCACGTGTGGCGGTGGACGAGACTTCTCGACATCGCCGAACGATCCGGGCGGCTGGTCCCTGTCGGGCGAGGTGGCGAACGACGGGCGATCGGCCTGGCCAACCCCGGGCTTCCCGGGACCGGCTACGCGACGCCGACGCTCTGGGCGGCGATCCAGTATCTCGGTGGACACGAGACCGCGCCGGAGCACCGGCACTCGCAGAACGCGTTCAGGTTCGTGGTCGAGGGCGAAGGGGTCTGGACCGTCGTCAACGGTGACCCGGTCGCGATGCGCCGAGGCGACCTGCTCCTGACGCCCGGATGGCACTTCCATGGGCATCACAACGACACCGACCGGCCGATGGCCTGGATCGACGGCCTCGACATCCCGTTCGCGGCCAAGACCGACGTCGGGTTCTTCGAGTACGGATCGGACCGGGTCACCGACGAGGCGTCGCCGTCGGTCTCCCGAGCCGAGCGGCTGTGGGCTCATCCAGGGCTGCGGCCGATGTCCGTCCTCGACGACAGCAGCAGCTCGCCCCTGACCGCCTACCGATGGGAGCACACCGACGCCGCGCTCACCGAGCAGCTGCTGCTCGAGGACGAGGGCCAGCCGGCCACGGTGGAGCAGGGCCACGCGGCGATCCGGTACTCCAACCCCACGACCGGCGGCGACGTGATGCCCACGATCCGGTGCGAGTTCCACCGGTTGCGCGACGGCGCCAGTACCCGCGCCCGCCAGGAGGTCGGGTCGTCGGTGTGGCAGGTCTTCGACGGCGCGGGCCGCGTCACCCTCGACGGCGTCGAACACGCCGTCACCAAGGGCGACCTGTTCGTCGTCCCCAGCTGGACCGCTTGGTCTCTTTCAGCCCAGACGTCGTTCGACCTGTTCCGATTCAGCGACGCCCCGGTGATGGAGCGACTCGGATTCGCACGGACCCTGATCGAGGGAGTGTCACGATGAGACTGGCGACCCTGCGAGTCGGCGATCACACGGTGGCCGTGCGCGTCGATGACGCCGCGGTGGTGGAGATCGCCGATGCCGCCGACGTCGGCGCCCTGTTGCGCGATCCGCAGTGGCGTGTGCGCGCGGAGACCGCGGTCGGGCCGGCCCAGGCGCTCGATGGCATCGAGCCTCGGCGGTGGGCCCCGGTCGTCCCGCGGCCCGGCAAGGTGATCTGTGTCGGCCTGAACTATGCCGCGCACATCCGCGAGATGGGCCGCGAACGACCCGAGTACCCGACCTTGTTCGCCAAGTTCCCCGAGGCGGTGACCGGGCCATACGACGACATCGTGGTGCCCGGCCGCCTGGCGCGGGCCTTGGACTGGGAGGGCGAGCTGGCGGTCGTCGTCGGCTCGCCGTGCTTCCGCGTCGACAGGGACACCGCGTCGGCCTGCATCGCCGGATACGCCGTCCTCAACGACGTCACGATGCGCGACTACCAGTACCGCACGGCGGAGTGGCTCCAGGGCAAGACGCTGCAGGCGTCGACGCCCTTCGGTCCGTTCCTCGTGACGCCCGATGTGCATTCGACGTCGGCGGAGGTGCGCACCACGGTCGATGGCGAGGTGATGCAGTCGGCCCGGATCGACGATCTGGTCTTCGATCCGGCCGACCTGATCGCCTACGTGTCGGAGTTGGTCACGCTGAACCCCGGGGACGTCATCGCCACGGGAACGCCCGGTGGCGTCGGCCATGCGCGCACACCCCCGCGCTTCCTCGTGGACGGATCCCGGCTGCGGACCACCATCGACGGTCTGGGGGAGCAGTCCAACCTCGTCCGGATCGAGGGTTAGGTGGCGGCGCGCACCGACCGGACCGACGATCCGGCGCTGGTCGAGGCCCTGCTCCTCGCCCGCCGCGGACAGGCGTACTTCTCCCGTTTCCTCCGTGACCTCCGCGACGAGGAACTGGACGCCCCGTCGCTGGTGCCGGGATGGAGCCGCCGCCACATCGTCGCCCACGTCGGCCTCAACGCCCGCGCACTGACCCGGCTCACGGCGTGGGCCGCCAGTGGCGTGGAGACACCGATGTACTCGTCGCCGGCAGCACGGGATCGGGAGATCGACCTGGCGGCGACCCTGCCGGCGACCGCGCTGCGTCACCTCTCCGATCACGCCGCGATCCACCTCAACGTGGAATGGCGCGATCTCGACGACGCGTCGTGGGGGACCGAGGTCGTCACCGCCCAGGGCAGACGAGTGCCGGCCCGGGAGACCGTGTGGATGAGGACGCGAGAGGTGTGGATCCACGCCATCGACCTCGACGCAGGGGGCCGCTTCGAGGATATGCCGGCGCCGCTCCTCGACCGGCTGCTCGACGATGTGCGAGCCGCATGGGCACGGCGTCGGACGCTCCCGCCCACCCTCGTCATCACCGACCGGAAGCTCGACGATGGTCGTGACGGGCCGCCGCACATGGACGCCGGTGTCGTCGGAACCGCTGCGGCCGTGACGCGATGGGCGACCGGCCGCGGAGCCGCCGATGTCAGTGCCCTCGACGGAACGGCGGTGCCGACGGCGCCGGTCTGGCTCTGACCGGCGCCGACCCGACGTGGTGACGACGGACCCTGCTGCCCGTCCCGGGACGCCTGGCAACTCTGCGCCGGTGGAGGGGTGGTGGAGGGCGAGTGACGGTCGCAGAATGGGGAACTGGCGACGATGGGCTGACGGGTCGATCGAGGACTCAGGTCGCGGCCGGTCGGCGACGGGGGTGGCACGGCGATACCGGGAGGTGACCGGTGACCACGTTTCTGGAGCGCACAGCCGCCGCACGCGACGGGGTCGTCAGGTCCAGGCGGAAGGGCAACGTGGTGGTGCGGTGGATGACGTCCACCGACCACAAGATCATCGGGTACATGTACCTGATCGCGTCGTTCGGGTTCTTCCTGTTCGCCGGGGTGCTGGCGCTGTTCATTCGCGCGGAGCTGTATTCGCCCGGGCGTCAGGTGGTCAGCGACGAGCTGTACAACCAGCTGTTCACCATGCACGGCACGATCATGCTGCTGCTGTTCGCGACGCCGCTGTTCATCGGGTTCGGCAACATCATCGTGCCGTTGCAGATGGGAGCGCCGGATGTCGCGTTCCCGCGGCTGAACATGTTCAGTTTCTACCTGTTCGTGTTCGGCGGGCTGATCGTCTGCGCCGGCTTCATCACGCCTGGCGGTGCGGCCGATTTCGGCTGGTTCGCCTATGCGCCGTTGCACAACACGGTCTACAGCCCGAGTATCGGCGGCGATCTGTGGGTCGCGGGTCTGGCGATGAGCGGTTTCGGCACCATCTTCGGCGCGGTCAACTTCATCACCACCATCGTGTGCATGCGCGCGCCGGGCTTGACGATGTTCCGGAGGCCGATCTTCACCTGGAACATCCTCATCACCAGCATCATGGTGCTGATCGCGTTCCCGCTTCTCGCGGCCGCGCTGTTCGCGATGCTCGCCGACCGGACCCTCGACACCCACATCTACGACCCCACCGTGGGCGGCGCCATCCTCTGGCAACACCTGTTCTGGTTCTTCGGCCATCCCGAGGTCTACATCATCGCGTTGCCG
>DASTPU010000013.1:0-12696 GCA_035762105.1 Nocardioidaceae bacterium | reverse complement strand
TCTTGATGAACTGGTCGACCTTGCGCACGTTGATCTCGCTCAGGGTGTAGTTCTCAAACGCCGGCATCACGAGCTGGCGCATGTTCCGCTCGTAGAGCGCGCGGGTGCTGGGAGCGAGCTTGCCCACCAGGTCCAGGTCGTCGAGCCAGACCTCGACCAGTCGCGCGAACGAACTGTCGGCCGATAGCTCGCCTTGCCCGCTGGAGTAGCTCTCACGGCGGCTCATCTTCTCCTTCAATGCCCGTTCGGCGGACTTGCGGGAGTCGCCGGTCGCCTGCACGAGCCGGAGCTGGCCGTCATCGTCACGGAAGCGGACCCGTACCTTCACCTTCCCGTTGGGGGCGTTGATGAAGGTGAAGTCACCGAACGTCCCGATCGCGGTGCGGGGTCGTCCCATCTCAGATCACCGCCCGTCGGGGTGCTCGCCGGGCCGTGACTCGCGTTGCGCGTCGATCCAGGCCAGCACGTCGCTCACGGTGAACTTCACATGGCGCCCCACACGGACGCCGCAGGGACCCTTGCCGCCCACGCGCCAGTCGTAGATGGTCGTGACCGGCACGCCGAGGTACTCGGCGAGGTCCTCGATGCTGAGCAGCGGTTCGAGTCCGCTGATCGGTTGGAGTTGGGTCTTCATGCCCTGTAGGTGGGCTTGACGCTCCAAGCGGCTCCGAGTGGCCCCGAGACGCTCCATGCCAGTTCCCGGCGCGGGCCGCCGGACACACCTGCTGGGCGGGTAAGTGATGACTTTGTGATGACCGAGTCAAGTTAGAAAGCTTTCAGGCTCGGTTCCCCAGAGGGAACCGAGCCTGAAATTTGTAGCGGGGGCAGGATTTGAACCTGCGACCTCTGGGTTATGAGCCCAGCGAGCTACCGAACTGCTCCACCCCGCGTCGGTGAACCCAACCTTACGGGACATCGAGCAGGGACTCCAAATCGAGTGCTATGTAAGCCCGATCACCCTCCGGCGCTCTCGTCTGATCCGCCAGTCCCGCCGGCCGCACCTTCGTCGGCTGGGGGCTCGGTGATGCCTGCCGCCTCGAGCGCCTGGGCGACGAGGTCGCGTGCTCGCTCGGTCGCCTCGGCGTAGGCGGTGAGGTCGCCGTCCTGCAACGCCTGCTCTGCCTCGGTAAAAGCCTCCTCGGCCTCCTGCAGCAGCGACTCGACGTCCCCGGGCACCGCCGGTTGGCCGCCCTCCTCGGGTGGCGTGGTCGGCTGTCCGTCCTCGACCGGCTCGTTGCTCGGGTCGATCTGGCCGAGCACGTCGTCGAGTGCGGCGGTCAGGGTCGGGCCGAAGCCGACCTCCTTGCCGAACGACACCAGCACGTAGCGCAGCACCGGATAACGGCCCTCACCGGACTCACGTTGCGTGTAGAGCGGCTGCACGTACAGCAGACCGTCGCCCACAGGCAGCGTCAGCAGGTTGCCGTCGATCACCTTGGAGTTGGTGCGGGTGAACGCCAGTCGCGCGTCCTGGATCTCCTGGTCCGCACCGAACTGGTTGGCGATCTGCGACGGGCCGGGGATCTGGGTGCTGCCGGGTAGTCGGAGCACCCTGATGTTGCCGTAGTCGTCCTGCGCCGCGTCGGCATCGACCGAGATGAACGCGGCCAGGTTCTGGCGGTTCTTCGGCACGTACACGCTGGTCAGCGAGAAGACCGGTTCGGGACCGCCGGACGGGGTCCGCACCGACAGCCGGTACGGCGGCTGCTTCTGCGACTTCTCGGTCGGGTCCTGCGGGACCTCCCACTGGTCGCTGCCCTCGTAGAACGTCTTGGGCTGCGTCACGTGGTACTGCGCAAGGATGTCGCGCTGCACCTTGAACAGGTCCTCGGGATAGCGCATGTGCTCACGCAGGTCGGCGGGGATCGAGTCCTTCGGCTCGACGACCCCCGGGAAGGCGGACGACCACGCCTTGAGGATCGGATCCTGCTCGTCCCACTCGTAGAGCGTGACGGTGCCGTCGTACGCGTCCACGACAGCCTTCACCGAGTTGCGGATGTAGTTGATCTCGTCGGTCGGCAGCGTCTGGTAGGTGGTCTCCGGCTGGAGGCTGTCGCGAGTCATCTCCGACAGCGACTTCTTCTCCGACATCGGGTAGCGGTCTGTCACGGTGTACGCGTCGAGGATCCACACCACACGGCCGTCGACGACCGCCGGGTACGAGTCGCCGTCGACGGTGAGCCACGGCGCGACCTTCTGGACACGGGTGCGCGGGTGCCGGTCGTAGAGGATCTTCGACTCCTCGTTGACCCGGCTGGACAGCACGATGTTGGGCTCACTGAACTTGACCGCGTACAGCAGCTTGTTGAACAGGTTCCCCACCGCCACGCCGGCCTTGCCGTCGTACGTGTTGGTCTCCGCGGCGCTGCCGAGCGCCTCGCCCTCGGGGATGTCGAACTCCACGCTGCGGGCGCCTTCGGGCCCGCCGACGATGGAGTACTGCGGGCTCTGCTCGCCGAAGTAGATTCGAGGCTGGTAGCCGTCCTCGGTGAGGTTGGTCAGGTCGCCCTTGGGCGGGATGTCCTGCTCGGCCCACTCCGGCTCGCCGTCGTTCTCGACCGCAACCCCCTCGCTGTTGCGCTGGTTGCCGTAGGCCGCGACCACGCCGAAACCGTGGGTGTAGACGGTGTGCAGGTTGGCCCAGTTGCGCTGGTCGTCGGGCAGACCCGCCTGGTTGAGCTCGCGCACCGCCATCACCATGTCGCGCATCTCGTTGTTCACCGGGTAGCGGTCGACGTCGAGGACGTCGGGCACGCTGTAGTAGCCGCGAACCTGCTGCAGCTGCTCGAACGTGTCCGACACCAGTGCCGGGTCGAGCAGCCGGATGCCGGGAATCGACTGGGCGTCCGCGCGCAGCTGCTCGGTGCTCAGCGAGACCGTCGCCGGGTACGGCGTGATCTCCACGTCCTTGATCGAGTACGCCGCCCGCGTGGCCTCGATGTTCCGTTTGATGTACGGCGCCTCCTTGTCCGGCTCGGACGGGGACACCTGGAACTGCTGCACCACGCCCGGCCACAGCAGACCGAGCAGGATCGACGACAGGACGAGCAGGGCGAGGCCCACTGTGGGCAGCATCCACGTCCGCCGGAACACGTTCGCGAAGAACAGCACCGCGGTGATCAGCGCGATGAAGGTGAGGATCTCCTTCGAGGGCAGCACCGCGTGGTCGTCGGTGTAGGTGACACCGGTGATCAGCCCGGAGGCGTCCGAGGTGAGGTCGTAGCGGTCCAGCCAGTAGTCGATCGCCTTGAACAGCACGAAGAGCCCGGCCAGGACCGAGACCTGCACCTGCGCCGCGCCGGAGAACCGGTCGTGCCGGTCCTGGAGCCGGATGCCGCCGTAGAGGTAGTGCATGACCAGCGCGGCGATCAGCCCGATCACCGTCGCAGTCATCGCGAAGCCGACCAGGAAGTGCAACCACGGCAGGTCGAAGACGTAGAACCCGATGTCCTTGTTGAAGTACGGGTCGGTCTGCCCGAAGTCGTTGGCGTTGCGCCACAGCAGGAACTCTCGCCACTTGCCTGCACCGGAGGCGCCCGCGAACAGCGCGAGCACCAGGCTGACCCCGATCAGCAGCCAGCGACGCAGCGGGTCCACCACCTGGCGGTAGCGGTCGAGGCTGGCCTGCTCGAGGGACGCGGGGCGGAACAGCGGCCGGAACCGGTAGGCCAGGAAGAGGTTCAACCCGACGAACACGCCCATGACAAGCCCGAACACGACGAACAGCAGGATCCTGGTGCCGAGCAGCTTGGTGAACACCGAGCCGTAGTCGAGGCTGCGGAACCACAGCCGGTCGGTCCAGATCCCGGTGAACACCGAGACCGCGAAGAACGCCGCCACCAGCACCAGGCCCGTGAACAGCAGCGCACGCGAGCGCTGCGGTGCCTGGGCCGGGGCTGCCGGTCGGGGCCGGCCGGCGGGTGGCTCGTCGAAGAATCCGCTCACAGCTTTTTTCCTGCCTAGTTGTCGAGCGTGCTGGCCAACAACTCTAGGAGAGCCGGCACGAGGTCGGGGCTCTCGACGACCGAGGCTGCGTCGTCGTGAGAGCGGAAGCGGAGGGCGCAGTACGTCGATCCCTCCCGCGTGGCCGCGGCGACGATGCGCACCTCCTGCCGTTCGGGGTGGGAGGCGGCGAACTGCTCCGCCTCCTCGGGGCCTTCGGGGATCTGGCCGTCGGCGTCGGGCGGGAGCACGAGCCGCTCCACCACGGCGGCACAGCCGAACACCTCGGCCGGCCACATGATCCGCTCGAGCACCTCCTCGAGCGACCGGTCCACCGGGGTGTGGTCCTGCTCGACGGGCGTGAGCGAGCCCGCCGCGGACGCCTCGTCGAGCCCCATCGCCGCGGCGAGTGCGGGCTCACGGGCGAGCAGGTCCGACGTCGGGACGAGGGCGTAGAGCCGGGAGGGCTGGTCCCAGCCGGCCTCGGCGGCGTGCAGCTCGATCTCCCTCACCGCGACGGCGAGGACCTGGTCCACCTCGGGGGCGGTCGGCTCGTCGGTCATGTCGCTCATCCGCACTTCGGGAGGTCGGCGTCGGGGTTCTCGACGTACGCCTGGATGGACTCCACGGCGCTGTGCATGGTCGGGGCCTTCACGAGCCTCATCTCCTCCTCGTCGAGCCCGACTGACAGTGCGGACTCACAGTTGCGCGGCGGGACCAGGAAGATCTCGGCGCCGGAGTCCGCGGCGGCCACGATCTTCTGCTGGATGCCTCCGATGGGTCCAACGCTTCCGTCCTCGGCAATGGTTCCCGTACCGGACACCGCGGCTCCCCCGGTCAGCGCGCCGGGCGTCAACGTGTCGTAGACCGCGAGCGAGAAGATCAGGCCGGCGCTCGGCCCGCCGATGCGCTCGTCGATGTTGACCGCGACGTCGAAGGGGAAGTCGTAGCTGGGGCCGACGACGATGCCGACCAGTGGGATGTCCGGGTCGTCCTCGGACGGCTCGGGCGTGATCTCGAGGGTCTTCTGGGCCTTGCCACGACGGATCTCGAACGTCGCGGAGTCCCCGTCCGGCGTGGAGCGGACGATCCGGGCGACGTCTGCCGCGTTGCGGATCTCCTTGCCGTTGACCGACAGGATCTGGTCACGGGTCTCGAGCTTGCCGTCGGCCGGGCTGCCCGGGGTCACCGCCAGGACCTCGGTGATCTTGTCGAGGTCGTAGCCGAGCTCCGTGAGGGCCACCGCCACTGCGGTGTCCTGGGAGCTCACCATCTGTACGGCGCTCTCGGTCTCGACGTCCTGCTCGGACTCGTCGGGGGCGTAGAACGCCTCGCGCGGGTACACCGCTCGGGACCGGTCGAACCACGCCGCGAGCGCCTCGCCGAGGCTGACCTCCTGGTCGGGCCCGGTCAGCTTGATCGTGGTGAGCTCCAGGCGACCCTGGGTGTCGTACCGCTTGTGCCCGTCGACCTGCACGATCTCCTCGCCCCGGGTCTCGGCGAGCACGTCGACGGTGGGACCGGGGCTCATCGTGATGTACGGGACCGGCGTCGTGGCCGCGACGAAGAAGAGCACGGCCAGGAGCACGCTGGCGAAGATGCTCGCCACGGTGCGGTGGCTCATGCGCGGCCCCTCCCGCGGGCGGAGCGCAGAGAGCAGCGTCGTTGGGTGCTCATGCGGTCACCCTCTCACCGGGCGCAACTAGGCGGAGCGGCGGGTCTGGCCGGAGCCCTGCCCCGTTCGCGCGCCTGTCTGGCGTCCGCTGCGTGAAGGACGGATCGCGATCCCCGTGCTGCGGTCCCGCGCGACCATGGGCCGGGGCCGCGAGGCGCCGGGGTGCTCCCTGGTCATCGCCTGCGCGAACCGCTCGTAGGCGGCCTCGGACCGGTCGGACTGCTCGCGCCGTGGCCTGCCTGCCCAGGACGCCCACGCCATCATCCCGACCGCGACCACGCCGGTCGGTGCCAGCCAGAGCAGGATCTCCACGGGACCAGGCTAGGCCGGATCACTCCCCGTGCAGCGGACCAACACGGGTCAGGGCGTGCCGACCCACTCGTCGGTGCCGTCGGCGAAGAGCTGGTGCTTCCAGATCGGCACGCGCTCCTTGAGCCGGTCGATCAGGGCCCGGGACGCCTCGAAGGCCTCGCCCCGGTGTGCGGCGGCGGTGGCCACGACGACCGCCGCGTCCCCGATCGCGAGCTTGCCGACCCGGTGCACCGCGGCGACCGCGAGTACGTCGTACTCCCGCGCGACCTCCTCCGCGACGTCGCTCAGCAGTGTCAGGGCGGTGGGGTGGGCGGAGTACTCCAGGCCGGTCACGGACTTGTTCTCGTCGTGGTCGCGGACGTTGCCGACGAAGATCGTGACGCCACCCGCGGCGGCGTCGGACACGGAGGTGACGACCTCGTCGACGGACAGTGCGGTGTCGCGGATGTCCACGAGGCGTACGACGGGGGGAAGCGGGCTCACACCACGAGACTAGAGGTTGATGCCACGAGTAGGTTGGGAGGCATGACCAACGACCCGAGCGACCGCCCTGGTGACGAGAACAACCCGTTCAAGGGCACCCCGTTCGAGCAGCTCTTCTCCTCGCTCGGCGGCGCGTTCCCCGGTGCCGGCGCAGGCGGGCAGGGAATGCCCGACCTCTCGGCGTTGATGAGCCAGATGCAGGCGATGATGGCGCCGCACGAAGGCTCGGTGAACTGGAACCTCGCCAAGGACGTCGCACGCAAGACCGTCGCCCAGGAGAAGGACCCCTCCCCCTCGGACAAGGACCGCGACGCCGTAGCGGACGCGGTCCGCCTCGCCGACCACTGGCTCGACCAGGTCACCGACCTGCCCTCCGGCGTGAGCACCTCCGCCGTCTGGAGCCGCGCACAGTGGGTCGAGGAGACGATCACGGTCTGGAAGCGGCTCGTCGAGCCGGTCGCCGAGCACGTGGTCGGCGCCATGGGCGACGCGCTGCCCCAGGAGGCCAAGGCGATGGCCGGCCCGCTGATGGCGATGCTCGGCCAGGCCGGCGGCGCGATGTTCGGCACGCAGGTGGGCCAGGCTCTCGGCGGCCTCGCCGGCGAGGTGCTGACCGCCTCCGACGTCGGGCTCCCCCTCGGCCCGGAGGGCAAGGCTGCCCTGCTCCCGGCGAACGTGAAGAAGTTCTCCGAGGGCCTCGACGTGTCCGACGAGGACGTGCTGCTCTACCTCGCGCTGCGCGAGGCCGCCCACCAGCGGCTGTTCGCCCACGTCCCGTGGCTGCGCGCGCACCTGCTGTCCGCGGTCGAGGACTACGGCCGCGGGATGACGATCGACGTCTCGAAGATCGAGGAGTCGATGCGCAACATCGACCCGATGAACCCGGCCGCGATCCAGGAGGCGCTCGAGGGCGGGCTGTTCGAGCCGCAGAAGACGCCCGCCCAGGAGGCCGCCCTCACCCGCCTCGAGACCACGCTCGCGCTGGTCGAGGGCTGGGTCGACGAGGTCGTCGGCCAAGCCGCCGCGGAGCGGATGCCGAGCGCCGGCAAGCTGCAGGAGGCCGTCCGACGCCGCCGCGCTGCCGGCGGCCCGGCCGAGCAGACCTTCGCCGCCCTGGTCGGCCTCGAGCTCCGGCCGCGCCGGCTCCGTGACGCCTCCACCCTGTGGGGCTCGCTACGCGCGCGGCAGGGCCAGCAGGCCCGCGACGCGGTCTGGGCGCACCCCGACCTCCTGCCCACGCCCGCCGACCTCGATGACCCGCTCGGCTTCCGCGAAGGGCTCGAGGAGCCCGAGGCGCTGACCGACGCGGAGTTCGACGCCGCGCTCGCCGACCTGCTCGACAGCGAGTCGGGTAGCGGCTCCGACGACGAGCCGGGCGACGGGGACGAGCGCTGAGCGACCTGCACCGCGACGCCCTGGCGGTGCTTCGTGCCTGGACTGCTCCCGACGGGCGTCAGGAGGAGGTACGACGCCGCTACGTCGCGCATCTCGAGGGCCACGAGGACGGTCTTCGTCGGTCCTGCTTCCCCGACCACATCACCGCGAGCACGCTGATCCTCTCCGCCGACGGGCAGCACGTGCTGCTCACCCTGCACAAGAAGGCCGGCGCGTGGTTCCAGATGGGCGGGCACTGCGAGGACGACGACACCTCCCTCACCGGCGCGGCGCTGCGTGAGGCGACCGAGGAGTCCGGCGTACCGAACCTGGTCCTGGACCCGGTGCCGGTGCAGCTGAACGCCCACCCGGTGCCGTTCTGCGACCCGCGGGGGACCGTGAACCACCTCGACGTGCGTTTCGTCGCGCTGGCTCCCGCGGACGCCGAGCACGCGGTGAGCGAGGAGTCGCTCGACGTCCGCTGGTGGCCCTGGGACGGGCTGCCGACGCAGGACGACGACATGCACGAGCTGGTCCGCCTGGCTCGCGAGAGGGCAGCTGCCCGCGTGGAATAGTGGCCCGATGGCCCGCACGCTCTACCGCAACGCCGCCCTGGCGGACGGCACCGGCCCGGACCTCCGGGTGGGTGTCAGCCTGCTCGTGCAGGACCACCGCATCGCGTGGATCCGGCCCTCCGACGACGAGCCGGCCCCGGGCCGTGACGTCGAGGTGGTCGACGCGTCCGGTTGCACGGTCGTGCCCGGCCTCGTCGACAGCCACAGCCATCTGACCATGCCGGGCGGCGCGCACTGGGTGGAGCGCGGGTTCGACCCGGCCGAGCGGCTGCTCGACGTGGCGGAGCACAACGCGCGGCTGCAGCGGTCGTCCGGCGTGCGCTGGGCGCGCGACGTCGGCTCACCGACCCGGACCGACCCGGTCGACGGCCGCACCCGCGGACTCGCGCTCGGTGTGCGCGACCGGTGGAAGGGCAACCGGGACTACCCCTACGTCCGCGCCGCCGGGTCGTGGGTCGGCCGGAAGGGCGCGCTGCCGTCCGGCCTCGCCGCCGAGGTCGAGGACGGCGACGGCCTGCTCGCCGCCGCGATGCACCAGCTCGACGACGGCGCCGACTTCGTCAAGCTCTACCTCGACGGCCCCGACAAGGAGACCTCCCCGTTCACTGTCGACGAGGTGCGCGCCGTCGTCGCCGCCGCCCATGCGCGGGGCGCGAAGGTCACGGCGCACTCGGGGATGCTGCCCGGCGCCCGTGTCGGCGCCGAGGCCGGAGTCGACTCGCTCGAGCACGGCTTCCAGCTCGATGCCGACGTCGCCCGGCTGATGGCGGCGAGCGGGGTCGCGCTGGTGTCGACGCTCGCGGTCCTCGAGTCCTGGCGGTCCTTCGGCAGCACGACGAAGCTGCCGCGCTTCGCCAGCCCCGAGGGCCGGTCGCTGATCGCGGCCCGGCGGGAGTGGGCGCACGAGAGCGTGCGGCTGGCCGCCCGGGCCGGCGTGCTGGTCGCCGCCGGGACCGACTTCGGCGGGGGCTCGCTGCGGGCGAACCAGATGGCGTGGGAGGTCGAGTGCCTGGTGACCGCCGGCCTCGAACCCTGGCAGGCGCTCGCCGCGGCCACCCGGAACGGCGGGGCGCTCCTCGGCGAGCCGGACGCCGGGGTGCTCCGGGAGGGCGGGCCCGCCGACCTCGTCCTGGTGCACGGGGACCCGCTCTCGGACCCCGCCGCGATGTGGCGGGTCTGGATGGTCGCCTGAGCCTCGGCTACTCGAGCGCGGCCTCGTCGGCCCGCATCGCCGCCGCACCTTCCTCGGAGCAGTCGGGCGGCTGTGCCGAGATGCCGAGCTGGGTCGCACAGGCGACGCCCTCGAGGAAGCCCTTGGCCCGCTCCGCCTTCGGGTACCGGTCCACCCACGACCAGAACGCCGGGGTGTGCCCGGCCTCGATCAGGTGGGCCAGCTCGTGAACCAGCACGTAGTCGATGACCCAGGACGGCATGCCCTGGAGCCGCGTGGAGAGCCGGATCGACTTGTCGGACGGGGTGCAGGAGCCCCAGCGGCTGTTCTGGTTGTCGACCCACCGCACCGACTCCGGCTGGGCCAGGCCGCCGAGGTACCTGTTGCTCAGCTCGGTCGCCCGCCGGCTGAGCCCGGCGTCGCTCGGGCGCCGGCGGGCCTCGGACTTCTCCAGCCGCTTCAGCATCGTGGCGACCCACTCGCGCTCCTCCTTGGCGGTGAGCCGGGCCGGGATCATCACGACCACGCGGTCGTCCTCGCGGTACGCCGCGACCGTGCGACGGCGCTTGCGGCTGCGTCGCACCTCGATGATCGGCTCCTCGGAGCCCGCGGCGGGGGACGGCATGTGATGCAGGTTACCCGGCCGACCACTCCAGCAGCCTGTCAACCGGCCAGGTGTTCACGATCCGCTCCGCCGGGACGCCGAGCTGCTCGGCCCGCGCGGCACCGTAGTCGAGGAAGTCCAGCTGGCCAGGGGCGTGCGCGTCGCTGTCGATCGCGAACAGGCAGCCGGCGTCCACGGCGAGCGCGACGAGGTCGTCGGGCGGGTCCACGCGCTCGGGACGGGAGTTGATCTCGACCGCCACGTCGTTGGCCGCGCACGCCGTGAAGACCTGCTCCGCGTCGAACGTGCTCTGCGGGCGTCTGCCCCGTCCCCCGGTGATCAGCCGTCCGGTCACATGGCCGAGGACCTTGGTGCGCGGGTGCCGCACCGCGTTGACCATCCGGCGGGTCATCGCGTCGGTCTCCATGCGTAGCTTGGAGTGCACCGAGGCCACCACCACGTCCAGGCGGTCGAGCATCTCGTCGGTCTGGTCGAGCGAGCCGTCGTCGAGGATGTCCACCTCGATGCCGGTGAGCATCCGCAGCTGCCCTCCGAGCTGCTCGTTCACCGCGGCGACCACGTCCAGCTGCCGGACCAGGCGCTCGGTCGACAGCCCGTTGGCGACGGTGAGCCGGGGCGAGTGGTCGCTGAGGCAGACGTACTCGTGGCCCACCTCCACCGCGGTCATCGCCATCTCCTCGATCGGCGAGCCGCCGTCGGACCAGTCGGAGTGCATGTGCAGGTCGCCGCGGAGCCGCCTGCGCATCTCGCCGCCGTCCGCGAGCGGCCCGGCGGTCTCCTCGAGCTTGCGGAGGTACGACGACGTCGCGCCGTCGAGGGTCTCGAGCACGACCTTCTCGGTGGACGCGCCGATGCCCTTGAGGTCGCGCAGCGTCCCCTGGGCCGCCCGGGCACGGATCTCGTCGGGCCCCAGGGGCAGCAGCGCGGCGGCCGCCGTACGGAACGCCTTGACCTTGTAGGTCTCGGACTGGGTGCGCTCGAGCAGGAAGGCGATCCGGCGCAGGACGGCCACCGGGTCGGCCGACTTTCTTTCGTCCACAGACTGTCTCTTCTCATTTGTGCTGGTCAGACACGTGCCGCCGGGCGACCCGGGCGTGTCCCCCACAGTCTTGTACACCGTTGTCCACGGCGCGCTCCACAGGCTCTCCCGCGAGCTCCACACACCGTCCACAGGTTTATCCACAGGGGTGGACGGTCGCCCGTTGACCCGCCCGTCGGCGCGCACCTAGCGTGTGCCGTGGAAGAGGCCCTCGGTCAGCCGGGGTGGCGTTCGCAAGGGGAAGGCAAGCGCCGCACCAGCCCATCCGAGGGCCTCTCTGTGAGCCGTTCCGGGCCCAGACCCCGCCCGGAACCGGCCCAGGGCTCAGCGCCCGGCGAACCGCGGCGCCCGCCGCTCCTGGGCGGCCTTGATCCCTTCCTGCAGGTCGGCCGTCGCCAACGTGATCGGCTGGGCCAGCGCCTCCCACTGCACGGCGCTCTCGAGGTCGTCGTGGCCGGCGCGCAGCGCGAGCGTGGTGTACCGGCTGGGGATCGGCGCGCTCGCCGCGATGCCGGCGGCCACCTCGAGCACGTCGTCGAGGAAGGTCTCGTCAGGCATCACCCGGGACACCATGCCGAGGCGCATCGACTCCTCGGCGTCGGCGATCCGGCCGGTGAGCAGCAGGTCGCGCGCGTGCGCGTCGCCGACGACGTTCGGCAGCAGGTAGGTCGCGGCCATGCCCGGGTGCATGCCGAGCTTCACGAAGGGCGCGCCGAGCTTCGCCGAGGAGGCCGCGAAGCGCAGGTCACAGGCCAGCGCCATACAGAGCCCGGCTCCGATCGCGGCGCCGTTGATCGCGGCGATCGTGGGCACCTCGAGCTTCCGGATCGACAGCCACGAGCGGTAGAACGCGATCATCCGGGTCCGCAGCTCGTCGACGGTGGCGTCCGGTTCGCTCGCGATCCAGCTCGTGTTGCCGCCCGAGCAGAACGCGCTGCCGGCCCCTGTCACGACGACCGCCCGGACCGAGCGGTCGCCGCTGATCTCGTCGACGGCGGCGACCCAGGACGATGTCATCTCGTCCGACATCGCGTTGCGTTGGTCGGGGTTGTCGAGGGTGAGCAGCACGACGCCGTCAGAGGGCCGGTCGATGCGCAGGTGAGGGGTCTCAGTCATGCGCCGGAGACTACCGATCACGCCGGGCGGACCGACGTACCCGTGCGTCCGCGAGACCCTCCGAGCGCCCGTGGCGATGTTCTCTGTCCTACGGGGGGCAAAACGGGGCAAAAGGAGCGTTTCATCGGCGATCTGAGCGTAAACACGCGGGGCGACAGCACGGCTTGCATGCATCGGCGTCCGGCCTGACGTAGGGTGCGAGACGGTCACCGACGAACGGGGGCCCCGGCGGTCCTGGGCGACAGCCACCGCTGACCAAGAACGACTATGAGCAAGGAGGCCGTCATGGCGGAGACCTGGAGCGGCGAGTTCTACTGCGTCAAGTGCAAGGAGAAGCGCGAGGCTGAGGGCGAGGTGAAGGTCAACGACAAGGGCACCCGCATG
>DASTPU010000012.1:0-28521 GCA_035762105.1 Nocardioidaceae bacterium | reverse complement strand
TGGGCGAGCTGGAAGCCAGCCGACCGACGCGAGCTGATCTTGAACTTCGTGACGCCGGGACGGATCTCGGTCGGCATGACGACCGTGTGGTCGCGCTTCACGAAGACCTCGACGGTCTGCGCGGCCGACGCCGAGCTCGCGCTGGCGGTGGTGGAGCCGGCCACCAGCCCGGCGGTGACCATGCCCAGCGCGGTGCCGAGCACGAAGAGACGGCGAAAAGTCATATGACCCCCTGATTTGTGGCGCCCTGCGGGCACGTGCGCACCACGCTGGCGGTGCAGTCAGCCGGAGTCGAGGACCATCGTCGAAAATGGCCCGATCGGGTCAAGCCGCCGGGAAGCCCGACGACCCGGGTGGGGCATCGCCTCCTCGCCCGGACGGGGGTCAGGCGCGCTGGGCGGCGTCCTGCTCTGCGGCGCGCTTGAGCCGGACGAGCGTCTCCTCGATGCCCCGGCGGTTGCGCTCCAGGGATCCGGTCAGCTTCAGGATCCGGGCACCGAGGTCGGGGTAGCGGCTGTAGTCGAACGTCTCGGTGACCGTCGTACCGCCGTCGTCGGTGGGCTCGAGCTCGTAGCGCCAGCGGTGTGCGCCGAAGTGGCGCCACGCGATCCGGCGGTCCTGCTCGTACTCGACGACCTTGTTGGTGATCTTGTAGGGCACCACGATCTTCATGTGCACGCTGAACTGGTCGCCCTTGGCGCGCAGCCGGTCAGGGCCGTCGATCACGTTGCCCACGGACCCGGAGCCGTCGATGCGGGCGTGCTGGCGCGGGTCACTGAGGATCGAGAACACGACCGAGGGTGGGGCTTCGACGGTCGTGGAGGCGGAGATCTCGCGGGGGGCCATGCCCACACCGTAGCCACGGCCCGGTGAGCGGGTGTGGGCGGCCCGGGACCGCGGACCGTCAGGCAGGGGGGCGGGGGATGTAGACGCCGGGGGGTGGCTCGCCGTGGCGGGCGCGGTAGGCGTGCTCGTAGGCCAGGACCGCTGTCGGCAGGGTCATGAAGATCCGGTCCTCGCCGACCTTCTCGACGAGGCCGGCGGCGGCGAGGTAGGCCCGCATGTCCTGCTTGACCCGGGCCATCGCGAACACGATGCCCCGGTCGGTCAGGGTGCGACGTACCTCATCGAGGGCGTCCACGCCGGTCAGGTCGATCTCCGTGTTGGCCTCCGCGTTGAGGAGGAACCACTCGACCGGGGTCTGCGACGCGTCCACGGCCGCGAGGGCGCGCTGGGTGAAGTCATCGGCGTTCGCGAAGAAGATCGGGGAGTCGTACCTGTAGACGACCAGGCCCGGCACCTGCTTGGCCTCGGGGTAGTCGTCGACGTCGTGCATGCCGGGGACCCCGGGCACGTAGCCGAGGATGCCGTCGTGCGGCCTGGCGACGTGACGCAGCTGGTTGAGGATGGAGAGTCCGATGGCGATGCCGATGCCGGGGAGCACGCCGAGCACCAGCACCGACGCCGTCGTCGCCAGCGCGACGGCGAGCTCGCTGCGGTTGAAGCGGGCGATCCGGCGGAGCTCGTCGACGTCGACGAGCCGGATCGCGGCGAACACGACGACACCGCCGAGCGCGGCCATCGGGAAGGCGGCGAGCAGCGGGTCGAGGAAGTACATCGTCACCAGCACGACGGCCAGCGTGACCAGCGAGTACAGCTGGCTGCGGCTGCCGAGCGCGTCGCCGATCACCGTGCGGCTGCCGCTGCTGCTGACCGGGAACGCGTGCATCAGGCCCGAGGCGACGTTCGCGGCGCCCAGGGCGAGGAACTCCTGGTTCGCCTCGATGCGCTCGTGCCGTCGGCTGGCGAAGGCCCGCCCGGTGAGCACGTTGTCGGAGTAGCCGACGACCGCGACGCCGATCGCAGGCACGAGCAGCTCCAGCACGACGCGAGGGTCGACGTCCGGGAGCCCTGGCGTGGGCAGCCCACGGGGGATCGGGCCCACCACCCCGATGCCCTGGTCGCCGAGGTCCAGGAGCGCGACGGCGGCCGCCGCGAGCAGCATCACGATGAGCGGGTTGGGCCAGGTGGGCAAGAACCTCTGCCCGACCAGCAGCAGCACGAGTACGACGGACGCCAGCACCAGCGTGGGCAGGTGGGCGTCGCCGAGATGGCTCAAGGTGTACCAGGACTGCTCGAGGGGGGTGTCGCCCTCGACCTCCATGCCGCTCAGCTTGCCGAGCTGGCTCACGATCATCAGCACCGCGATGCCGGCCATGTAGCCGACGAGCACGGGCCGGGACAGCAGGTCCGCGAGGAACCCGAGCCTGCCGACGTAGCCCAGCAGGCACACCACGCCCACCGCGATCGCGAGCGCCGCCGCCAGCGAGGCGTAGCGGGAGGGGTCACCTCCTCCCAGCGCGGCGATCGCGGCAGCCGTCATCAGCGCGGTGGTGGACTCCGGCCCCACCGACAGCTGCCGCGACGACCCGAGCACCGCGTACACCAGCAGCGGCCCGACGACGGCCCACAGCCCGACGACCGCGGGGAGGCCGGCCACCTCGGCGTACGCCATCACCTGCGGCACCAGGTAGGCCGCGACGGTCACCCCGGCGAGCAGGTCGCCGCGCAGCCAACCGCGTTCGTAGTGGAGGAGGGTGGAGAGGCCGGGAGCCAGGGAGGCGAGCCGGTCAGGCGGCGTCCTCGGGCTCGGCTTCCCCATGGTCTGAACGTACTGCCTCGACCGACTCGGGCGTGGGTGTGTCGGGAAGAGGCTTCTTCCTCGGACGTTCCGCTGTGATCACCATCGCCACCGCGGCCACGACGATGCCGCCACCGACGACCACGGGCACGGTCACCGCCTCGTCGAGGATCAGCCAGCCGAGGAAGACCGCGATGACGGGGTTGACGTAGGCGTAGGTCGCGACCAGCGAGATCGGCGCGTTCGCCAGCAGCCACACGTAGGCGGTGAACGCGAGCATCGAGCCGAACACCACCAGGTAGCTCAGCGCGAACCAGGTCCGCGGCCCGTAGTCGCCGGTGAACCGCTCCCCGGCGAGGAGCCCGACCGTGACCATGATCAGCCCGCCGCAGACCATCTCGTAGACGGTCGTGACGAAGACGTCCTTGGGCAGCACGAGCTTCGGCTGCACGAACGAGCCGAACGCCCAGCACGTCGACGCGAACAGGATGATCAGCGCAGGCCCGAGCGGCAGGTCGCTCCCGGACCCGCTGCCGGCGAGGACCAGGTAGGCCAGGCCCGCGAAGCCGAGCAGCACGCCGAGCAGCGAGAGCGGGGTCGGCACGTCGCCGGTGAGCGCCCGGAAGAGCACGATGATCAGCGGCGCGATCGCGATCAGCAACGCGGTCGCCCCCGACGGGGCGCCGAGGTTCTCGCCCACCGACACCAGGCCGTTGCCGAGCATCGGCAGCATCAGGCCGAGCAGCGCCGCGCCGAGCAGCTCACGCCGGCCGACCCTCAGCCGGCGGGGCCCGCCCTTGAAGGACAGGATCACGCCGAGGAGCACGCCCGCGGTCAGGAAGCGCAGCCCCATCGACGTGAGGGGCGGTGCCTCCTCGACGACGATGCGGATGCCGAGGTACGTCGACCCCCACACGACGTACACGACAGCCAGCGCGGCGACCACCAGGCCGAGGGCCGGGGCGACCTTCGTGGGTGCGGGGCTCGGGGGTGCCTGGGTCATGACCGTCCTGTCTCGTGAGTCATGTCGAGACTAGGTCCGGGCCACCCCGCGAGTCGCGCGGTTTTCGGACAGCGAGCATCGAGATCCGGCCAGGCCCGGGAGACCCCTGCGCGCCCGACCGGGGCCGGGAGCTGGTCCGGAGCGGAGCGTGGGGTCGATTAGGTCAGCCGGTCGAAGATCGGTACTTTATGAACATGAGGCCGGTGTGTCGCCGGTCACAGCTCGAGTCCTGGGCTGACCGCCACGGGGCTCGAATCGCACCACCCGGCACGCGACGACAAGCGACGAGCACGACCGATGCGCACCACCCCTCGCGCACCATCGCGCTCGGTCGTACTCGAGAGCCGGCGGCGGAGACCCCGCACGCCGCGAACTCCAAGGAGTGCAGGTGACAGAGACAGCAGGAACCAAGGGGGACTTCCCGGGCCTCGGTGAGGTCTTCGGCCCCTCCCACGCCGACGGCGGGCCGGAGCTCGTGCAGCTCCTGACCCCCGAGGGCGAGCGGGTGGAACACCCCGACTTCTCCTTCGACCTCGATGACGAGGCGATCCGCGGTTTCTACCGCGACATGGTCCTCACCCGTCGTATCGACGTGGAGGCCACCGCGCTCCAGCGCCACGGCGAGCTCGGCATCTGGGCCCAGCTCCTCGGCCAGGAGGCCGCACAGATCGGCTCCGGCCGCGCGCTGGCCAAGCAGGACTTCGTCTTCCCGACCTACCGCGAGCACGGCGTCGCCTACACCCGGGACCTCGACCCGCTGAAGCTGCTCGGCCTGTTCCGCGGCGTCGACCAGGGCAGCTGGGACCCGAACGCGAACAACTTCGGTCTCTACACGATCGTCATCGGCGCGCAGACCCTGCACGCGGTCGGCTACGCGATGGGCATGCAGCGCGACGGCGTCGTCGGCACCGGTGACCCGGAGCGCGACGCCGCGGTGATCGCCTACTTCGGCGACGGCGCGAGCAGCCAGGGCGACGTCAACGAGTCCTTCATCTTCGCCGCCTCCTACAACGCCCCCGTCGTGTTCTTCTGCCAGAACAACCAGTGGGCGATCTCCGAGCCGATCGAGCGCCAGTCCCGCATCCCGCTCTACCAGCGCGCCCTCGGCTTCGGATTCCCCGGCGTCCGCGTCGACGGCAACGACGTCCTCGCCTGCTACGCGGTCACCAAGGCCGCCCTCCAGCGGGCCCACGAGGGCAGCGGCCCGACGCTCGTCGAGGCGTACACCTACCGGATGGGTGCGCACACGACCACCGACGACCCGACCCGGTACCGGCTCTCCTCCGACGTCGAGGCCTGGAAGCTCAAGGACCCGATCGCCCGCGTGAGGGCCTACCTCACCCGCAACGGTCTGGTCGACCAGGAGTTCTTCGACTCCATCGAGGAGGAGGCCGAGCAGCTCGGGCACCACCTCCGCGAGGGCTGCAAGGCCCTGCCCGACCCGTCCCCGCTCAGCGTGTTCGACAACGTGTACGTCGAGCAGACCCCTGAGCTCGCCGCCCAGAAGGAGGCCTACGCGGCCTACCTCGCGTCTTTCGAGGGAGCTCACTGAGATGGCCAGGATCACTCTCGCCAAGGGCCTCAACGCCGGCCTCCGCGCCGCGATGGAGAAGGACCCAAAGGTCCTCATCATGGGGGAGGACGTCGGCAAGCTCGGCGGCGTCTTCCGGATCACCGACGGCCTGCAGAAGGACTTCGGGGAGGACCGGGTCATCGACACCCCGCTCGCCGAGTCCGGCATCCTCGGCACCGCCGTCGGCCTCGCCATGCGCGGCTACCGGCCGGTGTGCGAGATCCAGTTCGACGGGTTCGTCTACCCGGCGTACGACCAGATCGTCAGCCAGGTGGCCAAGATCCACTTCCGAAGCCAGGGCAAGGTCAAGATGCCCATCGTCATCCGGATCCCGTTCGGCGGCGGCATCGGCGCGGTCGAGCACCACAGCGAGAGCCCCGAGGCGCAGTTCGCGCACACCCCGGGCCTCAAGGTGGTCGCCTGCTCGAACCCGGTGGACGGCTACTTCATGATCCAGCAGGCCATCGCGTGCGACGACCCGGTCGTCTTCCTCGAGCCGAAGCGGCAGTACCACGCGGAGAAGGCCGAGCTCGACGAGTCGATGACGCTCGCCGACGCCGACCCGCTGTTCACCTCCCGCGTCATCCGTGAGGGCAGCGACCTCACCCTCCTTGCCTACGGCCCGATGGTGAAGACGTGCATGCAGAGCGCGGAGGCCGCCGCCGGTGAGGGCAAGAGCATCGAGGTGATCGACCTGCGCACGCTCTCGCCGCTCGACATGGGCCCGGTGCTCGAGTCGGTCCGCAAGACCGGTCGTGCGGTCGTCGCCCACGAGGCGCACGTGAACCTCGGCATGGGCTCGGAGGTCGCGGCCCGGATCACCGAGGAGTGCTTCTACAGCCTCGAGGCGCCGGTGATGCGCGTGGGCGGCTTCGACACGCCCTACCCGCCGAGCCGGATCGAGGAGGAGTGGCTGCCAGACCTCGACCGGGTGCTCGACGCCGTCGACCGCTCCCTCGCCTACTGACCAGGAGTTCTGACCAGATGCCTGAGTACAAGCTGCCCGACCCCGGCGAGGGCCTGACCGAGGCCGAGATCGTCTCGTGGAAGGTCAAGGTCGGCGACACCGTCAAGATCAACGACGTCGTCGTCGAGATCGAGACCGCCAAGTCCCTCGTCGAGCTGCCTTCGCCGTACGCCGGTGAGGTCACCGCGATCCTCGTGCCGGAGGGGGAGACCGTCGAGGTCGGCACCCCGATCATCCGGATCGGCGAGGCCGCACCCGCCTCCGGCGAGGCCGCGCCCACCACCCCTGCGGCGTCCTCCGCGGAGGCCCCGGCCGCGGCGCCGGCTGCCGCATCGGCCGAAGCGGGCGAGGAGGAGCCGATGAAGACGCTGGTGGGCTACGGCCCCCGGACCGCCGAGGCCCGGCGCCGTCCCCGCAAGGGCAGCGCCACCCCGACCAGCGAGGCCGGCGCCGCCACCCAGATGCAGCTCCAGGGAGCCTTCACCCCGGGCGGCGCCCAGTCGCAGCCCGTGGTGGAGGCCGACGAGCCGGCCGTCCCCGCACGGTCCGCGCGCCCCGCCGTGCACGCCGAGACCGGTGAGGGTTCCAACGTGCAGGTGCTGGCCAAGCCGCCGGTGCGCAAGCTCGCCAAGGACCTCGGCGTCGACCTGCGCGCGGTGACCCCGACCGGCCCGAACGGCACGATCACCCGCGAGGACGTCGAGAGCCTGCGAGGCGCAGCCGCCCCGGCAGCGGCAGAGACTGCGGCGGCCGCCCCGGTCATGGCGCGTGCCGGTGAGCGGGAGCGTCGCGAGCCGATCAAGGGCGTCCGCAAGATGATGGGACAGGCCATGGTGGAGTCGGCGTTCACCGCGCCGCACGTCACCGAGTGGGTCACCGTCGACGTCACCAGGACGATGCGCTACGTCGAGAAGCTGCGGTCACACCGCGACTTCCGCGACGTGAAGGTGTCGCCGCTGCTCGTCGTGGCCCGGGCGTGCATCCTGGCCGCCCGTCGTACCCCCGAGGTCAACGCGACCTGGGACGACGCCGCCGGCGAGGTGGTGTTCAAGAACTACGTGAACCTCGGGATCGCCGCGGCCACCCCGCGGGGCCTGGTCGTGCCGAACGTCAAGGACGCCGACCAGATGTCGATGGTCGAGCTCGCACGGGCGATCAGCTCGCTGGCCGCCACCGCCCGAGAGGGCAGGACGCAGCCCGCGGAGATGGCAGGCGGGTCGTTCACGATCACCAACGTCGGTGTCTTCGGGGTCGACGCGGGCACGCCGATCATCAACCCCGGTGAGTCCGCGATCCTGGCCTTCGGCGCGGTGCGCAAGCAGCCGTGGGTGCACAAGAACCGGATCAAGGTCCGCGACGTCACGACGCTGGCGCTGTCCTTCGACCACCGGCTCGTCGACGGCGAGAAGGGCTCGCGCTTCCTGGCCGACGTCGCCGCGATCCTCGAGGACCCCGCGCACGCCCTGATGTTCTGACGGGGACACCCGATATCGGTGTGCCGAGGCTGACCCACGGGTCACGGCAGGCATGCCGATATCGGGGTCGGCGCTTGCGCAGGGCGCTCACTCGGCCGTCCGGGACGCCCGACCGCGCTCGGGTAGGCGCCCGCGAACACGCCGAGCTCCGGGATCCTCCCGACGCCGGGTGAGCGGTCCACCCCGATCACCCGCAGGGCGACGGGATGAGGTGGACCAGAGAGCTCGACTGTCCGGTGAACTCTCCTGCGGCGGGGGGCGCGGCTCCCTACCATGGAGAGGCAATGCGGTCCTCGACTCGCCCCCCGCGTCCGAACGCAGCGCAGCGGGCCTACGACTTCGCCAAGTGGGCGATCCTCAACGCGGTGTATCCCGTTGGGGCTGTCGTCACGGTCAGCGAGCTGGCCTCCGAGATCGGACTGAGCCGCAGCCCGGTGCGCGAGGCGCTGCTGCGACTGGAGGCGGAGGGGCTGGTCAGCATCGCCCCGGGCCGCGGCGCGCTGGTGAAGTCGTTCAGCCAGGAGGAGATCGAGGACGTCCTCGAGGCCAGGATCCTGGTCGAGAACTACACCGCGGCGACGTCGTTCGCCAACCGCGAGAAGTACCTCCCCGAGCTGCTCGACGTGCACGAGGAGACGAAGCGTCGCCGGCGCGAGCGGGACACCGCGGGCTTCACCGGGGCCGACCGGCGGTTCCACGAGATCATCGTCGACGGCGCCATGAACACCGTCCTCTCCGAGATGTACCGGTCGCTGCGTGAGCGCCAGACGCTGTTCACCTCGTCGATGGTGCGCGGCCGTGCGGACCGCATGGCGGCCGCCATCGCCGAGCACGCCGGGATCATCGAGTGTCTTCGCGGCGACGACGAGGACGCGTTCATCGAGACGGTCAACTCCCACCTGCAGTGGGCGATCGCGCTGGCCCGCTCGTCCGCCCAGGACACGGCCGGCTCAGCCGGCTGAGCCCGCCGGGCCGGCGGCACGGAGCGCGCGCAGCGTCTCGACGGTGACCGAGCCGCCCGGCAGCGGGACGTCCGCGGCGCCCGCGACCCGGTCGGCCCCGGGGCCGAAGCCGTCCACGACCAGGTCGGCGCCGGTGAAGTCCTGCGCGCTCGTGTAGTCGTTGGTCACCACGAGGCAGGTCAGCCCGGCCGCCTTGGCCGCCAGCAGGCCGTTTCCGGAGTCCTCGACCGCGACGACCTCGCTGAGGGCGAGTCCGGCCTCCCGGACGACCTCGACGTAGGCGGCGGGGTCGGGCTTGAGCGCGGTGACCTCGGTCCCGGTCACGGTCAGCGCGAAGGTGTCCGCCGGGAAGTGGCGGTCCAGGAGCGGTTCGACCCAGGCACGGCTTCCGGTCGTGGCCACGAGCACCTGCACCCCCTCACCGCGCAGGTCGGCCACGAGCCGGGCCACGCCGGGGCGGAGCGGGACGAGGCCGGCCTCGACCATGTCGCGGAACACCGCGGTCTTGATCTCGTGGAGCTTCAGGGCCAGGTCTCCGGCCTCGTCGCCGTCGTGGCCCCGGTCCAGCAGGAACGCCTCGAGGCGACGCTGCCCGCCGGTGGTCCGGAGCAGCTCGCCGTAGGTGGCGACGTCCCAGTGGTAGGACAGGCCGGCCTCCTCGAAGGCGCGGTTGAACGCCACCCGGTGCCCGTCGCGCTCGCTGTCCACCAGCGTGCCGTCGACGTCGAAGACGACAGCGCGCAGGGGCCGGCGGCCGATGGGCCCGGTCCCGGATGTGGGAGCCATCCGCTACGTCCCCTCGACGTGGAACACGGGGTTCCCCATGACGTACCTCGTCATCGGCCCGCCCTGCGGACGTGCCCGGCCCCGCACCGGCGCCGGGAGCGTGCGTCCCTCGAGCCCGTCCCAGACGCGGTCTGCTCGGGCCCACATCAGGCGGGCCACCAGACCGGAGGCGCCGGTGCGCGGCGCGTAGGGGTGTGGCCGCGTCGGCGCCTTGACCTCCATCTTGTAGAGCCGGTCGGCCAGGGCGTCGCTCGCCCGCGGGTCGATCGTGGTCACCAGCGAGTCGACGAGCCGGCGCTCGAGAGTCGTGGTCGCGGTGAACTCGGTGCGGGCGTCGTCCCACACGTCGGCCCACGACCGGTGCACGGCGTAGGCGGACCCGTACATCTTCGCCTTCACCTGCCGGAGCGCCAGGTCGAGGCGGCGGCAGTGCCGGTGGAACCTGCGCGAGCTCTCCGGCCCGTCTGGGAGCCATTGACGGGCAGCGGGCGCGAGGACTGCGTTCGCCGCGCACATGTGCCGGCAGGTGCTGGCCAGGAACGTGTCGGCGTACTGCTGGACGTCGCGTGGGGCCGCGCCGTCCGAGGTGCCGGCCGCGGCCAGGTGCAGACGCTCGGTGAGGACCTTGTGGGTGGTGTCGATGGTGACGTCGAGAGTGTTCATCTGGCTGCCCACCTCCGTCGGAAGGATCAGTGGGCCGAGTCTTCGGCGGCGGACGCCGGGTCACAAGGATGGTCTTGGCCTCACCCCTGTGTTCACCCCTCCGGTGCTGTCGCTGTGGCCGTCGGTCCTGTGACATGGGTCTGTTGCCCCGGAGGGCAGCCGCGAGGAGGTTCCATGCTCGACATGCTGGTGATCGGCGCAGGTCCCGCGGGGCTCTACGCCGCGTACTACGCGGGCTTCCGCGGCATGTCCGTGGGTGTCATGGACTCCCTTCCCGAGGTCGGTGGGCAGGTGAGCGCGCTCTACCCGGAGAAGTCGATCTTCGACGTCGCCGGGTTCCCGGGTGTCAAGGGCCAGGACCTCGTGGACGCCCTGGCCGAGCAGGCGTCGACCGCAGACCCGACCTACTTCCTCGGCGAGCGTGCCGAGGAGCTGCACCACGGCGAGGACTCGGTCACGGTGACGACGGACCACGGTCGCTCGGTCCAGGCCCGTGCCCTTCTCGTCACGGGCGGGATCGGGACCTTCAGCCCCAGGCGGCTCGCCGCCGCGGACGAGTACGACGGGCGGGGGCTCAGCTACTTCGTGCCGAGGCCCGGCGAGCTCGCAGGGCTCGACGTGCTGGTGGTCGGAGGAGGTGACTCCGCGCTGGACTGGGCGCTGTGCCTGGAGCCGCTGTGCCGCTCGGTGACGCTGGCCCACCGGCGGAGCACCTTCCGCGCTCACGAACGCACGGTCCGGCAGGTCCTCGACTCCTCCGCGCGCGTGCTCACCCCCTTCGAGGTGGAGCGTGTCCACGGCAACGGGACGCTGAGCGGCGTCGACCTGGTCAGCTGCGACGGGACGCTGCGGGAGCGGCTCGAGGTCCAGGCTGTGGTCGCCGCCCTGGGGTTCACCGCCGACCTGGGCCCCCTCACGCGGTGGGGTCTCGCGCTCCGCAAGCGCCGGATCCTCGTCGACTCGCGGATGCGCACCAACCTCCCGCGCGTCTTCGCCGCCGGCGACGTGGCCGACTACGACGGAAAGGTCCGGCTCATCTCGGTGGGGTTCGGCGAGGCGGCGACGGCGGTGAACAACGCGGCCGGGGTCATCGATCCCGGCGCGCGGGTGGCGCCGGGGCACTCCTCCGACGCCGTCGGGGTCGGCGCCGTCGCGGCTTCAGCAGGGCGCTGACGCTGCTCGAGCCGCGACCCGCCGGCCCTCGTCAGGAGGCGGGTGTGACCCGGCCGATCTGCCGGTAGCGCGCCATCCGCGCCGGCACCAGCGACGAGCGGTCGCGCTGCCACAGCTCGGCGAGCTCGTAGCGGAGCACGTCCCCGAGCCGTTGGCAGAACGCCTCGGGCTCGTCGGCGGCGTCGGGCCGCTCCACGACGATCCGGTCGACGATGCCTGCCTCGCGCATGTCGAGCGACCGCACACCCTGGGCCCGGGCCATGTCGGGGGCGTGCTCGATGTCGCGGTGCACGATCGCGCTGGCACCTTCGGGAGGAAGCGGGGAGAGCCAGGCGTGCTGCGCCGCGATCACCCGGTCGGCGGGCAGGAGAGCGAGGGCGCCGCCGCCCGTCCCCTCGCCGAGCAGCAGGGTGAGCGTGGGTGCGTCCAGGGTGACCAGGTCGGCGAGCGACCGGGCGATCTCACCGGCCAGGCCGCCCTCCTCTGCCTCGACGGAGAGCGCAGCACCGGGAGTGTCGATCACGGTCATGAGCGGAAGGCCGAGCTCGGCGGCGAGCCGCATGCCGCGACGGGCCTCGCGCAGCGCACCCGGCCCGAGGGGGTGTGCCTCGGTCTGCCCGCGCCGGTCCTGGCCGAGGAAGACGCAGGGGGAGCCGCCGAACCTCGCCAGCGCGATCAGGAGGCCGGGGTCGCGCTCGCCCTGGCCGGTGCCGTTGAGGGGGATGACGTCGGTCGCGGCGTACCTGAGCAGGCGACGGACACCCGGTCGGTCCGGCCGCCGTGACCGCGTGACCGAGTCCCACGTGTCGACGTCGGGCACCTCCTCCTCGGCGGGGTTCGGGATGTCGCCCAGGGCGGTCCGCGGAGCCAGCAGCACGGTGAGCGCCCGGTCCAGGATCGCCGCGATCTCCGACGGAGGGACGACGGCGTCGATCAGGCCGTGGGCGTAGAGGTTCTCCGACGTCTGCACGCCCTCGGGGAACGGCTTGTCGTACAACGCCTCGTAGACCCGGGGCCCGAGGAACCCGACGAGTGCGCCGGGCTCGGCGACGGTGACGTGGCCGAGCGACCCCCACGACGCCATCACGCCTCCGGTGGTGGGGTTGCGGAGGTAGACGAGGTACGGCAGGCCGGCCGCCTTGTGCTGGGCGATCGCGGCCGAGATCTTGACCATCTGCATGAAGGCGACCGTGCCCTCCTGCATCCGCGTGCCGCCCGACACCGGCGCGGCCAGCAGCGGCAGCCCCTCGGCCGTAGCGCGCTCGATCGCGGTCACCAGCCGTTCCGCCGAGGCGACGCCGATGGAGCCGGCCAGGAACCTGAACTCGCAGGCCACCACGGCGACCCGCCTGCCGTGCATCAGGCCGGAGCCGGTGATCACCGACTCGTCGAGGCCGGTCTTCTCCTCGGCGGCGCGCAGCTCGGCGGCGTACTCCTCCGAGACCGGCCCCCGGACCGGCGGAGTGTCCCAGGAGGTCCACGACCCCTCGTCGAGCACCAGGTCGATCAGCTCGGTCGCGGACAGGCGCTCGGTCATCGTCGTACTCCCGGAAGTCGAGGTGAACTGCTTCATCTCATCATGCGCCTGCCCCGGCCGGCGGGGACCGACCGGGGCAGGCACCTCGAGCCCGTCAGAGCAGGTCGTTCCAGCGGCGGGCACAGGTGGAGAGGTCCACCTTGAGCTGCTCGCCGCGGTCGATGACGACCGGGACCTGCTCGAGGACGCGGCCGTCCTTCTCGCACGAGAGCGTCCAGCTCTCGATCAGGCCGGGCACCTCCTGCGACGACACCAGCGCCGAGTCGAACAGCGTGGCGGTCACCGTGTACGTCGGCGCGGTCGAGGCGAAGTTGATGACCCGCAGCACGTACGTCCCAGGTCCGGGCGCCGCGATCTCGGCCCGCTCCTTCTCGTTGACGAAGTTGCCCGACGAGCCGACCTCGGTCAGCGAGCCGTCGGCGTTCTTCCGGTACACCTCGAGGTCCATGTCGTCCGGCGTGGGCCAGTCGAGGTCGACCTGGAGCACGTCGATGCCGGTCTCCGTCATCGTGAACTCGTGGTCCACCGCCTGGCCGACCGTCGTCGGACCGCCCTCGAAGCTCTCCGAGCGCACCGGTTCGTCCTGCATGATCTCGACCAGCTTGGCCTGCACGACCGGGCGCGTCGACTGGTTGACGTGCCAGGTGTAGCGGCCCTTGTCGCCGACGACCATCGAGGTGTCGAGGCTGTCCTGGAACGAGCTGTCCCACGTCGGCGACGCGAACGTCTTGGTCAGCCGGAGCGTCGCGCCCTTCGGTGCCTTGCCGGCGATCACCGCGTGAGTCGCGGTGTCGACGGCGTTCTCGAGGGCGAGGAGGTACGCCTCCCGGTTGCCCTTGCCGGCGTACTCCCCGGCGCCGAGGTACTCGTCCACGACCTGGGGGAACGGCGGGTGGAACTCGTTCGGCCCGATCTCGAAGGTGTAGCCGTAGCCGCCCGTGGCGTTGTACGACCAGTCCTCCGTCGTACCGGTGGTGTCGTAGAGCTCCCACCCGTGGATGTTCCGGTAGCCGTTGGCCGCGGTCATCCGCGCGCCGAGCTCCTTCAGCCCCTCCTCGTCCGGCGCGTCGCCGACGGGGAGACCGTCGTGCCCGATCGTGTCGGGGTGCACCCCGTTGGGCCGGAGCACGAGGTTGGAGAAGGTGTGGTTCGAGATCATCGTGGTGACCTGGCGGCTGCTGATCAGCTCGCGGACGTTCTGCGTCTCAGGCTCGGAGAAGGGAGCGGCGCCGCGGTAGGTCGGGTCGAGCAGACCGGTGTTGCCGTCGGCGTCCGGTGCCGGGCCCGAGGCGCCCGGGCCGCCCCAGAAGCCGCCGTAGTTGCGGTTCAGGTCGACGCCGAGCCCGAAGCCGCCGGGACTCGCGACGGCGGCCGCGCAGGTGCCGTCGACGGTGTCCACACCGTCGACGAGCCGGCAGTTCTTCCGCTTGTACGCGTTGCCCGGCGTGCCCAGCAGCGACACCGTGCCCCCGTCGTCGACCTCGCGCAGGTCGATCAGCGCGCCGTCGGTGCGGGACTGGTGGAAGCCGTCGACGTTGACCACGGGTACGACGACCACGCGAGCCTTGTCGAGGAGGCCGGTGATCCGCTGGTCGGCGCCGTAGCTCTCGACGAGGTCGACGGCGAGCTCCATGGCCAGCTCGCCCGAGGGCCACTCGCGCGCGTGGTGCACGCCGAGGAGGGCGAACACCGGCCTGCCGTCCTCGGGCGACCTGACGTCGCGGCCGATCTCGATGCCGTGCACGGTCCGCCCGTCGAGCGACTTGTGCGGCAGCTCGAACGTCTTGGCGATGCCCGGCCGTGACTCCGCGAGCGCGGCCATGTCGGCGATGTAGTCGGCCAGCGTGCGGTAGGTGTCGCGGCCCGAGGGCAGCGGCGACTCCGCGGTCGCGGCCGCGTAGGCGGCGTTGGCCCGGTTGATCTCGGCGGAGCGCCGGACGAGGTCGGGGATGCGGACGTCGTAGGTCAGCCCGGCCTCCTCGAGGGCGCTGAGGTCGAGGGCGGTGTGCAGGACCACCTCGACGTAGTCGTGGCCGGCGTGCTCGGTGAGGTCGAGGCCGAGGGTCTGCAGGAGCTCCTTGTGGGCGCGCGTCGGGGTGTCGACGGTGACCAGGCGAGGGGCGAAGGCGGTGTCCTCGGCGGCGGCCGTGGCGTTGACCGCGGCCGGTGCCAGCCCCAGGAGCGTGACGGAGGTGAGAGCGGCGACGAACGTCAGCCGGTTGCGTCGTGACCGGTGGGCCATGTGATCTCCAGAAGGTCGTCAGGGTGATCCCCTTTTCCCCACCAACGACCGCCGGCTCACCGGGTCACGACAAATTTGACTTTTGCGGCTGGACCGGGCGTCCGCTACGCGGGCGACTGCGGGGAGTCGAGCCACCGGTCGAAGAACGGTCCGAGGTCCTCGCCGGCCCGCGCGGACCACCACGCCACGAGCTCGTCCCGGCCGGAGCTGCGGTACAGGTGCGTCTGGGGCCAGCGGCGCACGAGCCGGGAGAAGGTCTGGTCGCCGAGCCGGCGGTGCAGCCGTTCCCACATCAGCGCCGTGGACCAGTACACGTTGACCGACGCGAACTCGCCGCGGTCGTAGCTGCCAGGCGGTCCGTAGGAGTCTCGCAGGTCCTGGTCGACCCGCGCCCAGAGCCGGACCGTCCGGTCCCAGTCTTGCGACCCGGCGTCGGAGTGGTCGTCCCGCCACCGGCTCTCCAGGTAGGTCGCCATGCCCTCGTTCATCCAGAGGTCGACCCAGTCCGACGGCGTCACGGCGTCGCCCCACCACTGGTGCGCGAGCTCGTGCACGAGGATCGCCCGGACCTCGAACCGCCCGTAGCCGTAGGTCTGCGCCCCGAAGGTCACCAGGGTCTGCGTCTCCATGGCCGACCCCCCGGGGGTGACCACGACCCCGGCCCGGTCGAACGGGTACGGCCCCAGCCGGCGTTCCAGCCAGCGCAGCGCTTCCGGGGTGCGGAGCAGCGGCTGTACCAGCTCCGGCCGGTCCCGCGGGACCCAGTGCCGGACCGGGATGCCGTGCGGCCCGCTCTGGCGGTAGGAGCGGTAGGGGCCGACCGCGAGGGTGAGCAGGTACGACGGCATCGGGTCCCGGTTGACCCACCGCACCGTCGTCCGTCCCTGCGTGGTCCGGCGGGATCGCAGCGCGCCGTTGGAGACCGCGACGAAGTCGGACGGCGTCGTGACCCGGAGGGAATAGAACGCCTTGTCCGACGGATGGTCGTTGACCGGGAACCAGGTGAACCCGCCGAACGGCTCCTGCATCGTCCAGAGCCGGCCGTCCCGGGTGACCCGCATGCCGGTCCTGGCGATGTCGGGCCGGCTCGCGGGGCCGCGCGCCGGCCTCGGGGTGCCGCCGTAGGCGACCTCGACCCGGTGCCTCTCGTCGGCCCCGACGGGCCGCTGCACGAGGAGATGGTTCCCGGCCCGGGCGAAGGGGACGCGCCGCCGGTCGACCCACACCGTGCGCACCCGCATCCGGTGGGAGAGGTCGAGGCGCATCACGGCGTCCGCGCGCGTGGTGCGCAGGACGATCGTCGCCCGTCCGGTGAGCACCCGGGCCCGGCGGCGCCAGTCCAGCGCCAGGTGGTACCTCAGCGCGTCGACCGTCGGGTCGCCCTTGTCGGGGTAGTAGCTGTCCTCCTGCGGCGTGGAGAGCGCGCGGTCCCACTGCGTCGCGGGCGCGCCGGCCAGCTCACCCGCGGGCCCGGCGACCACGTCCGTCGTACCGGCGGAGGGTGCGGTCACGCCGACCGGGACGGCCAGGCAGAGGGCCAGGCAGGTCGCGACGGAGGCGGTGCGGACTCGGGCCACGGCGGGACTCCCTCAGGAGGGCGGTCCTCCGAGGATAGGTCCGGGGCCGGCGGCCGTGGACCGGATCGCGTCAACGCACGCGGACGGCGTCCGCCATCTCCTTCAGGGTCTCCGGCGCCGTGTGCCGCGGCGTCCAGCCGAGCACCGTCTTGGCCCGGGTGGTGTCCATGAGCACCGGTGTCCGGGCGACGTGGATCCACTCGGCCATGGACGGGACCCACGGCAGCCGGGCCACCACGTCGGAGGCGAGCACGGCGGCCGAGCGGGGGACCGGGACCGGGCGGGCGTCGAGGGCGGCCGCGACGTCGCCGAAGGTCACCGTGTCGTCGCCCGCGAGGTTGTAGGCGCCGGGCTCTCCGCGCCCGACCGCGGCGGCGGCGATGGCCGAGGCCACGTCGTCGTGGTGCACGAGCTGGAGCGGGCTCCCGGGGTCGGGGACGACCATCCGCATGCCGGGGACCCGCGCGAGGGCGGTGCGGACCACGCCCGGGAGCTTGTCGGCGAGCCGGCGCCACGGCATGGAGTCGGCGAGCGCGGTGGCCCGCGGGCCGGCGACGACGCAGGGTCGGAGGACGTACACCTCGAGGGCACTGCCGGCGGTGACCCGGGTGAGGAGCTCCTCGCACTCTGCCTTCTGCTCGGAGTAGTAGTGCTCCTTGCTGCCGCGGGTCGGCACGTCCTCGGTGAGCGGCTGCGGGTTGCCCGGGTGGTAGCCGTACGCGGCGACCGAGGAGGTGTAGACGAGGCGCATCGGTCGCTCCGCGTGGACCGTCGCCTCGAAGACGTTGCGTGTGCCGTCGAGGTTCACCAGCCGGCTCTCGCCGCGCGAGCCCATGATCAGGTAGGCCAGGTGCACCACGACGTCCGCCTCGGCGACGAGGTCCTCGACGGCGTCGCGGTCGAGGATGTCGCCCTGGCGGTACTCCGTCTTCACCCACCCGTAGGAGGCCGGGTCGAACGGCCGGCGGGCCATCCCGATGATCCGCTCCACCTCCGGCTCGGACTCGAGCGCGTCGACAGCGGGGATGCCGATCTCGCCGGTGGGTCCGGTGACGGCGACGGTGATACCCATTCGATCTCCTCCTGGGGCTACTCCTCGTACAGCGAGCCGCGAATCTCCTTGCTCTTGCCCACGAACTCGGCGACCACACCCGCCGCGTTGCGCACGGTCACGTCGTAGGTCCCGTCACGACCCTGGCGGTGGCGCTCCACCGCGGTGGCGGTGAGCACGTCACCGAGACGGGTAGGCGCCAGGTAGGTGATCTCGCAGGAGTGGGCCACGGCGCGCCGGTTGTAGCTGTTGCAGGCGAAGGCGAACGCCGAGTCGGCCAGGGTGAACGTGAAACCGCCGTGCCCGATGCCGTGCCCGTTGACCATGTCCTCGCGCACCGCCATCTCGAGCGTCGCGGTGCCGGGGCCGACCTCGACGATCCGCATCCCGAGGGCCTGGCTTGCGGCGTCGCCCGCCCACATCGCCTCGGCGCTGCGCCGGGCCACGTCCTGGGCGTTCACGAGAGCTGCTTCTCCATCAGGGACACCAGGTGCGCCTCGTCGCCGAGCCGGCCGACCTCGACGTACCCGCGGCGGTCGTGGAACGCGAGGGAGCCGTCGTTGCGGGGGACGAGGTTCACCTCGAGGGCGAGCCGTCCGTACCTCCGCGCGACTCGCTCGAGCTCGTCGTACACGAAGGTGCCGAGCCCCTGGCGGCGGTGGCTGTCGGCGAGGACGATCCGGTCGAGGTAGTAGAAGCTGCGGCCGTGCCGCTCGGCGAACCAGCGGTAGTTCTCGGAGTCGTACGCCGAGCCCGGGGCGAACGTGACCACGAAGCCGCCGAACTCGCCGTCGACGTCGATCACGTCGAACCGGTCGGCCCAGGCGTCGAGCTGGCTGAGGCGCGTCTCGTCCATCGGGGCGAGCTTGACGACGTTGGCCCGGTTCAGGGCCAGGACGTCGGCGTGGTCGGCGGGTTGGATCCGGCGGAGCTTCGGCACAGGTGACAGCCTGCCACCCTCAGCCGGCGTGGTGCGGGTGGGTCGGTACGTCGAGCCGCACCACCGTGCCTCCGCCCTCCCGCGGCCCGACGGAGAGGAGGCCGCCGACCAGCGCGGCGCGCTCACGCATGCCGAGGATGCCGGTGCGCTCGCCGTTGCCGCCGACACCCACGCCGTCGTCGCCGACCCGGAGCACCACCCGGTCGTCGTCCCGGCACAGCGACAGCGAGACGTGCCGCGCCCTCGCGTGGCGAGCGGCGTTGGCCAGCGCCTCCTCCGCCACCCGGTAGACCACGAGCTCGGCCTCGTCATCGATGCCGAGGAACGGGCCCTCGAGGTGCTGCTCGACGTGGAGGGCGGGGTTGTGCCGGCCCAGGTCCGAGACCAGGAAGCCGAGGGCGCTCTGCAGCCCCATGTCCTCGAGCAGCTCCGGGCGGAGCCGCCGGGTGATCCTGCGGACCTCGACGAGGCTGTTCTGGGTGTCGTGCCGGACGGCCCCGAGCTCGGCGGCGAGCTCCGGCGGGGCATGGTCGATCGCCTTCTTGAGGGCGACGAGGGCGTGGGCCAGGCCGGTGCCGACGTTGTCGTGGAGGGCGACGGCCATCCGATGCTCGTCGTACTCCCTGCTCGCCATCGACCGGGCGCGCTGGGCGCGGTGCTCGTTCTCCCACCGGCGGCGCACGTTGCCCACTGCGGCGACCAGAGGGGCCAGGCCCTGCCGCAGGTGGCGGGTGTTGACCGCCACGACGAGGGCGAGGCCGGCCACGAGGACCACCGCGGCGGTCGGGACGTGGTGCCCGGTGGGTGCCAGCGACATCGCGAGCACGGCGAGCGCGAGGACGAGGCCGTTGGCGAGAACGAGGCGCAGGTGGAGCGGCACGCTCTTCGATGACCTCACGAGGCAAGCCTAGGGACGCGGGGACGTCGCCGAGGGGGCCTCCCCGCCGGGTGTGTCGTGTGACACACTGTCGCCGAATCAGCCGTCACCTGTCACAACGGGCGACCCCCGGGACGAGGACACATCATGAGTCACGAGCTCTTCGAACGCCACCGCGACCTGCTCGAGCGGGCGGTCGCCGCGACCCGCTCACGCGAGTACTTCTCCGCCTACGACGAGAGCCCTTCGCCCCGCGTGTACGGCGAGGACGCCGCGCCGGCCGGCGAGGCCGCCTTCCAGGCGCTGCTCGGCTCGTCGTTCCCACTGGAGACGCCCGGCGCCTCGGGCACGGTGGCCGGGGAGAAGTCGCCGTTCGGCTTCTCGCTGGAGGTGGCCTACCCCCGCGTGACCTCCGCCGGCGTCGGGTCGCTGCTCGAGGCGGCCCGGGCCGGCATGAAGGACTTCCGCGACGCCGGCCCGCAGGGACGGGCCGGCGTATGCCTGGAGATCCTCGACCGGCTCCACAAGCGGATCTTCGAGCTCGCCAACGCGGTGCAGCACACCTCGGGACAGGCGTTCGTGATGGCGTTCCAGGCCGGCGGCGCCCACGCGCTGGACCGTGCGCTGGAGTCCGTCGCCTACGCGTACACCGCGATGACCCAGGTGCCGCCGACGGCGATCTGGGAGAAGCCGGCCAAGGGAGCGCCCCTGCGCATGGAGAAGACCTTCACGGTGGTGCCGCGCGGTGTCGCGCTCGTGATCGGCTGCAACACCTTCCCGACCTGGAACTCCTGGCCCGGGCTCTTCGCGTCCCTGGCCTGCGGCAACCCGGTGGTCGTGAAGCCGCACCCGGGCGCCGTCCTGCCGCTCGCGATCACCGTGCAGGTGGCGCAGGAGGTGCTCGCCGAGGCCGGCTTCGACCGCAACCTCGTGACGCTGGCCGCGGAGGACCCGGCCGACCGGCTCGCGGCCGAGCTCGCGGTGCGCCCGGAGGTGAGGCTCGTCGACTTCACCGGCTCCAACGCCTTCGGCAACTGGCTCGAGGAGAACGCCCGTCAGGCCGAGGTGTTCACCGAGAAGGCCGGCGTGAACCCCGTGGTGGTCGACTCCACCGACTCCTTCCGCGGGATGTGCCAGAACCTCGCGTTCTCGTTCTCGCTCTACACCGGGCAGATGTGCACCGCGCCGCAGAACGTCTACCTGCCCGCCTCCGGGATCGAGACCGACGAGGGGCACAAGTCCGCCGCCGACGTCGCCGCGGGCATCGACGCCGCGCTGGGCAAGCTGCTCGGCGACGACGCCCGGGCCGTCGAGCTGCTCGGCGGCGTGGTCAACGAGGGCGTCCTGTCGCGGCTGTCCACGGCCGGCTCCCGCGGCCGGGTGCTCGTCGCGTCGCGCGCCGTGCAGCACCCCGCCTTCGAGGACGCGGTGGTGCGCACGCCGACCCTGGTCGGCCTGTCCGCGAAGGACGCCGACGTCTACGAGACGGAGTGCTTCGGGCCCGTGTCGTACCTCATCGAGACCTCCGGCACCGAGGAGTCGGTCGACCTCTTCCGACGTACCGTCATGGAGCACGGCGCGATGACCGCATCGGTGTACTCCTCGTCCCCGGATGTGGTGACGTCGATGCGCGAGGCGGCGCTCGACGCCGGCGTCGCGCTGTCGGAGAACCTCACCGACGGGGTCTTCGTGAACCAGTCGGCGGCGTTCTCGGACTTCCACGGCACGGGCGCGAACCCGGCGGCGAACGCGTCGTACACCGACCTCGGCTACGTGGCCTCGCGGTTCCGGATCGTCCAGTCGCGCCGGCACATCTGACCGCCGAAAGTACCCGGACATGCGTCCCGTCCCGGACTAAGGGACTGTGCGGGACGGGACTGGGCGGCCGTTCGTGGGGGGCTTCGAGACGACCACCTGTGTAAAGAGTACGTCGGCGCTGGGAAAGCGTTCATGCCCAATCCTGGTGGCTTCGCCTGACCTTCCTGTTCGGGCCGACCGGACCGGGGAGACGAAGCCGGCTCGGCTCCGAGGTCGGAGCCGAGCCGGGGTGAAGCACGTCCCTTGACGGCGGATCAGCAGCCCCCCATGGACCGCCGGAACCTGTGCTCCACATGTGAGACGGGACGAAAAACCGGACATGATGCCGATCCTGACCTGGCCAACCGGGCGGAGCCTGGTGTCTCGTCTACAGCCCCGTAATCGTCGAGGGGTGGCCGGGGTTACGCGCCCGGCTCCGCTTCGTGCCTGCGCCTGCGCCGTCGCGGCCCGGACCGGACTGGACCGGCCTGGACCAGTCGGCCGCAGGACGCGGTGGGTCAGGGGAAACGCACATGGGTCGCGTCCTCGGAGACCGCCCACAGCTTGCGGGCGAGCTCGGCGTCCAGCGCGGTCCTGGAGGCGGTGACCAAAGTCGGCTTCCCGCGCATCTCGGCGAAGCCACGCGGGCCGACGTAGCTGCCGCCGGGCAGACCGGGCATGGTCGCGGCCATCAGTGCCGGCTGGGCGCCCATCGCCGCGGGCTGGGCGAGCAGCCGGGTGGCGCCCACCGCGATGGCGCCGTCGGGCCGGGTGCCGCCGAGGTTCATCCCGTCGAAGAGGTTCGTCGCGGCGTAGCCCGGATGAGCCGCCATCGACAGCACCCTGGTCGCCGCCGCACGCGCCCGCCGGTCGAGCTCGAACGCGAACAGCAGGTTCGCCAGCTTGGACTGCGCGTAGGCCACCCACCTCTGGTATTGGCCGGTGTCGTGGCGCGGGTCGCCGAGCGGCACCGTCCGCGCGATGCGGTGCGCCTGCGACGCCACGGTGACCACCCGAGCGGACTCCGCCTCGGCGAGCTGGGGGAACAGCAGCCCGGTCAGCGCGAAGTGGCCGAGGTGGTTCGTGCCGAACTGCAGCTCGAAGCCGTCAGGGGTACGGCGGTGCGGCGTCGCCATGACCCCCGCGTTGTTGATGAGGATGTCGAGGGGCCCGAGGCGACGCGCCTCCTCGGCACCCCGACGGATCGAGGACAGGTCGGCGAGGTCCAGCACCAGCGGCACCAGCTCGGCCTGGGGAAGCATCCGCTTCACGTCGTCGATCGCGCTGCGCAGCTTCGTCTCCGAGCGGGCCGCCATGACGACCCGCGCGCCCTTCCGGGCCAGCTCCAGCACGGTGTGCTCGCCGAGACCGCTGGTCACGCCGGTGACGAACGCGGTCCTCCCCGCCAGGTCGGGGATGTCGTCGAGCGTCCACTGCCGACCGGTCACGGAGTCACGGCCATCGCCTCGAGGAGCCGCCGGGCCAGCTCGGTGTCGCCGGTGACCTCCACGTCGACCGCCTCGGGCGCACGGCGGCCGCCGGCGAGGACCACGAACGTCTCGACGTCCATCCGCAGCGACACCGTCGGGCTCTCCGGGTCGGCTGGGAGCACGGAGGCACGCCCCGTGTCGTCGACCTCGACGGCGAGGTGCACCGGGCTGGTCCCCGTCACGTCCAGCACGACCGTCGTACCAGCGGGCGGGGCGACCTTCTTGCCGACCGCGTAGGGGAAGGAGCGCGTGAACACGGCGACCGTGTGCGCCGCCGCCGGGCCGTCGAAGCCGCCGGGGCGGCCGAGCGCACGGCGGATGTCCTGCTCGTGCATCCACACGTCGACGACGCGGTTGTCGAGCAGGGTCTCCCAGTTCCACCCGATCCTGCCTGGCGTGCGCGGCGGGTCGGCCTTGCCGTCCGCAGGGGGGTCGACGAGCAGAGCCGCGTGCCTGGTGCGCGCACACTCCTCGAGCTCGTCGACGATCTCGGCCGGGGACAGGTCTGCGCGGGCGACCAGGCCCATCTCGGTGAACACCGAGGTCGGCGCGGTCAGGTGCTGGCCCTCCGGCACCTCGACCCGCTTCTGCTTCACGCCCGCGAGGTCGGACTCGATGTGCGCGAGGTGGCAGGCGACGCCCCTCACGTCCCATCCGGGCAGGTCCGTCGGTCGCGACCAGTCGGCGTCGTCGAGGCCCCGCAGCAGGGCCACCACGTCGTCCACGGCGCTGCGCCACGAGGCGACGTACCCGCTGAGGCGTTCCCGGTCCGAGGTCACAGCGTCCGAAGTCATGGGCGGAAGCGTAGGACAACGCACCGCCGGCGACTCCGGGAGGCCGCGGTGTAGGCGGCCGGGGGCCGCGCCCCGGTCAGGCCGCGGGTGAGCGACCGGGCAGCAGCCGGGTCAGCTGCCGTTGGCGATCCGGTACGACTCGTGCAGCAGCTCGACGAGCTCGTCGTCGGCGACGCGGTCGAGCCGCACGAGCACGAGGTTGGGCGAGCGCTCGTGATGCTGGGTCCAGAAGAACGTGCCGGGCTCGGACCCCGCGAGCACGTCGCGCTCGTCCGTCTTCACCGTCACGACGCCCTCCTCCCAGATCCGCGCCATCAGGCTGCGCGCGAACCACGCAGGCTGTCCCCAGCTGGCCCGCTCCGTCACCTCGGGCAGGGACAGACAGATCCGCCGGACGTCCTCCACACTCGCCATGCCCTCCACGATGGCCGCCTCCGGCCGTCGCGGTCCACGCATTTCCTGCCGCCGCGGGAAGCATCGCTTGTGCCGTCGCGTTGACTGGTCCTCGTGACCTCTCCTCGTCCTGACGGCCGCCGTCCCCGCGTCCGAGCGCCCGAGCTTCGCGGGCGCGGCTGGCTGAACACCGACCGCCCGCTCACGCTCGCGGACCTCCGCGGCCGCTTCGTCGTCGCAGACTTCTGGACCTTCTGCTGTGTGAACTGCCTCCACGTCCTCGACGAGCTGCGGCCGTTGGAGGAGAGGTACGACGGCGAGCTCGTCGTCATCGGCGTGCACAGCCCGAAGTTCGTCCACGAGGCCGACCCCGAAGCCTTGAAGGCGGCGGTCGAGCGCTACGAGGTCGCCCACCCCGTGCTCGACGACCCCGACCTCGAGACCTGGCAGGCCTACACCGCCCGCGCCTGGCCCACCCTCGTCCTCATCGACCCCGAGGGGTACGTCGTCGCGCAGTACGCCGGCGAGGGGCACGAGCACGCCATCGACGCGTTGATCGCCGAGCTCCGGGAGGAGCACCTCGCCAAGGGGACGCTCCAGCCGGGCGACTCGCCCTACGTGGCACCGGCCCCCGAGCCCCGCGACCTGAGGTTCCCCGCGAAGGCGATCCGGCTCGCCGCCGGCGGCTTCCTCGTCGCCGACGCCGGGCACCACCAGCTCGTCGAGCTCGCCGCGGACGGCGAGAGCGTCGTACGACGGATCGGCTCGGGCTCCCGAGGCAACGCCGACGGAGAGGAACCCCGCTTCAACGAGCCGAACGGCCTCGCCGCGCTGCCCGCCGACGTCGCCGCGCAGGTCGGGTACGACGTCGTGGTGGCCGACACGGTGAACCACCTGCTCCGCGGCGTCGACCTGACCACCGGGGCGACGAGGACCGTGGCGGGCAACGGGAGGCAGTGGATGCAGGGGGAAGGCACGACCAGCCTCTCGAGCCCGTGGGACGTCGTCTGGTGGCAGGGCAGGGTGTGGGTCGCGATGGCCGGGATCCACCAGCTCTGGACGTTCGACCCGGTCACCGGCGAGGTCGCGGTCGCGGCCGGCACGACCAACGAGGGGCTGCTGGACGGCCCGCTCCCCGACGCGTGGTTCGCGCAGACCTCCGGCCTGGCCGTCGACGGCGACCGGCTCTGGATCGCCGACTCCGAGACCTCCTCGCTGCGCTACCTCTCCGACGGCGCTGTGCACACGGTCGTCGGCAAGGGGCTGTTCGACTTCGGCTTCCAGGACGGCCCGGCCGACGCGGCGCTGCTCCAGCATCCGCTCGGGGTCACCGTGCTCCCGGACGGCTCCGTCGCGGTGAGCGACACCTACAACGGCGCCATCCGCCGGTACGACCCCGCGACCGGCACCCTCAGCACCGTCGCCACCGACCTGGCCGAACCGAGCGGTGCCCTCGTGGACGGCGAGCACCTGGTGGTGGTGGAGTCCGCCGCCCATCGTCTGACCCGGGTCGCGCTGGGCCAGGCGGCCCAGCCGGCCGGCTTCTCGCACACCACCCAGCGGCCGGTCACCGAGGTCGCGGCCGGGGAGCTCGAGCTCGTGGTGTCCTTCGAGCCGCCGCCCGGACAGAAGGTCGACGACCGGTTCGGCCCCTCCACCCAGCTGCTGGTCACGGCCACCCCGCCGGCACTGCTCAAGGACGGCGAGGGCCGCACGACCGACCTCACCCGGACCCTGGTCATCGACCCTGCCGTCGGGGACGGTGTCCTGCACATCGCCGCGCGGGCAGCATCCTGCGACGCCCACGGCGGCGAGGGCGCGGCGTGCCACATGCACCAGCAGGACTGGGGAGTCCCGGTCCGGGTCACGCCCGGCGGCGACCGCCGCCTCGTGCTCCCGCTCTCCGGCCGCACCCCCGACTGAGCGCCGGCGCCTGCGCGGACCGCCGGTCCGGTACGAAGCGCACCGCAGCGGCGCCGTACGACAGCCACCTCGTTCCGAATCGCGTCGTGCCGGGCGGCCCGGGAAGTGCGCCGGGGCGTGGCCACGGGCGTGGCCACGGGCGTGGTGGAGGTCTCCTCCCGGATGGTCGGGAGACGCCCAGGCGTCCCGTAGACTGGAAGCAGCCAAGGCCCCGGGGACCACCTCGAACGAGGTTGCAGATCCCGAGGCCTTTCTTTGTGCCCGGTGTGGGTGCGCGGAGCAGAGCAACACTGCCGCGCGGGACCTATGTGATCGGGCGCCATGCGTCTCGCAAGGCTCGCCGGGTCCACACCGTGGTCCGGGCTAGGACGCGCCCGACCACCTCTGGAGCACCTCCATGACTGTCACCCAGTCGACGCCGTCGACCCTGCCCACCCCTGGGCCCGCCTCCGGGTCCACGACCACCTTCGACTCCCTCGGCCTGCCCGAGCCGGTCGTCAGCACGCTCGCCCGCCAGGGCATCACCGTGCCCACGCCGGTGCAGGCGGCCGTCGTACCGGACGCCCTCGAGGGCCACGACGTCCTCGGCCGTGCACAGACCGGCTCGGGCAAGACGCTCGCGTTCGGCCTGCCGGTCCTCGCCCGCCTCGCCGGCGAGCGCAGCCGCCCCAAGCACCCGCGTGCGCTGATCATCGTCCCGACCCGCGAGCTCGCCACCCAGGTTCGCAAGTCGATCGAGCCGCTCGCCAACGCGATGCGCCTCAAGCTCGTCACCGTGTACGGCGGAACGCCCTACGACCGCCAGGTCAGGGCGCTCCGCAACGGCGCCGACATCGTCGTCGCGACGCCCGGCCGGCTCGGGGACCTCATCGAGCGCGGCGCCTGCCGCACGGACGACATCGCGATCACCGTCCTCGACGAGGCCGACCACCTGTGCGACCTCGGGTTCTACCCGGCCGTCGACGCACTGCTCGGCCAGACCCCGGACGGCGGCCAGCGGCTCCTGCTCTCGGCCACGCTCGACGGGGACGTGGACCGCCTGGTCCGCAAGCACCTCCGCAGCCCGAAGCTGCACGAGCTCGACGCGAACGAGGGCTCGGTCACCACGATGGAGCACCACGTGATGGTGGTCGGCGGGTTCCGCGACAAGCTCCACGCCGCGACCCGGCTCGTCGAGGCCAACGACCGCTCGATCGTGTTCACCCGGACGCGCGAGGGCGCCACCGACCTCGCCGCCGCGATGACCGACGCCGGCATCGAGGCGGTCGACCTGCACGGGAACCTCTCGCAGCGGGTCCGCGAGCGCAACCTGCGCCAGTTCTCCTCCGGCAAGGCACGCGTCGTGGTCGCCACCGACGTCGCCGCGCGCGGCATCCACGTCGACGGGGTCGGGCTCGTCGTGCACTACGACACCCCCGCCGACGCGAAGGCCTACCTGCACCGGTCCGGCCGGACCGCGCGTGCGGGCGAGTCGGGTGCGGTGGTCACGATCACCACGCCTCGCCAGGTCGACGAGGTGGTCCGTCTCCAGTCGAGGGCCGGCGTCGAGTCGCGCCACCACGACATCCGCACCGCGCCCCAGCCGATGACGGCCGAGGCGCTGGCGGTGTCCGGCGAGACGGCTCCTCCCGCCCGTCGGGGCGGAGGCGCTCCGCGTGGCGGCCGTCCGAGCGGCGGGTACCGTGGTAACCGTGACAGGACAGGAGATCGGCGTCAGGGCGGGTCGTGGGGCCGCGACTCTCGGCCGGTTCGTCGGAGCGACGATGCGGGTGGTCGTGCCGTTGCTGGTGATGCTGCTCGTTACGAGCGCGAGGGTCGCGCGTCGTACGGCCGTGATCGTCGTGACGATGGTGCGCGCCCGGCTGGCGGCCAGCGCGGCGACCGCCGTGAGTACCAGGGCCGCGGCGACCGGCCGCAGATGAGCGGCTCGCGCAAGCCGAGCTGGTAACCCCGGACACACGGAACGCCCCGGTGCTGAAGAGCGCCGGGGCGTTTCGTCGTGTCGGGAGGTCAGCGAGGAGGGCCCTCGTAGCGGCGCTCCTCGACATGCCTGCTCTCGGTGCGCTGCTTGTTCATCACCAGCGCGAGGACGATTGCCAGGATGCCTGCAATCAGGAAGATCCAACCGAGCGCGACATCGTCGATGAACTGGATGTCGAACTGCACGACTCCCAGAACCAGGATCAGGCCGAGTACCAGAAGGACGACGCCCAAACCGATGCCCATGTTCACTCCTCTTGTTCAGCGGCAGCGCGTCGCGCTGCCTCGGCGACACGTGCCGTGTGGGACGCGTCGTGTCTGATTCATGGCATACCCGGTGCAAAGGCATGTCAATCACCGACGAGGGCAAAGCGTGACCAGAAGCACGCGACCCGCCCCACCTGAGCGGTGGAGCGGGTCGCGAGAGCCGGTACGACGGGCGTCGCCGGTGAGCCGGTCGAACGCCCCCGACGTGGCTCAGCTCAGAACGCGTCCTCGGCCAGGTCCATCAGGGACAGGTCCGTGGCGTCGGCGATCTTGCGCTCGGCCGTGATCTTCGGCAGCACGTTGTGCGCGAAGAACTGCGCCGCGGCGACCTTGCCCTCGTAGAAGGCCTTGTCCTTGTCGCTGACGTCGCCCGCGAGCTTGGTCAGGGCGACCTCGGCCTGCCGCATGAG
>DASTPU010000011.1:0-35085 GCA_035762105.1 Nocardioidaceae bacterium | reverse complement strand
TCGGCCTTTGGCCGCGTTCGGTGACTTGACCAAACGGCACTGCTTCACAGTTCAAGAAGCCAACCGGCTCTGACTCGCGTTTCCGCAGGTCAGAGCCGGCTTTCTTGTCGGGCTGACAGGATTTGAACCTGCGACCCCTTGCCCCAAGGCCAGCCCTTTGCGGAGGCTGGCTGCCGTCGGTGAACATGCGCCCTGACCTGCGAGAACGTGCTGAACAACTTTTGCTCGACCTTGTGGCCATCAGCCCGCTTCAGCGGACTTCTGCGCTAGTAAACGTCCAGTAAGCGTCCAGGCAGTCAGATCTCCACCGCCCACTCCCCCGGCCAGTCGCTGCACACCGCCCAGTCGGACGCACACCGGCAACCTTGGAACCGGCCTAGCTCAGTCCCGTCGGTGGTGACCGTCTGCGGTTCGAACGTCGATGGGTTGGCGCGACCGGCGGTCACAGGTCAGATGCGGTAGATCCGCCGGGCGTTGTCGCGGAAGGTGCCACGCAATACGTGCACGCCGTACGGCGCCAGCAGGTCAAGCAGCGCACCAACCACGTCGGGCAGGTCGGCGATGGACTTGTCCATCGGGAAGTTCGAGCCGAAGACCAGCCGCTCGGCACCGAACAGCTCGGTCGTCGGCATCACGAGCGGCGCCAGCGCGTCCACGACCTGCTGGCGGGACCACCGCTCCGTCGGCATGCCGAGCATCGGGAACGCCAGACCCGAGTGCTTGGCCACCACGTTGGTGTGCGCGGCCACGCGCTCGATGCCCTCGCGCCAGGTGGCGAAGATGCGGTCGCGGTCCTGCTGGGCGCGGCCTATCGAGCGTCCCATCGGCCCCAGCCAGCCGACCGGCGGCGCGTAGTGATCGAGCAGGATCGTGGTCTCGGGGTACTCCTCGGCCAACGTTGCCACGTCACCGAGCTGGTTGGAGTAGACGTAGGCGTCGAAGGTCAGGCCGCGCTCGGCGATCGCGGCGAAGCCTCACAGGAACGCCGGTGAGCGCAGCAGGCCTTCCTGCTCGGTGAACCTCATCACCTTCGAGTCGGGGTGCCAGGCGCCGATGAAGCGGATGCCGCGCAGCCGGTCGCTGGCGGCGGCGTGGCGGTCGAGCACCTCCCCCACCTGCGGCTCTCGTGGGTCGGCCTCGGCGACGACCGCCGCCAGCGCTGGTGCAGCGTCCTGCCCGAACGGCAGAGTCTGCACCCATCGCGTCTCGTCGACGGGGTCGCCGAGCCAGCCCACCTGCACGTGCACCGCCGACTCGACGGGCACCCCGACCGCCTCGGCCACGGCGGCCGTGTCGGCGGCGTACGTCGAGGGCAGGTAGGGGCGTGCCACGTGCGCCACCGTGCGGACTAGGTCGCGCTTGTCCCGCGAAACGAGCACCGGCACCAGCCGCTCGAAGAGACCCGGCACCCGGCGGTACACCGGAGCGAACTTCGACGCCTCGCGCGGCGTCGTGAACGGGTCCCACTGATGAATGTGGCCGTCCACGATGGCGGGGACGATGCCGGCCAGGGTTGCAGTCATGCTTCCAGTCCTAGTCCGCGAACTGCTCCCTCAGCAACCGCCGCCACGCCAGGCCGTAACCTCGAGCCTCGCCGCCAACGCCCGTCGCCAGGCGCGCAACCTAGGGGGCGGGCAGACCGCCTTCTCACGATCGGACGATGACCCGCTCGTTCTGCTCAGCGGATGAGCATGTGCGAGGGTCGCAAGATTTGCCGCCGATCCGGTCGCCGACTTTTCCACAGCCGAATGGAGTGCACTTCGAACTACTACGCTCACACCAGCCGGTGCTGGTAGGCGAACGCGGCGGCGGCGGTGCGGGAGGCGACGTCGAGCTTGGTGAAGATGTTGGACAGGTGCCGGGCCACGGTCTTCTCCGACAGCACCAGTGTCTCGGCGATCTCCGGGTTGCTCTTGCCCCCGGCCACCAGCCGTAGCACCTGAAGCTCCCGCGGGCTGAGGCCTCCAGGGGCCTCTCCCTCGCCGAGCAGTTCGGCCGCCTCCCGTTCCGCGGGCTTCGCACCGAGCTCGGCGAAGATGTTGCGCGCCGCGGTGAGGTCGGCGATCGCGGAGTCCTCATCGTCAAGGAGACGCAGTGCCCGGCCGACCAGCATCCGGCTGCGCGCGGCCTCGTACGGCGCGGAGAGCCGGTGCCAGCGGTTGAGGGCGTGACGCGCGCTGGCGAGGCCCGACTCAGCGTCTCCCCGGGCCAGCGCGACGTTCGCGTCCGCGTAGCTTCCGGCGGCTCGCAATGCCGTGCAGTCGAACGATGCGCCGATGTCCCGCAGTTGCTCCACGAGAGGGGCCGCCTCCTCAGGCTCGCCGATCTCAACGAGGACGTCGACGGCGGCCGGGAGCACCTGTGAGCGGTGCACCGGGTCCTGCCGCTCGGTGAGCAGCCGGTGGACGGCGGCCACCGCGGCATCATGACGTCCTCGCTTGAGCCACAGCAGGGCCCGCCCGGGCTGGGTCGGGTGCCCGTGCTCTGCAGCCTGGTCGTATGCGGTCTCGGCGGCGTCGTGCTCGCCGCGCAGCCGATGTACCTCGGCCCGCTCGTAGTACGCCAGCGCGACCGCCGGTCCTCCTCCGGACTCTGCATACCGCGCCGCCGCGTGGTGGAGCTCGGTGATGGCTTCTTCGAAGGCGCCGTGCAGCTTCATTAGCTGTCCTCGGTGGACGGCGCACTGACCGGTGAACGCGACGAGGCCAGGCTGCGCGTCGCACCAGTTCGTGAGGGCGTGTGTCCACTGGCCTGCCCTGCCGAAGTCTGAGATCTCCTGGCAGGCTTCGATCGACGAGCAGTAGACGATCCCGGAGAAGATCGGCGACACCTCGCCAGCCACGACCGAGATCATTGCCTCGTCGAGTAGGCGCAGCCCATCGGCGACGTGCCCGGAGAAGATGGAGAGCCGGCCTTGCATGTGGAGGCCCATCGCTAGCAGATCCTGGTCGCCAAAGCGTCGGCCGTACTCGGTGACCTTCGGTGCCGCCTGCAGGGCGTCGGGGAGCTCGCCCTTCATGATGTGACCGAGCGTGACGCGTTCCTGCAGGTAACCCCGCTCCACGACGTCTTCGCCGAGGTCGTCGAGCAGGCGCTGGCCCTTCGAGAGCCAGCCGTTGCCGACCGCGACCTCGCCGGCGCCCCAGAGCGTGGCAGTCAGCCAGTATGCAACGCGCACCGCGCCGGGCACGTCGTCCAGGTCGAGTTTGGCCTGGTAGGCCCGCTGCAGGGCCTGCACCACGTCGTTGGTGCGACCGAGCAGGAATGCGGCGGTCGCCAGCGCCACGAAGTCGTCGGGCTCGAGCTCGGTGTCGGCCAGGCCCGACAGCGCCTGGTAGGCCGACACCCACTCCCGCCGCTCGTAGGCCTCGCGCGCGCGTCGTAGATCCTGGATCACGCCCACCCCAGCGACGATACTGACGACGGCGCCGGACCGATACGCTTCACGACCCCGGGGTTTTCGTCCGCCCCCACATACCGATGGCCAGCTTCAGCAAGGCCAGCCGGGCAGCGGCGGACATGCACATACAACTGGACCGCACCGATGGGCACCAGGCTGGCGGGGGCGAACACGATCAACGCGCTGGCGACCACGCCGTCGAGCCTTCCTCCCAGAGCACGGCGTACGGCGCGCTGCCGATCACCCGCTCGACGCCGTCCACGATCAGCAGTTCCTGGCCCGCCGCTGGAACTCATACCCGGTCGCGAGGCCTGCCTGCCTGGCTCCGATGATGAGGGTCTCAATGTGCCGGGAGGCCATGTCGCTGCCTGCCGATCAGACCGCCGCCGGGGTCTTCGCCCCGCTGCGCTCACCGATCTTCTTCGCGACATAGGCCGCGTCGCGCCCGACGCCGGGAAGAACCATCGACCCGAACGCGTACTGGAAGGACAGCCCGCAGAAGAACAGGCCCGGTGTCGACTCGACGACGCCGCGGTACTCCACCGGCCAGCCGTCGTCCATCGAGAGCGGGGGGTCGATCCAGCTGAGGTCGCGGCGGAAGCCGGTGGCCCAGATGACGTTGCTCACGTCGAGGACCCGGCCGTCCTCCAGCACCGGGGCTCCGGTGGCGGAGGCGTCGGTGACCTTCTCCTGGAACCGATCGACGCCTCGCTCGGCGAGGTGGTGAGCCTTCACCCGGGTGGTTGGGCCGCCCTCGTGGCGCACCTTTCCCATCTCCTTGCGACCCATGGGGGTGCGTCGGGTCAGCACGTGCTTCCACATGAAGACGACGATCGGGAGCGCCATCTTGAACTTCCGGGTGTCCCACTCGAGCGGGATGTTCCCGCGGTCGGGTCCAACCAGGATCGTGGGCCGGTCAGCGGCCACCTCAAGGGCGATGTCGTAGCCGGAGTGCGAGGCGCCGACGACCAGGGTGGCCCCGGGCTGCAGCTGCGCGGGGTTCTTGTACGCCGAGGAGTGGAGCTGCCGGATCCGGGAATCGAGCCGCGACGCGACCTCCGGCACTCGCGGGGTGCGCCCGAACGTGCCGGTGGCGAGCACCACGTTGTCGCACTCGAGGACGTCGGCTCCGAATTGCGCGGTGAACCCAGCGTCCTCACATACCACGAGACGATCGACCTTCGTCCGCAGCCGGACCGGCAGTTCATGCTCGATCGCGTAGGCCTCGAGGAACCCGGCGACCTCGTCCTTGCCAGGGAAGTGCCACGGTTCGCCTGGGAAGTCCATGCCCGGCAGACCGTCGTACTTCACCGGCGAGTACAGCCTGAGCGAGTCGTAGTGGCAGCGCCAGTTGTCGCCGATCCGCTCGTTGGCATCGACCACCAGGCACTCCCGGCCCGCGCGCTGCAGGTGGTACGCCGTGGCGAGGCCGGCCTGGCCCGCGCCGATGATCAGGGTCTCGATGTGCTGTGTGGCCATCTGAATCTCCTCCGGTGATGGGCGGTAGTGATCAATGTGTGTCGAGGAACTCGTGGGTGAGCGCGGCGACCTGCCCTGCCCGGTGCAGCCAGGGAACGTGGCCACCGGGCACGACGTGCAGTTCGGCGTCTGGCATGTGCTCCACGGCCCGCCGTCCAGCTTCGGGCGACCCGAACCCGTCCTGCTCCCCCCAGATGAGCCGCACCGGGTGCGTGATCGTTCGCAGTAGGTCAGCCGTCACCGCGACCTCGGGCCGCGGCCTGGTCCAGCTCATGACCGAGCGCATCAGCTCGACGAGGTCCTGGCGCCGATGCGGCATCCGCTGACCGGCGACCAGGACGTCGCGGATCTCGTCGAGGCCGGCCGGGTCCTCGCCGACCATGCGGATGATCTGGTCGGCTCCCTTGACCGAGGGCCTCTGCAAGGACACCAGCAGGTTGCCCAAGGCGGGGATCGACACCAGCCGCCACGGCAGGATGGCGGAGGTCTCCGGGAAGAACGCCGGGCAGCCAATCATCACCTGCGAGCGCACCCGCCCCGGCTGCTCCCAGGCCAGCCAGGTGGTCCACAACGAGCCCATCGACTGGGTCACGAGCGGCCCCGGGCCGATGTCGAGCGCGTCAAGGATGTCGGCCAGGTAGGCGACAGCGGTGCGCCGGAACGTGGTGTGGTGGTAGTGAGCAGGGTCGGTGAGGCCGTTGCCGGGCAGTTCGATTGCGTAGAGCGTGTGACCTGAGAGCTCCGCCATCAACGGCGCCCAGAAGACCGCCGGGATCGCGCCGCCGATGACCATCGGCAGCGGCGACCCCTCCCCCGTCACGAGCACCTGGGCCCTCCCTCTGATCGAGGGGACCTCGACGAATCGGGACTGTGCCGGCACCCGGTAGCGGTCGAGAACCCGCTGCTGCGCATACCGGAAAGCGGCCGTCGCCTCGTCCGTCGCGCTCTGGGTCGTCATGCAGAAGACGCTAGGAACACAGCACCAGGACCGCTTCGGACGCGATACCCATTCGTCAGCGCCGGTTGATGGGTATTTCCGCGCAGCTGCCGGACCACAATTGGCTCGGTGAAGGACCCCGACCACCAACCGTGGGCGACGCAATTGGTGTCGGTGTCGGCGTCGGTGAACGGCAGAGCAGCCCGGGCCGTCTTCCGACATTCCGGCCGTCGACGATCAGCAGGAATGTCGAGTGGCCAGGGCCGTGGCCTCCCGTCCCTCCCCGGGACCGTGATTTGGCGCCTGACGTCCAGGCCGGTCTGCGAGTTCAGCACGCCCCCCCGGCTGCCGCGCTGCTCGCCGCGTCGGAGCAGCGCAGTCTTCTCGTCCTCGGACAGCGCGGTCATGGCGAGTTCCGCGACCGGTTACTCGGTTCGGTGAGCCAGCACTGTGTCCACCACGCCCACTGTCCAGTGGTCGTGGTGCGCGGCCGCCATGCCCATACGCGTAGATGCACGGCCCCATGGCCTGCACGCGGCAATGAGTCGGATCGCCGAGTCGCCAGGCCATCGGCTTCAGTGGAACCGAGATCCGAGTGCTCAGTCGGTTGAATGTCGAGTTCTTGTCGACGCCACCGGTGGTGTCGAGCTGGTCAACCACTGTCCAGGTCATCTGACCGTCGTCGGTGCTCCACAAGACCCGCTGGCCGTCGAGCTCGTGCAGGTGGACTGTCCCTGCCGGCACAGGGACAGTCCACCGGGAATGGCCCGATCGCATCGCGGACAGTCACCCGTTCCACTGCCTGCTCCCCCACGAGCGGCAATGCGACCACCGCCGCAGCCAAGGACACGCCGACATGGACGAGGGCGGCGCTCAGGGCCGACCCCCTGGCCAGTCCGGTCGACCGTGGTGGCTGCACTTCGCATGTCGCCACGGAGGACGGGCACGCGTCGAGCGCCGCGTGCGCCTGGCTCGGGCGGTCGCGTAAGCGTCTTGTAAGGGTTTCCTAATGCTCCCGTCATGGGATCAAACGCTGAGGAACGGTTCGCTGGATACAGCCGACGAACGGCGTCGGCAGCACAGCAGGAGGTCACCATGTTCCGTATCCGCAACACCGCTCCGTTCCTCGCCTTCGCAGCCCTTGCCGTGGCCGCTCCGGCGTACGCTGGTGTCAGTGGCCCGGCGTTCTGGATCGACGGGTCGCTCTACCGCACGGTGGCGACCCCCACCGACCTGTCCGGGACCGGCGCGCCGGCCTCGACGTACGACGCGATCTACGCCTTCGGCGGCGAGCAGCTCAACGTCGCGGAGTCCAAGCCGGGTGACACCGACTACAACGGTGGCCGTTGGGCCGTCCACGAGCTCGCCTTCCCCGCGGGGTACGACGCGGCCGTGGCCGCCGGGGACACGAACGGGAACGGGGTCATCGACTCCACGACCGAGCTCGGGCTCGCCTTCGATGCGGGCACGGCCGTCGACACCGGCACCGTCTTGAGGCGGTTCGTCTGCACCGTGAACCGGGTTCCGGCCAGCCAGTAGTCCCTCCAAACCTGTCGTTGCGTTGCGGTGAGAGCACTAGCCTTGGTCCAGGTGCGGGCGGTCTATCGCCGTCGCCTCGCGGAACAGGAGGCGTGAAGGTGGCCCGGGTGCTGGTCGTCGACGACGACCCCACGGTGCGAGAGGTCGTCGTCTCCTACGTCCGCGCCCACGGCCACGAGGTCGCGGAGGCAGCCGATGGCGAGCAGGCGCTGGAGCAGATGGGAACCGCCCGGGCGGACCTGGTCGTGCTCGACCTGATGCTGCCCGGCATCGACGGGTTGGAGGTCTGCCGTCGGCTGCGTCAGGCAGGCGACGTCCCCGTGATCATGCTGACCGCCCTCGGGTCGGAGACCGACCGGGTCGTGGGCCTCGAGCACGGCGCCGACGACTATGTCACCAAGCCGTTCAGCCCTCGGGAGCTCGCGCTGCGGGTGGACTCGGTGCTGCGTCGCGTCGGTGAGCGGGAGCACGCCGACGGCGCCGGCCCGCTCGTCGACGGCGACCTCGTCATCGACGGTGATCGGCACGCGGTCTACCGCGACGGGACCGAACTTGCATTGACGGTCCGCGAGTTCGACCTGCTCCGGTTCTTGGTCGCACACCCGGGGAGGGCGTTCTCGCGAGAGGAGCTGCTGCAGCAGGTCTGGGGATGGTCCTTCGGTGACCAGACCACGGTCACCGTGCACGTGCGTCGTCTGCGGGAGAAGGTTGAGCCGGACCCGACCAGCCCAGCCCGGCTGGTCACGGTGTGGGGCGTCGGCTACCGGTGGGAGTCCCCGTGACCGGCGACCAGGTCCAGATCGTCCTCATCGCCGCAGCTTGGTCCGGTGGCGTCGGCCTGGTCGGCCTGTTGTTCATCCGGCTCCTGCGGGGCCAGTCGCTGCGTCTCCTCAGCGCCGCGGTGGCGATCGTAGCCCTGCTCGCCTTACTGGCCGCCATGCTCGGGACCGCCCGGGCGATGTTCATCTCCAGCCATGACCTGCAGGTGATGTTGCTCGGGTCGCTGGTCGCGGGCATCGTCGGACTCGTCTTCGCCATCGCTGTCGGAACAGTGATCTCGACCACGTCCCTGCGGCTGCGCGACGAGGCGCGACGGTTCGGTGAGAGCGGTGAGTTCGTGGTGCCCGACACCGGTCCCGCCGAGCTTCGCGAACTCTCCCAAGAGCTGGCGCGCACCAGCCGGCGGCTGCAGGAGTCACGCGAGCGCGAGATGCGGCTGGAGCAGAGCCGGCGTGAGCTGGTCTCCTGGGTCTCGCACGACTTGCGCACCCCGCTGGCCGGCCTGCGGGCGATGACCGAGTCACTCGAGGACGGTCTTGCCGAGGACCCCGCTAGTTACCACGCGCAGATGCGCCACGAAGTGGACCGGATGGTCCGCATGGTCGATGACCTCTTCGAGCTGTCCCGGATCCACGCCGGCGTCCTCGAGCTCGCTCTCCAGCCGGTGGCTCTCGAGGACCTCGTCAGCGAGACGCTAGCGGGAGCCGACCCGGTCGCCCGCGAACGGCAGGTCCGACTCGACGGTTACGTCGAACACGGGCTGGAGGTCCTCGCCGACCCCGGCGAGCTCTCGCGCGTGATCTCCAACCTGCTCATGAACGCCATCAGACACACCCCGGCCGACGGGACGGTCTGGGTCGAGGGACGCGCAGTCCCCGACGGGGTTGAGCTCAGCGTCCTCGACGGCTGCGGCGGGATCAGCGACGAGGACGCCGCCCGTGTCTTCGAGATCGGCTGGCAAGGAAGACCCGCACGCAGTCCTGACAGAGCGCCAGGCGGCCCCGGCGCCGGCCTCGGCCTCGCCATCGTACGCGGCATCATCGAGGCACACTCAGGTCAGGTCGCGGTCGCCAACGAGGCGAATGGATGCCGGTTCCGGGTACTACTACCCGCACACTGACTCAGCGCCGTCCCGGGAAGCAGTCCCTTCTGGTACGGCGGCCGCCTCGACAGTGAGCAGCGCATCGAGGCCAGCACGATCAGGGAGTACCGCCGCATTACTCGAGAAGGTCGTCCGCCCCGCGCTGGACGGCCTGCGCGCGCTTCGTCACGACGCTCTGCCGGTCAACCCCGGGCGCTCCACGAGCAAAGTCCCATAGACCTAAGAGAGAGACGAAGGCCCTACGTGCTGAGCAGCTCGCCCAGATCAGAGCCGCCGTTCGGCGCTGGGCGACCAGCCACCGTCCCGGCCCCAGCCCCCGATCGTCATGGCCGACGTCACCGATCTGATGCTCACCACCGGCTGTCGGATCGGGGAAGTCCTGGCACTGCGCTCGAACTGTCGGTGCATGTGACCCTCACTCTGTTCACGAACTACCTCAACCACTACGTGCAGACCGACCTCGACCTGCCCGCGGCACCTCCTCTGTGAGCCCCGGTCCGGGTGCGGGCCGCCCTGAGCCCGCGCCCGGCCGGTCTGCCGGCTCCGCGAGTGTGAACTTCCCTCAGCGCAGCTGCTCGGCGAGGTCGACCAGCGACGTGGCCTCCAGGTCCGGAGACGTGAAGTACCCCGGGTACGTGGCGCCGCCACGGTTGACCCAGACACTGCCCACACCGGTCCGCGCGGCGCCGTCGGTGTCCCAAGGGTGGACCGCCACCAGCATGGCGTCCATCGGCTCCACGCCGCACCGGTCGAGGGCGTAGGCGTAGGCGCCGGCCGCGGGCTTCCAGATCCCCGCCCCCTCGACGGACAGCAACTGCTCGAACTGGTCGCGCAGGCCAGCCTCCTCCAGCAGCCTCTGCGCGACCGATGCCGAGCCGTTGCTCAAGGTGACCAGCCGGATCCCGAGCTCGCTGAGCGCGCGGACGCCGTCGGGTACGTCGTCGTGGACACCCAGCTCGCCGAAGCCACCCATGATGTGAACGACCGCGTCGTCGAGGCTCATCGACAACCGAAGACCGTCGAGGCTGGTGCGCAGGGCCTCCTCGCCGATCCGGGCGAAGGGTTCGGAGACACCGGCGACCGTCAGGGCGAAGCCGTCGCGGAGCAGGCCGGCGAACCAGGTCTTCGCCAGCTGTCCGGGGGCGCCGACGTCCTCGAACCGGCCGGCCATCGGCGACATGTCCGACAGCGTCTCGTTGACGTCGAACAACAAGACGGCCGGCCGCCGTGGTCCGTCCGGGATCACCGGGTGATCACTGCTGCCTTGCGGTCCGGTCATCGTCTCTCTCCCTTGCTGCCTCGGCGTATCGCGGTCGACCCAAGGCCGCCCGCCAGAACACATCTCGGTTTCGGAAGACACTGCCTACGACGCAGGGTTCCCCTGGCGTCGGTGATCGGCAGGTGGAGCTCGTCGCGGGCAAGGCTGAAGTCGAACGTGTCGCCGGCGATCGCGGCCGCCGGCTCCAGCCAGCCGGCGAGCGTGAAGGCCCCGGCCTCGCAGGTCTGGGGCCCGGCGAGGAGCCGGTGTTGGATCTCCGCGGACAAGCTCAAGGGCCGGGTGCGCTGACCCCACTCGTAGAGGTCGGGATGGCGGCGGTTGGCGATCACCACGAAGGCGAGCAGGTGTGCGAGCTGCGCGACCTCGGCGACCGTCTCCGCGCCCGGCTCGCTCGGCAGGAACAGCTCCAGGAGCCCGATGGCCTCACCGCGCTCCGTGACCGGAGCAAGCACACGCCAGTGGCCGGCTCGCTTCGCTCCCCCGTCCTGGTGCTCGGGTTCCAAGACCTGCACCTGCTGGACGCGGATCACCTGCTCCTCCGCCCCGCCGTCGAAGGGCAGCACGGTCGCGGACTCCTCGGCGTCCTGCCGCTCGCCCTTCGCCTGTGGCGGTGGGCTGCCCGCCTCGGGCCGCAGCGGGACGTGGGCGAGCCGCACGAGTGCACGCCCGGACAGGTCGGCGATCAGGAAGGACACCTCCGGCGCCTCGAGAGCCCGGCCCAGCTCGCGGGTCACCGACTCCACCGCCTCCACGGGGGAGGCCGCCTCGGCTGCGGCGATCACGCTCCCCAGGACGCTCGCGCCGCCGACGTCCACCATGTCTCGGAGCATAGGCCCGCGCGGGCCCGGCGTCTGCGGTCGAGGCCAGCCGCGCGCACCGGGCGACTTCTCGCCCTGGCGCGCAACATCCGGAGCCGCAGACAGGGTGCGCTGCGGTGGGCATCTGGACGATGGATGGGGATGACACCGCCCCCGGGCGGGATGTCGTCGACAGCTCGGGGGCGGTGCCAGCAGGAGACCCGAGCCGCTGAGGGTCGGCGACCGGGTGCGGGAGCAGTCGCCGGTGTCTGGATCGGATCTGGCTCCGAAGCTAGGCGCGACCCGTCGGCATCAGCACGGGTCAAAAGTCCCGGCCTGTTGAACTTTCACGCTTCCGCATGTGCGCGGAGAACCATGCTCTCTCGTCGGCATGGAGGCGGTGCGTCACCTGCTGTGCGGTTCACCCTCCGGGATCCCGGGGACGACGAACTGCACGCTCGGCGGGGCGCGGCCGCCGGATACCGGCTGCTGCCCGCCGCCATCGGTGCCACCGCCGCGACTGTCATGTTCGGTGTCTGGCAGTTCCTCGGGCCCCCGAAGACCGCACTCTCGGGCTATGCCTTCATCGCGCTCGGTGCTGTCTTCGTGCTCGCGGGCGGCTGGGTGGCCAAGGAGTGGCTGTGGCCAACCCGGAGCCGGGCCCCGGGTTGAATCGCCCCGGGTTTCGTGGAGGCTCGGTTACTTGGATGCGGCCCCGGCGGGGACGGGCGTTACAGGGTAGTGCTCGGGCGTGATGCTGGCCCAGTAGTTGGCCTCGAACTCTGCCGGCGGAACGAGCCCGATCTCGCCGTGGACGCGCCTGTGGTTGAACCAGTCGACGTACTCGGCGACAGCGATCTCGACGTCGCCGACGGACTTCCAACCGCCGTGGAGGGCGCATGACCGGGTTGCGGATGCACTCGGCTTTGAACAGCGAGTTGAACGCCTCAGCCATCGCGTTGTCGTAGCTATCGCCCTTGGACCCGACTGATGCGACGGCGTCTGCCTCGGCGAGCCGCTCGGTGTAGCGAATCGCGCGATATTGAACGCCTCTGTCCGAGTGATTGGTCAGGCCGGCGACGTCTTGGCCGGCTCGCTTCCGGGACCACAGCCCCATGTCCTGGGCCAGGTCGGTGCGCAGTAAAGTGGACACCTGCCAGCCGGTGACCATCCGGGAGAACACATCGAGGATGAACGCGACGTAGACCCAGCCGGCGTGCGTGCGGACATAGGTCAGGTCCGCCACCCACAGCTGGTTCGGTGCATCTGCAACGAACTGCCGATCGGCCAGGTCCGCAGGTCGTTCGGTCTCAGCGCCCTCGCCGAGCGTGGTCTTGCGGGTCTTCTCCCGTCGGATCCCGCACAGCGCCTCGGCCTTCATCAACCGCTCCACGGTGCACCGAGCCACCTGAACTCCTTCGCGGTTGAGCTGCGCCCAGACCTTCTTCGCGCCGTAGACACCGATGTTGTCCTTGTGGACCCTGCGGATCTCCGGCACCAGCTCGGCATCGCGGACCGCCCGTGCCGAGGGCGCCCGGTCCTTCGCGGCGTAGTAGGTGCTCAGGGCGATCCCCACCCCTGCGCTGCGCAGGGCGGTGATGATCGGCTCGACACCCAAGCCGGCGGCCCTCGACGACCCGGTCCTTGTGGGCGTCGATGTAGGCCACGGTCACTTCAGTTTGCGGTCGAGCTCCGCTGCCGCGAAAAACGCAGACGCGGTCCGCAGGATCTCGTTGGCGCGCTTGAGCTCGCGGTTCTCTCGCTCCAGCTCGGCCAGCCGCTTGGTGTCATCGGTGGTCGTGCCGGGCCGGACGCCGCCGTCGATCTCGGCCTGACGAACCCAGTTCCGCAACGTTTCTGGATGCATGCCCAGCTGGTCGGCAACGCGCTTGATCGCGCCTGGCTTCGTGGCAGGGTCCTGCCGGAGCTCAACGGCCATTCTCGTGGCCCGCTCACGCAGCTCGTCGCCGTACTTCCTGGGTGCTGACATGACTCTCATCCTCCATGGATTGAGAGCCTCCATCAGACCCGGGGCGATTCAACCGGACGTACCACCTGCGTTTCCAGCCGAGTTCCTGAACGGCCCTCGAGTCGAGATCCCGAATCGGAGCTACCTGCTCTTCCGCGGGCCACTCGATGAGGCGGGCCGGTGAGGCGCCGCAGACCTAGCCCCCGGTCACCCCCGACCGATCAACAGCCCCAATCTCATGTGGCCCTCCGACCGTTCATGGTTCGTGGCCAGCGAGATCGATGTTCCCTGGACCGGTGTCGCAGGTAGCGCCGAGCTCCTTGAGGAGCTCATGGCGGACGACGTCCTCGACACCGAGCTGGTCGATCTCACGTCGAAGGTGCCCTATTGGCGCCACCCATAGCGTAGGTCGCGACAGTCAGCAGTGGAGGTCAAGAGCAACGTCCGCATCTAGCCGCAGATAGCGTGCGCTGCGGCCATCCGCACATGCCGCCGACAGGTAAAGCGCGGTCCGCCCTTCGAAGCTTCCTACGAGCCGCGATCGCTGGGCGTAGATTGGCAGCGTAAGGGGGCCGAGATGATCCCCACGATGATTCTCTTCGGTGCCATCTTCGGGCGATGGTGGTCCATCACACTGGCCGTGGCCGCGTTCGGGTGGCCTGTGCTCCTCGTGGCAACCGATGTCGTCGCCGTCAACTCGGGTCTGATAGAGGCGGGCGTACTCGCCGTGGCCAATGCAGGTGTCGGCGTTCTGCTCCATCAAGGTCTGCTCTACGCCTACCGACGCCTTCGCCAGAATGCCTCAAGCGAGGTTGCCCCCTGAGCCGCCACCTTCCGCTGATCCAGCCGTGAAGGGTAAACGCGGCGGGTGCGCCAATCCTCAGGATCCGGACCCCATGACCTCGCGCCGGACCACTCCTGTGTTGAAGATGTAGGTCACGAAGTAGGTCTCACCCAGAACTGCTTGCAGCTCCTGGCTCATTTCATAGCCGCGCCGATCACGATCCTGTTGTTCTTCCGTGGTCCAAGCCGGCGCCATGCCGCTCATGCGGTCGCTGTCCTCCTTGGCCCACGCCTTCATACGGCGGCGAAGATCTTCGGAGATGTCGAGCTCGTCCTCGACGGCTTCGGCCTGGTCGCCCCACAGCGCGAAGTCCGCGCCCTCTTCAGACATGAACCGCAGTTGAGTGAGTTGTCGACGTCCACGTCCGCGAGCAGGTGGCGTCACAGACCTGTCACCGCCGCTGGTCCGGGCAGCCCGCTTGAATGGTCATGCTCGTCATCTTGTCAGCCCCGGGCTGCTACAGAAGCAACGCGCAGTCATGCCGCGGTCCCCCCGGGGCCTATCGAACGCACTGATCCCTGGGTAGTGGCATTCACTCCGCGCCCTCGGCGATCTACTCATCTCCGCTCAGCCCATCGGTGGATCGACACCTCGTTGGATCGGCTCCTCTCTTCGTAGCGGTGGGACCGATGCTTCGCTGATCAGGTTGCCGGTCGAGCCGTAGCCCACGAGACGCACTTCCGCATTCCAGGGAACGCCAAGGTTCAGCGAGTCCAACAAGGTGAACCGCGCCCGTGGGCGCACGGCGGCGACCGGCCGCCCCTCCGCCTCCAGCAGGACGACCGCGACGGCAGGGTCAAGCGGGCCGAACACCGTGAGATCGGCGTGCCCTTCCGGCGGGTTCACCGTGGTGCGGCTGGCGCCCGGGGCCAGTTCCGGAGGGGTGCTGGCCACGGAGATGATCAGGTCTCGGTCGAAGAAGTAGATGCCGACCTGTGGGCCCTGCTCGGTGCCGAAACTGAACACCGTCGCCTCCAGCGAGGAGCCCGAAACCCGCCCAGCGTAGATCATGTTCTCGACCTTGACCGCTCTCAGGTTGGGATCACCGAAACGCACCATCGGCGGCACCGACACCTGCGCGGGAACGACCGACTCGGCGACCTCGACCGGAACCTCGAAGCACACTGGTGGTCCCTGTGCTCCGACACGCAAGGGCGCGAGCGAGTCGTCTTGGACCACGTCGAACCGGGATGTGTCCCCCCCAGCCTCACCTGGTGGACGACACCGCCCTCACTCCGAGGCGATGGTGAGTCGAACATGCACCCTCCTCCCACCAACCGGCGACGGCACGCCGTCGCCAGGCCGGTCCAGCACCTGTAGGCGCGCGACTCAGCCGTCGCATTGTTCCGGGAGACATCCTTCTCCTCTCCGCCGTCGAACGCCCGGGGTTTCGCCGCCATCCGCTCTGTCGGCGGAACTGGTACCTGGTCGGGGCATCGACGGAGTCGCTGGCGCGCTCGGCGGTGTGGACCGCCGAGGAGACGCCCAGGATCTGCCGAACCTGTCGACCTCCAGTCTGGGAAGCACACCGGAGCGCCCCAAGGGAGACGCGGCGCGGCGAATTCGGGGGCGTTTACGACCAGTAAACGTCCAACAACAGCCACCGCAGGAGAGTCCGCATAGGCCCTCGTTTGCGCAGGTCAGCCCTCGTGTGTCGCTCGGAATACCTGACTAAACGGCACCACGGAACAGTTCAAAACACAAACCGCCCCCGACACCGCGTTTCCGCAGGTCAGAGGCGGTTTGATCGGTCGGGCTGACAGGATTTGAACCTGCGACCCCTTGACCCCCAGTCAAGTGCGCTACCAAACTGCGCCACAGCCCGATGCCCACGGCGTCGACACGCGACGAGCGGGCGGTGAGAACCTTACCCCAGCAGAGTCACCGGTCCGAAACCGGTCACTTCCTGTCGCGTTTGCGGGGCCGCTGCTGCACGTGGATCGGGGTTCCTACGAACCCGAACTCCTCACGGAGACGCCGCTCGATGTACCGGAGGTACCCGGCCTCGAGGACGCCCGAGGTGAACAGGATGAACGTCGGCGGCGCCGTGGACGCCTGCGTGCCGAAGAGGACCTTGGGCTGCTTGCCGCCACGCACAGGGTGCGGGTGCTCCGCGACCAGCCGGCCGAGGAACGAGTTGAGCGCGCCGGTGCCGACGCGGGTCTCCCAGCCCGCCAGGGCGGCGTCGAGCGCGGGCACGAGCTTGTCGACGTGCCAGCCGGTGCGGGCAGTGATGTTCACCCGCGGTGCCCACTGGACGCGCACGAGGTCCCGCTCGATCTCGCGGTCGAGGTAGTAGCGGCGCTCCTCGTCGACGAGGTCCCACTTGTTGAAGGCGATCACGAGCGCACGGCCGGCCTCGGCGACGGTCGAGATGATCCGCAGGTCCTGCTCGGAGACCGGCTGCGAGGCATCGACGACCAGGACGGCCACCTCGGCCCGCTCGATGGCGGTGTTCGTACGCAGGCTCGCGTAGTACTCGTGGCCCGAGGCCTCCTTGACCCGCTTGCGGATGCCGGCGGTGTCGATGAAGCGCCAGGTCCGGCCGCCGAGGTCGATCAGCTCGTCGACCGGGTCGACCGTGGTACCGGCGGCGTCGTCGACGACCACGCGGTCCTCACGGGCCAGCTTGTTCAGTAGCGAGGACTTGCCGACGTTGGGCTTGCCGACGATGGCCACGCGGCGCGGGCCGCCGACCTCCTCGAACGACTCCGGCGGGGTCTCCGGCAGCGCCTCGAGGATCGCGTCGAGCAGGTCACCCGAGCCGCGGCCGTGCAGGGCGGAGACCGGGTACGGCTCGCCCAGGCCGAGGTTCCACAGGCCGTAGGCCTCGGCCTCGGCGCGCATGTCGTCGACCTTGTTCGCGGCGAGCACCACCGGCTTGCCGGACTTGCGCAGGATCTTCACGACGGCCTCGTCGGCGTCGGTGATCCCGACCGTGGCGTCGACCACGAACATCACCGCGTCCGCGACACTCACCGCGACCTCCGCCTGGGCAGCGATCCGCTCGGCGAGGCCCCTAGCGTCGGGGTCCCAGCCGCCGGTGTCGACGACCGTGAACGCGCGACCGTTCCAGGTGGCGTCGTACGACACCCGGTCGCGGGTGACGCCGGGGACGTCCTCGACGACCGCCTCACGGCGGCCGAGGATGCGGTTGACCAGGGTCGACTTCCCGACGTTGGGGCGGCCGACCACGGCCAGCACCGGGACGGGGCCCGTCACGGGCTCGACATGCTCAGTGGTCATCGTTTCTCTCTCGTGAGGGGTCCCGGCGCAGCTCTTCGAGCAGCTGCTCCTCGGTGACCCCGGGGATCGGCCCGGGAAGGTCCCGGCCGGTGGTACTTCTTGCTTCAACAAGGTGGTCGACGAATGTCTTCCGCAGCTCGTCGGCCGCTCGTCGCACCTCCGCCTGGCTGCGCGGCCAGGGCTGCTGCTCCAAGTACACCGGACACCCGAACACCAAGTCGAATCGTGCGCCCCGCCCGGGCACCGAGTCGACGTCCCCTCCGGCGTCCCGGGTGCCGAACATGGCCACGGGTACGACGGGCGCACCGGTCGCCAGGGCGAGGTAGGCCACGCCGTTCTGGAACCGACCGAACTCGCCGGCGCCGCGTGTGCCTTCCGGGTAGATCGCCACCACTCCCCCGTCCCGGAGGACCCGCAGGCAGTCCTTCATCGCCGACGGGTCGACCTCGTGGCGCGAGAGCGGGATCTGCCCCACGGCGCGCAGGGCCAACCCCGTGCGTCCCTCGAACATCTCCTTCTTCGTCAGCGCGTGCACCGGCCGCGGCGCGAACGCGCCGAGCAGCGGCCCGTCGAGCAGGCCGATGTGGTTGCTCGCGAGGATGTGCGGCCCGGTCTGCTCGAGGTGCTCCGCGCCGTGCACGCGCACGTCGTACCGGCGGCGGAACCACGCGCGGGCGGCCGGCCGCAGGAGCGCCAGCAGGCGGTGCGGCGGGTGGACGGCCTGGTCGGAGCGGGGCAGGTCGAGGTGTGCCGGACCGGGGGGACGGCCGCTCACGAGGAGGCGGCCTTCTCGACGAGGGCCACCACCTGCTCGATGACCTCGTCGAGGGTGTACGGCGTCGTGTCGATGTGGTGGGCGCCCTCGGCCATCGCGAGCGGCGCGGCGGCGCGTCCGGAGTCGTAGCGGTCGCGCCGCAGCAGGTCCTCCCGGGTCGCGGTCACGTCGGCGCCGGCCATCTCCGCGGTACGACGCACAGCCCGCGCCTCCGGGTCGGCGGTGAGGTACACCTTCACGGCAGCGTCCGGGACGACCACGGTGCCGATGTCACGGCCCTCAACCACGATGCCGCCGTCGCCGATGATCGCGCGCTGGTCCTGGAGCAGCCGGGCACGCACCTCGGGCACCGCGCTCACGGCGCTGACCGCCGCGGTCACCTCGGGCGAGCGGATCGGGCCCGCGACGTCGGTCCCGTCGACGGTGATCGTCGGCGCGTCGGGGTCCGTGCCGGAGACCAGTACAGGGTCGTGCGCATGAGAGGCGACGGCGTCCGCGTCGTCGACGTCGACGCCGTGCTGCAGCATCCACCAGGTGACCGCCCGGAACATCGCGCCCGTGTCGAGGTAGCGCAGACCCAGCCTCCGGGCGACCCCGCGAGAGGTGCTCGACTTGCCGGACCCGGAAGGGCCGTCCATCGCCACGACGACGTTGCTCAACGCTCTGGGATTCCCGTCCTGCTCGACCGATGCTTCGCGGCCGAAGCCTACCGGTGCGTGGTCCAGCCCCTGGCCTCGAGTGACTCCACCAGGAAGTCGGCGCGGTCCGCGGCGACCGTCAGCTCGACGAGACCGACGGGGCGACCGGGGTCGTGGTCGATGTGCAGGTCCTCGACGTTGACACCGATCTGACCGGCGTCGCCGAGCAGCCGGGCGAGCTCTCCGGGGTGGTCGGGAACTGCGACGTAGACGCACGCCGTGGCCTGCGCCGGGCCGCCGTGCTTGCCCGGGATGGCCGCGCGCCCCTCGACGCCGCGCTCGAGGAGGGCGGCCACGCGGGCCCGACTGTCACTGCGGACCGCGTCCAGCAGCTCGTCGAGGTCCGCGCGGACGTCGGCGAGGAGGCCCGCCACCGCCTCGGCGTTCCCGGCGATGATCTGCTGCCACAGGGTCGGGTCCCCGGCGGCGATCCGGGTCACGTCCCGGACGCCCTGCCCGGACAGCGCGAGGTGGGACGCGGGCGCGTCGGTGAGCCGCCCCGCGACCAGCGCGGCCAGCAGATGCGGCAGGTGCGACGTACGCGCGACCGCCGCGTCGTGCTCCTCCGGCGTCATGGTCACCGGCGTGGCGCCACAGGCATGGGCGAGTGCGGTGACGACCTCCACCGCTTCGCGGGAGGCGCCGGGGTGGGGGGTCAGCGCCCAGGGCCGGCCGTCGAACAGCGCCGACGAGGCCGCGAACGGCCCCGAGCGCTCGCTGCCGGCCATCGGATGGGAGCCGACGTACCTGGCCAGGCGGTCGGGGCTCACCCGGGCTGCGACGTCCCGGAGCGGTGCACCCTTGACGCTGCCGACGTCGGTGACCACGGCGTCGGACGTGGTGAGGGCGTCGACGATCTCGTCGGCGAGGTGGTCCGGGGGCACCGCGACGACCACGAGCTGCGGCTCGCCGGAGGCTGTGTCCTCGGCGGTCCCGGCACCGAGGCTGGCCGCGATCTCGACGTTCTGCGGGCTCACGTCGCGCAGGAGCACGTCGATGCCCTGTCGTCCGAGGGCAAGACCGAGGGACGTTCCGAGCAGACCGGCGCCGACCACCAGGACCGGGCCGGTGAGCGGCCCGGCCGGCGTACCCTCGCCCATCACTCCTGGTCCGAGTCCGGTACCGAGCGGACCTTGGTCAGGTCGCTGCGCAGCGCGGCGGCGCCGTGCAGGTAGACGTGGGTGACGTCCTTCTTGGACAGGTCGGTCTCGACGTGCGCGAGCATCCGGACGACCCGCGGCATCGCGCCCTCGACGGCGAGCTCGCGGGCGCAGATCAGGGGGACGTCACCGAAGCCGAGCCGGCGCGCGGCGTACGCGGGGAACTCCGAGACAAGGTCGGGCGTCGCGGTGAAGATCACGCTGATGAAGTCGTCGACCTCGAGGTCGTTGGCCTCCATGACGTCGGTGACCATCTCGGCGACCCGCTCGAGCATGTGCTCACGGATGTCCGCGTCGAGCTGGGTCGCTCCCCGCACTGCCCGCACTGCCACGCCTCGTCTCCTCGTCGGTTCGGCCCGTCCGCGGGCTTCGGGCCCGCCGAGACCGGCACAACCCTAGTCGCTCGGCAGGTCAGAGCTTCGCAGCGTCCAGCAGTGTGCCCAGCTCGTCGCGTGTCAGCTCACGCAGCTCGCCCTTGCGCAGCCCGCTCAGCCGGACCGGTCCGATCGCCGTGCGGGTCAGCCGCTTCACCGGGTGGCCGACCTGGTCCAGCAGCCGGCGCACGATCCGGTTGCGGCCCTCGTGGATCACCAGCTCGACGATCGTCTTCCCGCCGTGGCTCGAGACCACCTTGAACGACGACACCTCCACCGGGCCGTCCTCGAGGGTCACCCCGTCGAGCACCTCCCGCACGGTGGCCTTGCTGACCTGCCCGGCCACCTCGGCGACATAGGTCTTGTCGAGCTCGTACGACGGGTGCGCGACACGCTGTGCGAAGTCGCCGTCGTTGGTCAGCAGGATCAGGCCCTCCGTGTCGGTGTCGAGCCGACCGACATGGAACAGCCGCTCGGGGCGGTCCGCGACGAACTCCGACAGGGTCCGGCGGCCCTCCGGGTCGGACATCGTGGAGACCACGCCGCGTGGCTTGTTGAGGACGAGGTACACGTTCGGGCTGATCGGCGGCAACCGCCTGCCGTCGACGCGGATCACGGCGGTGCGCGGGTCGACCTTCGTGCCGAGGCGCGTGACGACCTCGCCGTCGACCTCGACGTGCCCCTCGAGCATCAGCTCCTCGCACTTGCGACGGCTGGCGACGCCGGACTGGGCGAGCAGCTTCTGGAGCCGGATCAGGCCGTCCTTGTCGAGCTCGGGCCCGTCGGTCACCGGCTCTCCCACGGCTCCGCCACGGCACCGCCAGGTGCCGTCGGCTCCGGTCCGCCCTGGCCGGGATGAGCTGCCTGGTCGGCCTGGGCTGCGGGGTCGGCCTGGTCGGGCTGGTCGGGCTGGTCGGCCTGGCCGTCCGATGCCGCCCCGGCGCCTGCACCGACCGGGTCTTCGGCGGGCGCAGCCGGGTGCTCGTCGAACTCGTCGAGATCGCTCATCTCCGGCAGCAGCGGCGCGAGCTCGGGGAGCTCATCGATCGAGGTGACCCCGATCCGCTCGAGGAAGTAGCTGGTCGTGCGGTAGAGGATCGCGCTGGTCTCCTCGTCGTGCCCGCACTCCTCCACGAGTCCGCGTGCGAGCAGGGTGCGCATCACGCCGTCGACGTTCACGCCGCGGACGGCGGACACCCGGGCACGGCTGACCGGCTGCTTGTAGGCGACCACGGCCAGCGTCTCGAGCGCGGCCTGGGTGAGCCTGGCCTGCTGGCCGTCGAGGACGAACTTCTCCACGACCGGGGCGTACTCCTCGCGCGTGTAGTAGCGCCAGCCCCCGGCGACGTTGCGCAGGTCGAAACCGCGCTCCTGCTCCGCGTACTCCTCGGCGAGGGCGTTGAGCGCCGAGGCGACCTCGGTGACCGGGTACCCGACGGCGCTCGCCAGGGTGACCTGGTCGAGCGGCTGGTCGGCGACCATGAGGACGGCCTCGAGGGCCGGGCGCAGCTCTGCGAGCGGGACCGCGAGCGTCTCCGGCTCGTCCTCGCGTGCGCCGGCGTGCGCATCGGCCTCACCTTCCTGGGAGTCCGCAACCTCCTCGGGGGTCTGCCAGTCGTCGCCCTCGGCACGCTCGACCGCCGTCGTCACGGAACCTGCTTCGGTCGACTCGACGCTGTCCACCGCCTCGCGCGCGGCCAACTCGGCCGGGGTCGTTGCCTCGGTGTCCACGGCGTCGTGCTCCGTCTGGCCCTCGTGCTCAGTCACTGCTGGTGTCCTCGTCCTCGTCTGCAACCACGGTCAGCCGCGTGCGTTCGGCATCGGCGTCCTCACCATGTGCCGTGTCCTCCGTCGTACCTGGGTCCGCGCCGTCCGCACCATCGTCGGCCGACGAGGCAGCCTCGTCCTCGGCAGCCGTGCCGTCGAACTCGTCGGTGATCTCGACCTCGCCCTCCTCCGAGCCGGTCCACCGGATCGTGAGCTCCCCCAGCGGGGACATCTGGTCGAAGGACACCGCACCCTCCCGGAACAGCTCCAGGAGGGACAGGAACCGCGCCACCGTGGTCAGGGTGTCGGGCGAGTCGGCCGCGAGCGACCGGAAGGTCAGCGTCCCGGACCGCCGCAGCCGGTCGACCACGATCGTGGCCTGCTCCTTGACGCTGACCGTCGGGGCGTGGATGTGGGAGAACGAGAACTCGTGCACCGGCTTGGGTGCCAGCGCCTTGGCGGCGAGGGCCGCGAACTCCTCCAGCCCGAGGCCGATCAGCACCTCCGGCAGCAGGCCTGCGAAGCGCTCCTCGAGGCCGACCGCCCGCGGGAAGCGCCGGGACTCCCCCGCGATCCGTGTCGCGAGGACAGCTGCGACCTGCTTGTAGGCGCGGTACTGCAGGAGCCGGGCGAAGAGCAGGTCGCGGGCCTCCAGGAGGGCGAGGTCCTCCTCGTCCTCCACGTCGCCCTGGGGCAGCAGCCGGGCGGCCTTCAGGTCGAGCAGTGTCGAGGCCACGAGGAGGAAGGAGGTGGTCTGCTCGAGGTCCCACGCCTCCCCGGCCGCCTTGATGTGGGCGATGAACTCGTCGGTGACCTTCGACAGCGCGACCTCGGTGATGTCGAGCTTGTGCTTGGCGATGAGGCTCAGCAGCAGGTCGAACGGGCCCTCGAAGTTGTCGAGCCGGACGGCGAACGGCGCCTGCCCCTCACTCTCGACGACTGCGACCCCGGCGTGCTCCGTCATGCCTGCTTCAGGCGCTGCACGATGACGCTGTCCTCGCCGCGGGCGTCGAGGTCGGCGAGCGCGATTGCCACCGCCTCGCGCACGAGCCGGCCGCGGTCGACGGCCAGCCCGTGGTCGCGCCTGAGCAGCAGGCGCGCGTGCTCGAGGTCGAGCAGCTCGTCGGCCGTCACGTAGACCGTCATCTTCTCGTCGTGGCGCACGCGGCCGCTCGGGCGCCGCCCGCGGCGGCCACGGCCGTGCTCTGCCTCGGCCGGACCCTGGTCCTGCTCGCGTGCTGCCGGGGGCTTGGACTCGGGCTCGGCGGGAGCCGGCGCCGTGGGCCGGAAGAGGTCGTCAGCCGCAGGCAGGCTCACTCTTCGGGACAACGGGCGAGCACCTCACGTGCGAGCTGCCGGTAGGCCTGCGCCCCGGCAGACGATCCGGCGTACGTCGTGATCGGCTCGCCGGCCACCGTGGAGTCGGAGAACTTCACGGTCCGGCGGATCACGGTGTGGAAGACGGTGTCGCCCCAGGCCTGGACGAGGCGCTCCATGACCTCACGGCCGTGGAGGGTGCGTCCGTCGTACATGGTGCCGAGAACACCGTCGATCGTGAGCTTGGGGTTCAGCCGCTCGCGCACCTTGTCGATGGTGGTCTTGAGCAGGGCCACGCCACGCAGGGCGAAGTACTCGCACTCCAGCGGGACGATGACGCCGTCCGAGGCGGTGAGCGCGTTGACGGTCAGCAGGCCGAGCGAGGGCTGGCAGTCGATCAGGACGTAGTCGTAGTCCTCGATCGCGGGACCGAGGACGCGCTGCAGCGTCTGCTCACGGGCCACCTCGTGGACCAGCTGCACCTCGGCGGCGGAGAGGTCGATGTTGGAGGGCAGCAGGTCCATGCCCTCGATCCCGGAGGGCACGATGACGTCGTCGAGCCGCACGCCGGGCTCGAGGAGCAGGTTGTAGACGCTGGCGTCCATCTCGTGCGGGTTCAGCCCCAGGCCGACCGACAGCGAGCCCTGCGGGTCGAAGTCGACCAGGAGCACCTTGCGGCCGTACTCCGCGAGCGCCGCGCCGAGGTTGATGGTCGTCGTTGTCTTGCCGACGCCGCCCTTCTGGTTGCACATCGCGATCACGCGGGCGTTGCCGTGCCTGGCCTTCGGCCGCGGCTCGGGGAGGTCGGGCATCGGACGCCCCGTGGGCCCGAGGGACGGCTCCTCGTGGCGGAATGGCAGGGGCTCGCTCACGCGCGCGGTGTCTCCTAGGGGAAGTGGATCCATCATGGGAGGCATCTCCGGGGCGCTGGCTCCTCCGGTCCTCATGCCGAATGCAACCGAGTCGTTCACGCTCGTGCCTCCCGTATCAAGGTCTGCGCTGCGTTTGTCGACTCGCCGACACATCGGTTCGCCGCAGCAACGCCGCGACTCTATGTGGTGCGTCGTGCGACGACAACACGGGGCGCACGACGCGGGTACGGCCCCAGTAAATCCGGGGCGAGCTTGTGCAGAGCGCAGGCGCGCCGTACACATGTCGACATTTCGCTGGGGACAAACCTGGGGACGAGTCCCGGTCAGCCGAGTGCCCGGGGGTGGGCGGTGGCGTAGACCTCGCGGAGGCTGTCGACGGTCACCAGCGTGTAGACCTGGGTTGTCGTCACCGAGGCGTGGCCGAGCAGCTCCTGGACGACGCGGACGTCGGCGCCACCGTCGAGGAGATGGGTGGCGAAGCTGTGCCGCAGGGTGTGCGGAGACACCTCGGCGGTCACCCCGGCGCGCTCCGCGGCCTTGGCCAGCACCGTCCACGCGCTCTGCCGGGAGAGCCGTCCCCCGCGTGCGTTGAGGAACAGAGCGGGTGTGCCGCGTCCGGCGCCGGACAGGTCCGGCCGGCCGCGGACCAGGTAGGCCTCCACCGCCTCGCACGCGAAGGAGCCCACGGGAACGATCCGCTCCTTGGACCCCTTGCCGCGCAGCAGCACGGTGCCCTCCTCGCGGTCGAGGTCGTCCAGGTCGAGCCCGACGGCCTCCGAGATCCGGGCGCCGGTGCCGTACAGCACCTCGAGCAGCGCACGGTCGCGCAGGGCCAGCGACGTCCCCGGCGCTCCCGCGGCCTCGAGGATCGCCTCGATGTCCGACAGCGGCAGCGCCTTCGGCAGCCGCTTCGCGGAGGCCGGCGGTCGTACGGCGGCCGCCGGGTCCTGCTGGGTCAGGCCCTCACGGACCGCGAACTTGTGGAAGCCACGCACGGCGACCACGGTCCGGGCGGCCGAGCCGGCGCTGAGCGGCTGGTGCTCGGTGTCGCCCTCACGCAGCGACATGAGGAAGCCGCTCACGGCGGCCTCGGTCACCTCGGTGAGATCGTCGACGCCTTGGTCGGCGAGGTACCCGACGTAGCGGCGCAGGTCGCGGCGGTAGGACTTGAGCGTGTTGTCCGCCAGGCCGCGCTCGACGAGAAGGTGGTCGAGGTAGGTCCTCAGGGCACGCTGGAGCGGGGTGGGCCCCGTGGTGGGCGCACCCTGCTCCGCAGCGGTGCCGGTCAGCCCAGTGCCTCCTCGAGCGACCCGCACTCCATGCCGTGCGCCTCGGCGACGGGCGCGTAGGTGACCTTGCCGGCATGGGTGTTGAGGCCCAGCGCGAGCGAGTGGTCGTCGCGCAGCGCCTGCTGCCAGCCCTTGTCGGCCAGTGCCACGGCGTAGGGCAGCGTGGCGTTGGTCAGGGCGTAGGTCGAGGTGTTGGGGACGGCGCCGGGCATGTTCGCGACGCAGTAGAAGATCGAGCGGTGCACCGAGAACGTCGGGTCGGCGTGCGTGGTGGGGCGCGTGTCCTCGAAGCAGCCACCCTGGTCGACGGCGATGTCGACGAGCACGGATCCCGGCTTCATCTGGGAGACGAGCTCGTTGCTCACCAGCTTCGGCGCCTTGGCACCCGGGATCAGCACGGCGCCGATGACGAGGTCGGCCTCCATGACCTGCTGCTGGATGGCCAGCCTCGACGAGGCGAGCCCGTGCACGCGGTTGTTGTAGCGCCAGAACGACAGCCGCAGCTTGTCGAGGTCGGTGTCGAGCAGGGTCACGTCCGCACCCATGCCGAGCGCGATGTTGGCGGCGTTCTGGCCCGCGACGCCCGCACCGATCACCACGACCTTGGCGTTGGCCACGCCGCCGACGCCGCCCATCAGCACGCCGCGGCCGCCCTGGGCCTTCATCAGCGCGTGCGCCCCCACCTGCGGGGCGAGGCAGCCGGCGACCTCGGACATCGGGTAGAGCAGTGGCAGCGAGCCCGACGGCAGCTGGACGGTCTCGTAGGCGATCGAGGTGACCTGGCGGGCCCGCAGCTCCTCGGTGAGCGCCTTGTCGGCGGCGAGGTGGAGGTAGGTGAACAGGGTCTGGCCCTCGCGCATCCGCGCGTACTCCTCGGCGACGGGCTCCTTGACCTTGAGCACCATGTCGGCGGTGCCCCACACGTCGTCGGCGGTGTCGAGCATGGTCGCGCCGGCTGCGACGTACTCCTCGTCGTGGATCAGCGAGCCGTCGCCGGCGCCCTTCTCGACGTACACCTCGTGCCCGTGCTGGGCCAGCTCGTGCACCCCGATGGGTGTGATCGCCACCCGGTACTCGTTGTTCTTGACTTCCTTCGGCACGCCGACCTTCACGGTGCGCACTCCCTCTCCACGTGTGACTGTCACCACGTCTTCGGGGTGACGCGGCGAGTGTATTCCGTCATGCGGACGCTCACGGGGAGGGGTGCGTCGCGTCAGGGCCGTTCTCGGCGGCGTCGGTGGTGCAGGTAGGCGAGGACGGCGAGGGCCAGCGGCCCGTCCGTCGCCCGGTGCTCGAGTACCGCGTCCGCAAGCTCGTCGAGGGGGACCCACCGCAGCGTCATGTCGGCCTCCTCGTGGGCGGGCTCGAAGTCCCCGCGGTCGGCCGCGGTGAGGTCGCGGGCGAGGAACACCACGATCCTCTCGGAGCTGATGCCGGGGGACGGGTGGGTCGTGAGCAGGTGCTCCCACACCGCCGCCTCCAGCTCGGCCTCCTCCAGGAGCTCGCGCTGCGCGGTGACCAGCGGGTCCTCCCCCTCGGCGTCACAGAGCCCGGCCGGCAGCTCCAGGAACCGGCGCCCGGCCGGGTGGCGGTACTGCTCCAGGACCAGCGCACGCTCGTCCTCGTCCACGGCAAGGACCATGACGGCACCGGGGTGCTCGAGCACGAGGCGCGCGAAGCGCTCGTGGGCGTGGCCGGGCCGCGACACCACGTCACGGCGCAGCGCCATCACCCAGTCGTCGCGGAAGAGGTCCTCGGAGGCGTGGACCGGCCACGACTCGGGCCGGTCCCCGGGGATCCCGGTGGGCAGCTCAGCCCTCCTTGTCGGCCGCGGGGCCGGTGCTGACGAGCTCCTCGACGTGGCCGTCCTCGGCCGCGGGGCGCCGCAGCGTGCTCTCGTCGATCGGGAACCGCAGCTCCCGCTGACGCTCCAGGGCGGCTCCGACCAGGCCGGCGAACAGCGGGTGCGGCCGGGTCGGCCGGGAGCGGAGCTCGGGGTGCGCCTGGGTGGAGACGTAGTACGGGTGAACCTCGGCCGGCAGCTCGACGAACTCCACGAGGCTGTTGTCCGGGGACGTGCCGGAGAAGACCAGGCCGGCGCCCTCCAGGGTGTCGCGGTAGGAGTTGTTGACCTCGTAGCGGTGGCGGTGCCGCTCCTCGACCATCGACGAGCCGTACGCAGCAGCCACGACGGAGCCGTCCTTGAGACGGGCCGGGTAGAGGCCGAGCCGCATGGTGCCGCCGAGGTCGCCCTCGCCTTCGACGAACGCCTTCTGCTCGGCCATCGTGGCGATGACCGGGGACTCGCAGTCGGGGTCGAACTCGGTGGAGTTCGCGTCCGTGATGCCGGCGACGTGGCGGGCGTACTCGATCACCATGCACTGCAGGCCCAGGCACAGCCCGAGCGTGGGGATCTTGTGCGTCCGGGTGTACTCCAGGGCGCCGAGCTTGCCCTCGATGCCGCGCACCCCGAAGCCGCCGGGGACGCACACCGCGTCGACGTCGGCGAGGTGCCTGGCGGCGCCCTCCTGGGTCGCGCAGTCGTCGGAGGCGACCCAGCGCAGGTTCACCTTCGCCTCGTGGGCGAACCCGCCGGCGCGCAGGGCCTCGGCGACCGAGAGGTAGGCGTCGGGCAGGTCGATGTACTTCCCGACCAGGGCCACGGTGACCTCCTCGGCGGGGTGGTGCACCCGGCGCAGCAGGTCGTCCCAGCGCGTCCAGTCCACGTCCCGGAACGGAAGGTTCAACCGGCGTACGACGTAGGCGTCGAGGCCCTCGCTGTGCAGCACCTTCGGGATGTCGTAGATCGACGGGGCGTCCACCGCGGCGACCACGGCCTCCTCGTCGACGTCGCACATGAGGCTGATCTTGCGCTTCAGCGAGGTGGAGATCTCACGGTCCGCTCGGACCACGATCGCGTCGGGCTGGATACCGATGGAGCGCAGCGCGGCGACCGAGTGCTGGGTCGGCTTGGTCTTGAGCTCACCGGAGGGGCCGATGTAGGGCACGAGCGACACGTGCAGGAAGAACACGTTGTCGCGACCGACGTCGTGGCGGATCTGGCGGGCCGCCTCGAGGAACGGCAGCGACTCGATGTCGCCGACCGTGCCACCGACCTCGGTGATGACCACGTCGACGTCGGGGCCTGCCATGGCGCGGATCCGGTCCTTGATCTCGTTGGTGATGTGCGGGATCACCTGGACCGTGTCGCCGAGGTAGTCACCGCGGCGCTCCTTGGCGATCACGCGGGAGTAGACCTGCCCGGTCGTGACGTTGGCGCTCTGGCTCAGGTCCTCGTCGAGGAACCGTTCGTAGTGGCCCACGTCGAGGTCGGTCTCGCCGCCGTCGTTGGTGACGAACACCTCGCCGTGCTGGAACGGGTTCATCGTCCCGGGGTCGACGTTGAGGTAGGGGTCGAGCTTCTGCATGGTCACGCGGAGCCCACGGGACTTCAGCAGGTTGCCCAGGCTCGAGGCGGTGAGGCCCTTGCCGAGGGAGGAGGCGACGCCTCCGGTGACGAAGACGTGCTTGGTTGGCTGCGATGCGGCCAAGGCAACTCCCGTGGTATCGGTGCCGGACCTCGCTGATCGATCAGCGAAGAGGCGGTTGGGAACCAACCGTCCACGGGGTTCTAGGCTACCAACAAGGTGGGCCTGACGACGAAAGCCGCGCCGACGTCGTCAGTCGGCCGGCGCTTCCTCGGCCGCGCCCGCAGCCGGCATCACACCGTCGGCCGCGTCCACGGACCCGTAGTGCCCCGCACCGCCGGCCGCCTGCTCCGCCAGCGCCATCACCGAGACCACCTCGCCGGACACCCGGTCGAGCGTGTCCACGGTCGAGACCTCGCGCGCAGTGACCACCTCGCGGCGGACCGAGTCGATGACGTCACCCGGCCGGGCCGCGGCTATCGGTCCGGCCACGACCACGCCGTCGGTGCTATCGTCCATGGCGTCCACGAGAGCGGTCACCACGGCGCCGGCCGCCTCACGCATGTCGGGGTCGTCGGAACCGGCACCGCTGACGACGAGCACGAGGCTCCCGCGCCGGTCCAGGTCCCCGGCGGGCGACATCAGGTCCGCGGTGCTCAGGCCGGAGAGGATGCTGTTCGCGGCGTCGTCGACCGTTGCCCCGCCGTCCTCGTCGGTGGCCACGGCCCGCGCCAGGATCGCGCCGAGCCGTTCGTAGGTGCCGGCGTCCTCCGGGACCGTCACGTCGTTGACCCCGTCGAGCAGCTGGCTGCCGAGCTCGTCGACGAGCTGCTTGTTGCCGACGTCCAGAAGGCCCTCGCCGGCGCGGATCGTGCCGCCCACGCTGCCTCCGGCGACCTCGACCAGCTCGGTCAAGGAGCTGATGGTGGCCTCCTCGGCACCCGGGAGCACGAGCAGGGTGACAGCCCTGCCGTCGAGGTCGCCACCGATCAGGTCGGGCGCCGTTGCGGCGGCGTAGTCGTCGGTGAACTCGTTGGCCGCCCCCAGAGCGCCGATCTGAGCCCGCAGGTCGGCCTTGGCCTTGCGGTCGGCCTCGACCTGCTCGACGAGCGTGTTGTCCACCTCGCCCTTGAGCGGGCCGCCGCCGAGGGCGACCCCGACCGCGAGGGCGAGGAAGACCGAGACGATCGAGACGATGTGGTAGCGGAAAGAGATCAAGAGAGGAGTCCTTGGAACCAGTCGGTTGCGTCGTCGAGCCAGGTCTTCACCGTGTCCCACCATTCCTGCCCGACGGGAGTGCCCGCCACGGCGACCAGGAGCGCCACGATCCCCGCGAGCAGGACAGCGAGCAGGTGCCAGACGCGCACCCGGCCGGAGTAGAGCTGAGGCACGCCCTTCGCATCGACGAGCTTCGGCCCGACCCGCAGCCGGGTCAGGAACGTGCTCGCCAGCCCCGAACGGTGCCGGTCGAGGAACTCCGTCAGCGTGGCATGGGTGCCGACAGAGACGATCAGCGAGGCGCCGGCGAGATCTGCCAGCAGCAGGGCGACGTCCTCGCTGGTGCCGGACGCCGAGAAGTTCTGCGCCCGGACGCCCAGACGGTCGAGGCGGTCGGACCCGATCGCACGACCGGTGCGGTCGCTGTGCAGGACCACCTCCTTCGCGCCGCGCAGCGCCTTGTCCGACACCGCGGCCATGTCCCCCGACCTCGTCCCGGGCGCGAGCCCGGCCTCACCGATGACCACGATGTCCGGCCGGTGACCGGCCTCGACCAGGGCGTCGGCGCCGGCGTCCACGCCGACCAGGACCGGCCGCTGCTCGCGGATGTAGCCCCTGATCCGGCGAAGGTCCTCGCGGTAGTCGTAGCCGCGGACGACCACGACCACGGGCCGGCCCTCGATCTTCGTGCGAAGCTCGGGGGCACCCTGGCCGTGGAGCAGGAGGTCCTGCTCGCGGCGCAGGAACTCGGTGGTGTTGTGCGTGAAGCTCTGCAGCTGGGTGGAGAGCCCTCCGCGGGCCTCCTCCATCATCGTGGCGATGTCGTCGGCCGACAGCTGGGCGCCGACGACGACCTCTTCGCCCTTCACGTACAGGCTGCCGCCCTCGATCCGGGCCTCGACGCCGTCGTGCAGCTTGCCGAACACGTCGCTGCCGACGTTGTCGACGAGCACCACACCGGACCGGGCGAGCAGCTCCGGGCCGAGGTTCGGGTAACGCCCGGAGATGAACGGCGAGGCGTTCACGACGGCCACCACGCCGCGGTCGAGCAGCGCCTCGGCGTTGGCCCGGTCGAGGTCGAGGTGGTCGATCACCGCGATGTCGCCGGGCTTGAGCCGACGCACGAGCGTGCTGGTACGCCGGTCGACGCGGACCGTGCCGGTGGTTCCGGGCAGCCCTGCATCAGGTCTCTGTCGTGAGGGGAACTTCATCGCGCGCCAATCCTGCCACGGCATGCAGGCACTTCCGGGCAGGCGGGCGCAGGTCAGCGGGTCGGTGTCCGGGACTCCTGGGCCGTCTCGAGGAGCTCCTGGGCGTGGGCCATGGCGGTCTCGGAGTCCTCGAGGCCAGCCAGCATCCGGGACAGCTCCCGCACGCGCTCCGCCTCGTCGAGCGTGACCAGGCCGGACGTGGTCACCACGCCGTCGCTGCTCTTGCGGACCACGTGGTGCTGGTCGGCGAACGCGGCGACCTGGGGCAGGTGTGTGACAACGAGCACTTGGGCGTGGCGCGCCAGCATCGCGAGCCTGCGCCCGACCTCCACGGCCGCCTTGCCTCCGACGCCGGCGTCGACCTCGTCGAAGACGAACGTCGGCACCGGGTTGGTCGCCGCGAGCGCCACCTCGATCGCCAGCATGACGCGCGACAGCTCACCGCCGGACGCGCCGCGCGAGAGCGGCCGGGGGTCGGCGCCTTTGTTGGCGGCGAGCAGGATCTCGACCTCGTCGAGGCCCGATGCGGTGAAGGTGAGTATCCGCTCCCCCACCACCAGGCCGTCGGGGGCCGACGTCTCGGTCTGGGCCAGTGCCACGCTCAAGGTGGCGTGGGGCATCGCCAGCGACGCCAGCTCGGACGTGACCGTCCTGCCCAGCCTGACGGCGGCCTTGGCCCGCAGCTCGCTGAGTGTCGCGCCGGCGTCGGCGAGCTCGGCCCGGAGCCGATCACGCTCCTCGGTCAGCTTGGCGATCTGTCCCTCGGTGTCGTCGAGGGTGAGCAGCCGCTCGGCGCTCTGCTCGGACCAGGCGAGGACCTCGTCGATCGTCTCGCCGTACTTGCGGGTGAGCGCGGTGAGCGCTGCCCGCCGCTCGGACACCGCGGCGAGCCGTGCCGGGTCGGTGTCGACCCCGGCTGCGTAGGAGGAGACGTCGGCCGCGACGTCGGACAGCAGGTAGCTGACCTCGGCCAGCCGGTCGGCCAGACCCGCTACCTCGGGATCGTGCTCGCGCACACCGTCGAGGAGCTTGCGGGCCGAGGCCACCGCCGCCAGCGCGTCCGGGGCGCCGTCCTCGGAGGACAGCTGCTCGCGTGCCGAGACGGCGGCGGTGCGCAGGGTGTCGGCGAACCCGAGCCGGGACTCTTCCGCGGCCAGGGCGGCGTCCTCCCCCGGCTCCGGGGCGACCGCCTCGATCTCCTCGAGGCCGAAGCGCAGCAGGTCGGCCTCGCGGGCACGCTCCCGTGCGGACCTGACGACCTCGTCGAGCTCCGCCTCGGTCTCCTTCAACCGCCGGTAGAGCCCGGCGTACCTGTCGCGGGCGCGCAGCGTGGCGGCGCCCGCGAAGCTGTCCAGTGCCTGCCGCTGTGCGGACGGCTTGAGAAGGCGATGCTGGTCGGACTGTCCGTGGACCGCGACCAGCGGGTCGACGAGCTCGGAGAGCGTGGACGCCGGCACGGCCACCCCGCCGGCGTACGCCCGCGAGCGACCCTCGGCCGAGATCTGGCGCGCGATCAGGAGGCGGCCGTCCTCGATCTCGCCGCCGAGGTCCTCGACGAGGCTGCGCAGGGCGTCCCCGGCTCGCTCGACGTTGAGCACGCCCTCGACCCTGGCTGCGCGAGCGCCACTGCGCACGGCGCCGGAGTCGGCGCGTCCGCCGAGGAGAAGGCCGAGCGCTGTGACCACCATGGTCTTGCCGGCCCCGGTCTCACCGGTGATCACGGTCAGGCCCTGCGAGACCTCAAGGACCGACTCCTCGATCACGCCCAAGGACGTGATCCGCAGCTCCTCAAGCACTGTCGCCTCCGTTGTCCCGGCGGCGGCGCTCGGCGGCTCCTCGCCAGCCCTCGACGGGCAGGCCGAACTTCGCCACCAGGCGGTCGGTGAACGGCGCCTGGTGCAGCCGCACCAGGCGGACCGGGTTGCGCCCACGGCGCACCTCCACCCGGGCACCCGGCGGCAGCTCGACGGTGCGGCGGCCGTCGCACCAGAGCACCCCCGACCCGGCGTTGCGGGCGAGCACCTCGACGGCGAGCACCGACGTCGGAGCGACGACCATGGGCCGGGCGAACAGCGCGTGAGCGCTGATCGGCACGATCAACAGCGCCTCCACGGTCGGCCACACGATGGGCCCGCCGGCACTGAAGTTGTAGGCGGTGGACCCGGTCGGCGTCGCGCAGACCACACCGTCGCAGCCCCACCTCGACAGCGGCCGCCCGTCGACCTCGACGACCACCTCGAGCATCCGCTCGCGGGCGGCCTTCTCCACGCTCGCCTCGTTGAGCGCCCATGTCCGGGCGACCAGCTCGCCGCCCTGGAAGACCGAGACGTCGACGGTCAACCGCTCGTCGGCGGTGTAGCGCCGGTGCACCACCGCGTCGATGGTGAACTCCACGTCGTCGTGCTCGGCCTCGGCCAGGAATCCGACGTGACCGAGGTTCACGCCGAGCAAGGGCGTCCCGGAGTGGCGCGTGAGCTCTGCCGCGCGCAGGATCGTGCCGTCTCCGCCGATCACGACGGCGAGCTCGCACCCGGCGGTGGACCGTTCGTCGCACTCGACCGTGTCCACGTCGTCGAGGCCGAGCTCCTCCGCCTCCTCCCGCAGGAGCCGCACGGCCAGCCCGTGCTGGCGCAGCGACTTGCAGAACTGCCGCGCCACCTCGCGCGCGTCCTCCCGCCCGGTGTGGGCGAGCAGGAAGATGCAGCGGGGCTCGGTCGCAGTCACGGGTCCACCTTCTCATCACCCACCGACGCTGCCGGGGTACGACGGACCTCGCGCTCGATGTCCTCGGCGGTGATCGCCGCCGGGCCGTGCCGGAGCCACAGGAAGAACTCGACGTTGCCCGAGGGGCCAGGGAGCGGACTGGTGGTCACCGCCTGGGCACCCCAGCCCCGCGCGGCTGCTGCATCCGCGACCGACCGGACCGCCTCGGTGCGCAGCGCGAGGTCCCGGACGACGCCGCCCTTCCCGACCCGGTCCTTGCCCACCTCGAACTGCGGCTTGACCATCAGGGCGAGGTCGCCGTCCGGCTTGGTGACCCCGAGCAGGGCGTCGAGGACGAGCAGCAGGGAGATGAACGAAAGGTCCCCGACGACCAGGTCGACGGGGCCGCCGACCTGGTCGGTGGTGAGCTCGCGGACGTTCGTCCGGTCGTGGACCTGCACCCGCGGGTCCTGCCGCAGGCTCCAGGCCAGCTGGCCGTAGCCGACGTCGACGGCGACCACCTCGGCCGCTCCGTGACGCAGGAGGACGTCGGTGAACCCGCCCGTCGATGCGCCCGCGTCCAGGCAGCGCCGCCCCTCGACGACGAGCCCCAGCGGCTCGAATGCCGTGAGCGCCCCGGCGAGCTTGTGCCCGCCGCGGGAGACGTAGTCAGGGTGGTCGGGGTCATCCAGGACGACGAGCGCGACGTCGGTGGTCACCCCGGTCGCGGCCTTGGTGGCCAACGCGCCGGACACCTTCACCCGCTTGGCCGCGATCAGCTCGTTGGCGTGCTCGCGTGAACGGGCAAGGCCGCGACGTACCAGCTCGGCGTCCAGTCTCAGTCGTCGAGGCATCGTTCGCGGTGGGGTCTGCTCAGCCTGCGGCTGGGCCGCCAGGCCGG
>DASTPU010000010.1:0-51747 GCA_035762105.1 Nocardioidaceae bacterium | reverse complement strand
TCGGCCAGGCGCACCAGGTCGCCATGAACCTGCTCCGCCCCAACTCCCGCAAGTACGACCAGCTCGAGCACGAGTACCCCAAGGAGCTCGACATGCTGGCCGCGATGATCGACGGGCTCAGCGAGTCCGGTGCCGCCAGCGGTGCCGGGGCCTCGGGCGTGCGCCGCGAGGAGGGTACGACGGACGAGGCCGACGGCGGCACGAAGAACGGGTCCAACCTCGCCTCGGTGCTCTCCATCATGGAGATGTGCTGGGGAGACGTCGGGCTACTGCTCTCGATGCCCCGGCAGGGCCTGGGCAACTCCGCGATCGCCTCGGTCGCCGACGAGGAGCAGCACGCCCGCTTCGACGGCCTCTGGGCCAGCATGGCGATCACCGAGCCGGGCACCGGGTCCGACTCCGCCAACATCCAGACCACCGCGGTCCTCGACGGTGACCACTACGTCCTCAACGGGGAGAAGATCTTCGTCACCGCCGGGGACCGCAGCGACGCCGTGGTGGTCTGGGCGACGCTGGACAAGAGCCTGGGCCGGGCCGCGATCAAGTCGTTCGTGGTGCCCAAGGGCACGCCGGGCATGACCGTCGAGCGGCTCGAGCACAAGCTCGGCATCCGTTCCTCCGACACCGCGACGATCCGCTTCGAGGACTGCCGCGTGCCGAAGGAGAACCTCCTCGGCAGCCCGGAGATCGACGTCAAGCAGGGCTTCGCCGGCGCCATGGCGACCTTCGACAACACCCGGCCGCTGGTCGCTGCGATGGCGGTCGGCTGTGCTCGCGCGTCGCTCGAGCTCACGAAGGAGCTGCTGGAGAACGCCGGTGTGGTGATCGACTACGACCGCCCCGCGCACACCCAGTCGGCGGCTGCTGCGACCTTCCTGCAGATGGAGTCGGACTGGGAGGCCGCCTACCTCCTCACGCTGCAGGCGGCGTGGATGGCCGACAACCGCAAGCCGAACTCCCTCGAGGCCTCGATGGCCAAGGCCAAGGCCGGCCGGGTCGGCAGCGACATCACGCTTCGTTGTGTCGAGCTCGCCGGCAGCGTCGGGTTCAGCGAGCACGAGCTGCTCGAGAAGTGGGCCCGCGACTCGAAGATCCTCGACATCTTCGAGGGAACCCAGCAGATCCAGCAGCTGATCGTCGCGCGCCGCCTGCTCGGCAAGACGTCCGCCGAGCTGAAGTAGGGGCGGGGCGTGGTACGGCCGGATCGGAGAACGGGCAGCTCCCGGATCTCGGGCCGGGTTCCGGCTGCTGGAGGGGGGAGCTGCACGTCGTCCGGTCACGCGCGGCGGTTCGGACATGCGCTCGCGGGTCGGCTCGGGCGTGCGCCGGTACGTCGGACACGCCGGGTGCGAGAGGTCGGGCGGCACGTCGCAACCGGGTGAAAGGGCGTGGAAGGGGAAGTATCCGGGTCATGAAGATCTACGCCGACTCCTCGGCCCGCCGCTCCGCGCAGATGCTCGGTGACCTGCTGATCATCGTGTGGGTGTACGTCTGGGTGCAGGTCGCCGGAATGGTCCGCGACGCCACGCTCTCGCTCGCCGCGCCGGGGGAGCAGATCGCGGACGCCGGCAGCGGCCTGGCCGATCAGCTGAGGGACGCCGGGCGGACCGTCGGCGAGGTGCCGCTGGTCGGGGACCAGGTGCGCGCGCCCTTCGACGGAGCCGGGGGAGCGGCCGACCGCATCGCCGCGGCCGGCCAGGCGCAGGTCGAGGCCGTGCAGACGCTCGCGTTCTGGCTGGGTCTGGCCGTGGCGGCGATCCCGATCCTGATCGCGCTCGGCATCCACCTTCCGCTGCGATGGCGTTTCATCCGCACGGCGACCGCGGGGCGGCGGTTCATCGACAGCAGCGACGACCTCGACCTGTTCGCGCTCCGGGCGATGGCGAACCAGCCGCTGCACCGGCTGGCCCGGATCAGCGACGACCCGGCCGGGGCCTGGCGGCGCCGCGATCCCGACGTCGTGCGACGCCTCGCGTCCCTCGAGCTGCAAGACAGCGGGCTCTCCGTCCCGGAAGTGCCGGTTTCTGGGGGGACGTCCGCCTAGTCTTGGAGCAGAGGCCGTACCGAGGAGGCCAGCATGCGTGAGGTGGAGATCCAGCCGATCCCCCTCGACCGTCTCGCCCGACTGCTATCGCCGGAGCGCGTGAGGCGACTCGAGGACAACGCCGTGCTCGCACGTGCGCTCATGGCGGACCGCACGATGTGGAACATCAACGCCACGAGCAAGGGCGGTGGCGTGGCGGAGATGCTCCAGGCCCTGCTGGCCTACGGCCGCGGCGCCGGCGTCGACACCCGGTGGCTGGTCCTCGACGGAGACCACGACTTCTTCCAGATCACCAAGCGCCTCCACAACTTCCTGCACGGCTCGACCGGTGACGGCGGGGAGCTCGGACATCGCGAGAGGGAGCACTACAAGAGGGTCCTGGCCTTCAACCTGCCGATGGCCGAGCAGGTCGTGGACCGCGGTGACATCGTCCTGCTGCACGACCCGCAGACCGCGGGACTCGTCGAGGGGCTGCGGGCGGACGGCGCGCACGTGGTCTGGCGCTGTCACATCGGACGGGACACCCCCGACGCGCTGGCCGCGATCGGCTGGGAGTTCCTGCGGGAGTTCATCGCGGAGGCCGACGGGTTCATCTTCTCCCGCCGGGAGTACGTCCCGGACTGGGTGCCGCGCGAGAAGGTCGTGATCATCGCGCCGTCCATCGACCCGTTCAGCGCCAAGAACATCGACCTGACGCCGGCCCAGATCCGTGGGTCGCTGGCCCACGCGGGCCTGGTCAACGGACAGCCCCAGCTCGACGGTGACCTCGCCTTCATCCGCCGCGACGGTTCCCGGGGAGAGGTGCGTCGCCACCAGGGGCTGGTGCACGGTCACGGCGCGATCCCTCACGAGGCTCGTCTCGTGGTGCAGGTCAGCCGCTGGGACCGGCTCAAGGACATGCCGGGTGTGCTGCAGGGCTTCACCGACCGGCTCGACGTACTGCCTCCCGACACGCACCTGGCCCTCGTCGGTCCCGAGACCTCCGGGGTCTCCGACGACCCGGAGGGCGCCGCCGTGCTCGACGAGTGCGTCAGCCGGTGGGAGCGCCTCCCCGCCGAGGCGCAGGAGCGGGTCCACCTGGTCAGCCTTCCCATGGACGACGTCGACGAGAACGCCCACCTCGTCAACGCCCTGCAGCGGCACGCCTCGGTCGTCGTCCAGAAGAGCATCGTCGAGGGGTTCGGGCTCACCGTCACCGAGGCGATGTGGAAGGCCCGGCCGGTGATCGCGTCGGCGATCGGCGGCATCCAGGACCAGATCCAGGACGGCGTCCACGGCCTGCTGCTCGACGACCCGCACGACCTCGCGGCCTACGGCGACGCCCTCGAGCGAGTTCTCCAGGACCAGGAGTTCGCCGACAAGCTCGGCCAGGCTGCGCGGGAGCGGGTGATGGACCAGTACCTCGGCGACCGGCACCTCATCCAGTACGTCGGGCTGTTCGCCTCACTGATCTCCTGACCGTACGGCGGGCGCCACCGCCCGTTCACCCCGGTGCAACCGTGCTCCCGGAGGCTGGCTGTCATGAGAATCCCGCTGACCCTCCTCGGTGGCCTCGTGGGCTACTTCATCTGGGCCTCGACCTTCGCCGGAGCCACCGCCCGACTGCTCTGACAGCGTCGGGGTCGGCCTTCGACGAGCCCGTGGCACGTAGCATCGGCGCATGGCCGCCTCCCGCAAGCAGCGCATCATCGACGTCCTCGAGGACGCCTTCGCCGACCTCATGGAGTCGGACCCGCACGCCTTCCGGGTGAAGTACCGGAAGATGGCGGCCGACCCGTTCGCGTTCTACCGCGGCACGGCGTGCCTGTTCTACGCGGACGTGACGCGCAAGCGCGACTCGTTCGTGGACGACCGCACGAGCCGGATCTGGATCCACGGCGACCTGCACGCCGCGAACTTCGGCACCTACCTCAACAGCGACGGCCGGCTCGCCTTCGACGTCAACGACTTCGACGAGGCCTACGTCGGCCACTTCTCCTGGGACCTGCGCCGGTTCGCGGCGAGCCTCGCCCTGATGGGCTGGCAGAAGGCCCTGCCCGAGGGCACGGTCCGCGACCTTGTCGCCCGCTACGTGCGTGCCTACCTGGGCCAGGTGAACCACTACCTGAGCTCCGACCACGACCACGACTTCGGCCTCTACCTGCACACCAGCGACGGACCTGTGCTCGAGATCCTGACCCGTGCCCGTCGGCTGACCCGACGCGACTTCCTCGACGGGGTGACCCAGGTCGACGGCGCGGCCCGGGTCTTCAAGGACACCAGCGGCATGCGGAAGCTCGGCCGCGACGAGCGGCGCCGTGTCCTGTCGGCCTTCGACCTCTACCTGGAGACGATCCCGAAGTCCAAGCGGTTCGACCGCGAGCTGTTCTACGAGGTCCGCGACGTGGTGGGCCGCACCGGCTTCGGCATCGGGAGCGCCGGGCTGCCGGCGTACAACTTCCTGGTCGAGGGCTACAGCCAGGCGCTCGACAACGACGTGGTGCTGTCGATGAAGCAGGCCAACATCCCTGCGGTCAGCCGGTTCGTCGACAGCAGCAAGGTGGACAGCTACTTCGACCACGAGGGCCACCGCACGGTGGTCAGCCAGCGGGCGCTCCAGGTGCACACCGACCCGCTGCTCGGCCACACGAGCATGGACGGGAAGGGTTTCGTGGTCTCGGAGGTGTCGCCTTACGAGGTCGACCTCGACTGGTCGGACCTCACCGAGCCCGACGAGATGGCGGTGCTCGTCGACCAGCTCGGCCGCGCCACCGCGAAGGTGCACTGCGCCTCCGACGAGGACAGCGACCAGTCGCTGGTGGACTTCCAGGTCGAGGAGGCCATCGCCGAGGTCCTCCAGGGACGACGCAAGGAGTTCACCGCCGAGGTCGTCGAGTTCGGCCTCAGCTACGCGGCGAGGGCGCGTCGCGACCACAGCCTCTTCGTGAGCGCCTTCCGCGAGGGCGAGATCGGCGGGGTCGCCGCCACCTGACCGGTGCCCTCCCGTCAGATGAGGCGACCTGCGGCGGGGGAGGCAGGCGCGCGCAGGAACGCCGGGCCACGCCAGCCCCGGTCGTCGAAGACCGCCGTCACCGCCGCCATGGCCTCCTCGACCCGGTCGCCCGGCAGCAGCGCGAGTGCGGAGCCGCCGAACCCGCCGCCGGTCATCCGGGCGCCGAGGGCGCCGTGCTGCCGGCAGGTGTCGACGACCACGTCGAGCTCCGCGCAGGACACCTCGAAGTCGTCGCGCAGGGAGTCGTGCGAACCATCGAGCAACGGCCCCAGGGCGGCGTGGTCGCCGCGACTCAGCACGTCCACGGCCGCGTCGACGCGGTCCATCTCGCTGAGCACGTGCCGGGTGCGCCGTCGTACCCGGTCGTCGGTCAGGGTGTCGAGCGAGCGACCCCTCGCGTCGCGCAACGTGGTGACCCCGAGCGCGCGGGCCGCTGCCTCGCAGTCCGCGCGCCGTGAGCCGTAGCCGCCTTCGGTCAGCGCGTGGGACACGCGGGTGTCCACGACGAGCAGCGCGAGGCCGTCCCGCTCCGGCTCCCACAGGACCTGCGACGCCGTGTGCTCGGCGAAGTCGAGGAGCAGGGCGTGGCCCTCGGTCGCGAGGAGGGCCACCGACTGGTCCATCCCGCCCGTCGGCGCGCCGGCCATCTCGGCCTCGGCCCGCATGCACGCCGTGACCAGGGTCCGCCGTACCTCCCCGGTGTCCTCCACCCCGGCGACCGGCAGGAGCGCGGTCGCCACCGCGCACTCGAGCGCCGCCGAGCTCGACAGCCCCGACCCGACCGGCACCCGGGAGTCCACGACGACGTCGAGCCCGGGGAAGGACCAGCCCTCCTCGGTCAGCGCCCACACGACACCGGCGACGTAGGCGGTCCACCCGTCCACCGCGCCGGGCGCGAGCTGGTCGAGGTCGACCTTCTCCGTGCCGTCCATCTGCAGCGAGGTGACCGACAGGACCCGGTCGTCGCGGGGCGCGACCGCGGCGTACGTCGCATGGGGCAGCGCGAGGGGCAGGCACCGGCCGCCGTTGTAGTCGAGGTGCTCGCCGATCAGGTTCACGCGTCCGGGGGCACGGGCGACCACCGCCGGGTCACGGCCGGTCCGGCGTGCGAACGCGGCGGCGAGCTCCTCCGCGATCCGTTCGGGGTGTCCGGGGTCCACGAGGTCGGGCGTCGGCATGGCCGTCACTGTACGACGGGCAGCCGCGCGCGGTGCTGCGAGAATCGGTGCCATGGCTGAGGAGACAGGGGCACCGGACGAGCAGCTCGTCGAGCTCGCGCACCAGATGTTCGACCTCGCCCGGGAGGGAGACACCGAGCGTCTCGGGGCCTACCTGGAGGCGGGAGTGCCGGTCGACCTCACCGACGCGGCCGGGAACACGCTGCTGATGCTCGCCGCCTACCACGGGCACACGGCGACGGTCACGATGCTCGCCGCGGGCGGTGCCGACGTGAACCGGGTCAACGACCGCGGCCAGAGCCCGCTCGCCGGAGCGGTGTTCAAGGCGGAGCACATGGTCGTGGCCGCGCTGCTCGCCGCGGGCGCCGACCCGGACGCCGGCACGCCCACCGCCCGGGAGACGGCGGCGATGTTCGGGCAGCCCGACCTGTTCACGTGAACGCGAACGGCTGCCGGCGCGGGTAGACTCTCGTCCTCGTGCGCTTCCTCAACGACTCCACCCCGCCGTACGACCTGACCTACGACGACGTCTTCATGGTCCCGCGGCGCTCCGACGTCTCCTCCCGGTACGACGTCGACCTGTCCAGCAACGACGGCACGGGTACGACGCTCCCGCTGGTCGTGGCGAACATGACCGCGATCTCCGGTCGGCGGATGGCCGAGACCGTCGCCCGCCGCGGTGGCATCGCGGTGATCCCCCAGGACATCCCGAACGCGGTGGTCGAGGACGTGGTCGGCTGGGTCAAGCAGCGCCACCCGCTCTTCGAGACCCCGATCGTCCTCGACCCGCACCAGACGGTGGGCGACGCCTACGCACTGCTGCCCAAGCGGGCCCACCGGGCCGCGGTCGTCGTCGAGGACGGCAGGCCGGTCGGCGTCGTCGCCGAGGACGACTGCGTCGGTGTCGACCGATTCACCCAGCTCCACGAGGTGATGAGCCGCGAGCTGGTCACGCTGCCCGACACCGTGGACCCGAGGGCCGCCTTCGACCTGCTCGACGAGGCCCGCCGCCGTCTGGCTCCCGTGGTCGACGCCGAGGGCCGGCTCCGCGGCGTGCTGACCCGCACCGGCGCGCTGCGCTCCACGCTCTACAGCCCCGCGCTCGACGACCAGGGACGTCTGCGCGTCGCCGCGGCGATCGGGGTGAACGGCGATGTCGCGGCCAAGGCCGCGGCCGTGCTCGCCACCGGCGTCGACTGCCTCGTCGTCGACACCGCCCACGGCCACCAGGGCCGGATGGTCGAGGCCCTCGCCGCCGTGCGCAGCCTCGACCCGCAGGTGCCCGTCGTGGCCGGCAACGTGGTCTCCGCCGAGGGCGTGCACGAGCTCGTCGAGGCCGGCGCCGACATCGTCAAGGTCGGCGTCGGGCCAGGTGCGATGTGCACCACCCGGATGATGACCGGCGTGGGCCGGCCCCAGTTCTCGGCCGTGACGGAGTGCGCCGAGGCCGCCCGTTCGCTCGGGAAGCACGTGTGGGCCGACGGCGGGATCCGGCACCCCCGCGACGTCGCGCTGGCCCTTGCCGCCGGCGCGTCGCAGGTGATGGTCGGCTCGTGGTTCGCGGGAACCTACGAGTCGCCCGGCGACCTGCACCACGACGCGGACGGCCGCGCCTACAAGGAGAGCTTCGGGATGGCCTCGGCGCGCGCGGTCGCGAGCCGGACCAGCACCGAGACGGCCTTCGACCGGGCGCGCAAGGGCCTCTACGAGGAGGGGATCTCCTCCTCGCGGATGTACCTCGACCCCCTGCGTCCGGGCGTCGAGGACCTGGTCGACCACATCTTCGCCGGTGTCCGGTCCGCCTGCACCTACGCCGGCGCCGGGACGCTCGAGGAGCTCCACGAGCGCGCCACCATCGGGGTCCAGTCGGCCGCCGGCTTCCACGAGGGACGGCCACTGCCTGCCGGCTGGTGACCCGCCGCCGGCGCCGCGCCGGCCTCAGCAGAGCCGTCGGCGTTGGGGGCAGGTCCTAGGCTCCACCTCGTGAGGTACGAGCAGACCATCGTCGTCGCGGCCACCCGCGCGGAGGCCGCCCACGTCCCGCGCCGTCTGCCGGTGGTGGTGACCGGTCTCGGCAAGACCGCTGCCGCGGTGGCCACGACCCGCGCCCTCGCCGGGGTCGACCCGGCCCGCACGCTGGTGGTCAACGTAGGCACGGCGGGTGCCCTGCGCGAGGGCCTGGAGGGTCTGCACCTGCCGGGTACGACGATCAACCACGACATGAACGCCGAAGCGATCCGCGCGCTCGGCTACGACCCCGAGGAGCGGCTGGTGGTGGAAGGCGGCGACGAGACCGTGCTGGCGTCCGGAGACGTGTTCGTGACCGACCCGGCGGTGCGTCGGGTCCTGGCCGAGCAGGCGCACCTCGTCGACATGGAGGGGTACGCCGTCGCCTACGCCTGCAGGCAGATGGGTGTGCCGGTGCGACTGGTCAAGCACGTCTCCGACAACGCCGACGAGTCGGCGCTCGACTGGCCGGCGATGGTCGACGCGAGCGCCCGGGCGCTGGGGGAGTGGCTCGAGAGGAACGTCCCCTGATGCGGCCCCGGCCCGAGCAGCCGGGTCCCGGCCAGGAGTCCGTCTGGGACTACCCGCGACCCCCGCGGCTCGAAGCGAGCTCGTCGGTGGTCGAGGTCGTGCTCGGCGGCGAGACCGTCGCCCGGACCACCCGCGCCCTGCGGGTGCTCGAGACGAGCCACCCACCGACCTACTACATCCCGATGGACGACTTCGCAGAAGGCAGCCTGGTGCCTGCCGAGGGCGGTTCGTTCTGCGAGTGGAAGGGCACGGCCGCCTACTTCGACGTACACGGAGGCGGTGTGGTCGCGCGGCGTGCGGCGTGGCACTACCCGCACCCGACTCCCGCGTTCGCGGACCTGGCCGGGCACGTCGCGGTCTACCCCGCCCTGGTGGACCGGTGCCTCGTCGACGGCGAGGTCGTGCACCCGCAGCCCGGCGGCTTCTACGGCGGCTGGGTCACCTCGAAGGTGGTGGGGCCGTTCAAGGGCGGTCCCGGCACGCAGCTCTGGTGAGCCTGGTGCGTGGCTCGCATGGTGCTCCGGCAGACTGACCCCATGGAGGTTACCGAGACGCTGCTTCCCGGTGTGGGGGTCTGTTACGCGTTCTGGACCGAGTCGGGGGTCCGTGTCGGCATCGTCGCGAAGCGGGACGGGGCGTTCGACTTCGTCCGCTACGAGCAGCGCGACCCCGACGCCGCCGAGACCCTGCTGACGCTGACCCGTGACGAGGCGGACACCCTCGCGGAGATCCTCGGCGCACCCCGGATCGTGGAGCGGTTCGCCGACCTGACCAAGGAGATCCCGGGCCTGTCGTCGGCCAACATCGACATCCCGCACGGGTCGGCGTACGACGGGCGGACCCTCGGGGACACCCGTTCGCGGACCCTGACCGGCGCCTCGATCGTCGCCATCGCGCGGGGCGAGCAGGTGATCGCCTCGCCCGGCCCGAGCGAGGTGCTGCTCGGCGGGGACACGCTCGTGGTGGTGGGCACCACGGCAGGCATCGAGGGTGTCCGCCGCATCCTCGTCGGTTAGGCCCAGCCGCACGTGGATGCCTTCCTCCTCGAGCTCGGCGTCATCCTGCTGCTGCTCGCGCTCCTCGCGAACGTCGCCTCGCGGCTCGGGCTGTCGGCGATCCCGCTGTTCCTGCTGGCCGGGCTGCTGCTCGGCGAGGGCGGGCTGCACGACCTGGGCGCCTCGACCGGGTTCATCGAGGCGGCCGGCGAGCTCGGTGTGCTCCTGCTCCTCCTGCTGCTCGGGCTGGAGTTCTCGGCCGCGGAGTTCACCGCCTCGATGCGCAGGCATGCGCCGTCGGGCCTGGTGGACCTGGTGCTCAACGCCCCGGTGGGCTTCGTGGCGGGGCTGCTGCTCGGCTACGACTGGGCGGGCTGCATGGCTCTCGCCGGGATCACCTGGATCTCCTCGTCGGGGATCGTCGCGCGGCTGCTGTCGGACCTGAAGCGGACCGGCTTCCGTGAGACGCCGTCCGTGCTGTCGGTGCTGGTTCTCGAGGACATCATGATGGCGGTCTTCCTGCCGCTGCTCGTCGTCGTGCTCGCCGGTGGCACCGCGCTGGGTGCGGCCCTGGCAGTGGGCGCGGCGCTCGCGGTGGTGGTCACGGTGCTGTTCGCCTCGCGCCACCTCGGTCACCACCTCGGGCGGCTGCTCGGCCACGACGACGACGAGCAGGTGCTGCTGCGCGTCCTCGGGCTCATGCTCGTGGTCGCCGGGCTGACCCACCTGGTGGATGCGTCGGCGGCGGTCGGTGCCTTCCTCGTCGGCCTGGCCATCCCGACCGACACGGCAGAGCGTGCGCGAGAGGTGCTCCGCCCCCTGCGCGACCTGTTCGCTGCCCTGTTCTTCCTCTCCTTCGGCCTGCAGACCTCACCGGCCGAGCTCGGGCCCTTCCTCCCGGTCGCCCTCGGCCTGGCCGCCGCCGGCGCGGTCACCAAGGTCGCCACCGGCGTGTACGCCGCGCGCCGCGACGGCGTCGGGCCGTTGGGCAGGGCCCGAGCGGGCACCGCGCTCGTCGCTCGCGGGGAGTTCTCGATCGTGATCGCCGAGCTCGCGGTCACTGCCGGCTACACCGACATCGGCCCTCTCGCCTCGGCGTACGTGGTGACGCTGAGCGTCCTCGGCCCGCTGCTTGCGAGGTACTCCGACACACTCGCCCGACCCTGGGCACCAACCGTCCCGGCCGTCGCCCCGCGTTAGGGCTCAGCGGCGTCGGCCCTTGCCCGGGCTCCTCCTCGTGCCACGTGGGGGCTTCGCGGCGTGCTTGCGCGGCTGCTGGGCTGCCGGCTTCTTCCTCTCCTGCGTGGGCTGGCCGGTGGGCCCGCGCGAGCTGGTGGCCCGCCGGCCGCGTACGACGCCGATGAACGTCTGCACCCGGTCGTCGTCGACCTCACGGAGCCACGCGAGGGCGATCCGGCTCTCCTCGGCGTCGCTGACCGGGCGGTGCACGACGTCCTTGCGGTTGTGGAGCCGTGCCACCGACATCGGCAGCACGACGACCCCCACCCCGGCGGCGACGGTCTCCACCGCCTCCTTGACGGTGAGCGGTGGCATGGGATGGACGATCTCGCCGGCGAGGTCCTCGAGGGTCACCTCATCCGCCGCCTCGACGAAGTGCCCCTTGGGTGCGACGACGACCGGGACCTCAAAGTAGAGCGGGATCACGTGCAGCGACGGGTCGTCCACCGGGAGGCGGACGAAGCACATCTCGGCGCGTCCGTCGTACAGGACCGCGGTCTGCTCCGACTCCTCGACCGGCGTCAGCTCGAGAGGTACGCGGGGCATCCGCTCCGCCCAGGTCCGGGCCCACTTGTCGGGGGTGACGCCGGGGACGAACGAGACCCGGAGCGGTGCGGTGCTCTGGTCGGATGGCTCGCTCGTCACGCTTCGAGGCTAGTGCAGACCCTGCAGGTGGGCAGTGTCGGTACGACGGACCACCGGGCGCGGACCACCGGAGGGCCGATCACCGACCTGCATCGGTGCGGCCCCCCGGCCTCGCTCATCCGCCCAGGATCTTCGCCTTCTGCGCGGCGAACTCCTCCTCGGTCAGGATGCCCTGCGCCTTGAGCTCCGCGAGCTCCTTGAGCTGACTGATCGTGTCGGTGGCCGGGGCGGGCGGCGCCTGGGGCGGGGGAGCGGCCTGCTCCTCGTAGGCCCTCTGGCGATCGGCCACGATCTGCGCGTCGCGGTCGGCGAACCGCTCCGCCTGTCGGCGCTGGACGCGTCCGCTCACGGCGGTGGCCGTGCCGGCCACGACGGCCGTGCGGGCAACGCCTCTCAGTAGTCCGGGCATTGCAGGACCTCCTCAGCTTGTCGACTCGAGGGCCTCGAGTGCGTCCATGACGTCGGACGCGGGAATCCGGGCGCTGGCGATGACCTCGCCTCCCGAGTTGCGGGCGGCGGCTACGAACGGGATGGCCCAGCTGTTCTCGTACACGATGAGAGCGGCGACCGTGCCGGGCTTCATGGCTTCCGCGGCCTCACGCAGGTCGTCGTCGCCCAGGAGACCCGAGCGCGCACCCGCGAAGTACTCGAAGCCGCCGGCTCCTTGGGGGTCCTTCAGCTCCAGGGCCTCGACGGAGCCGTCCTTCTCCTTGCTGATCACCAGCAGGTCGTACAGCCTGATCACTCCCCGTTCCACCAGGTCACGCAGAGCAGGAGCCGCCTCGCCGGTGAGCTTGTCACCCGGGAACTCCAGGAGCAGGAAGTCGATCGGGCCGTGGACCTCGGTCGCTGTCTGAGTCATGTCTGTCTCCTCATGTCTTACGGGTCGGAGCCGTTCACAGCCTGCTGATGTCTTGCCCGTGCGCGGTCACCGCCCAGATGACGAAGACGTCGAAGGCGACCAGCATCAGGCTCCAGAAGGGGTAGAACGGCATCCACAGGAAGCTGGCGATGATGCTGAGCCCGGCCAGGACCACCGCCACGACGCGCGCCCACGTCGCTGCCTGGAACAGGGCGATGCCCGCAGCCGCGACCACCAGGCCGAGCAGGAGGTGCACCCATCCCCAGGTGGTGACGTCGAACTTGAAGACGTACTCCTCGCCGAAGACGAAGAACTCGTCGTTCACGAGAGCGACGATCCCCTGCAGGGCGTGGAGCGCCCCGGTCAGGAGCATCAGTACGCCGGCGAAGGCGGTGAGCCCGGCCGCGGCGCCGCTGTAGTGGCTCTGGCCTGTGCCGGGCCGGGACGTGGTGGTTGCCATGGACAGCTCCGAACTGCATCCGGCGCGCTCCCGAGGACGCGCTTGGTCTGTTGTCGGCATCCTGTCTACCGCCGGCGTACCGCGCACAGCGTCATCCGCCCGGGATGATCCGGGACCGGCCAACCCCTGACGGAGGCCGACGCCGCTGCCTCTCACCCGTAGCAGGTGAGGCGGCCGCCCTCCGCCGGACTCACACTGAGCCTCGGACCCCGGTCTACCGAAAGGAACTCAGATGTCGTTCTGGGATGTTGTGTGGTTCATCCTCATCACCTATGCCCTGGTCGCCCTGCTGATGGTCATGTTCGCCATCATCTCCGACCTGTTCCGTGACAAGGAGACGTCAGGATTCGTCAAGGCGGTGTGGATCTTCGCCCTGGTCTTCCTGCCGATCGTGACCTCGCTCGTGTACCTCATCGTCCGAGGCCAGGCCATGGCCGAGCGTTCGGCCCGGAGCGCCGAGGCGATGAAGCAGGCACAGGATGCCTACATCAAGGAGGTCGCGGGCAAGGCCGCCTCGCCTGCCGACCAGATCGCCCAGGCACGGGCGATGCTCGACGCGGGCGTCATCTCCGAGCCCGAGTACGAGCGGCTCAAGGAGAAGGCGCTCGTCTGACGGTTCGGACCGGCGAACCGTGCCCGAGGGGCTGACATGAGAGCGGCAGCCGGACCGACGTGGCACTCGCTGTCGGTGGGGGACCGGCGCCGGCTCATCATGACCGAGATCGGCCGCTCCGCACTGGTGTCCCTGAGCATCCTGCTGGCGTACTTCGTGCTCCCGATGACGGGAGCGAAGGGGCTCGGGGGCGCGGCCTGGCTCGTCGGGGGCCTCGTCGTGGTCACGGCCCTGCTCGTGTGGCAGGTCCGCGAGATCCTGCGGTCGCCGTACCCGGCCGCGACGGCGATAGGCGGGCTGGCCATCTCCGTGCCCCTCTTCCTGATCGTCTTCGCGACCCTCTACTACGTCATGAGCGCCCAGGACCCGGACAGCTTCTCCGAGCCGCTGACGAAGCTGGACGCCGTCTACTACACGGTCACCGTCTTCGCCACGGTCGGCTTCGGCGACATCGCGGCGGTGTCGCAGGCAGCACGGGGTGCGGCGACCCTCCAGATGGTCGGAGGTCTCGTCCTCGTCGGCGTGATCGCCCGCGTGGTGGTAGGCGCCGTTCAGGAGAGTCGCCGTCGACAGGGAAAGGACTGAACACGGATGTGTCGTTGGCTGGTGTACTCAGGTTCACCCGTCCTCCTCGAGGACCTGCTCTTCAAGCCGAAGAACTCGCTCGTCGTGCAGAGCAAGCACTCGCGGCTGGGGGCGGAGACCACGAACGGGGACGGCTTCGGGGTCGGCTGGTACGGGCTCTCGGACACACCCGGCCTCTTCCGCAGCACCGCCCCAGCCTGGAACGACCGGAACCTGCGTGAGCTGTCGGCGCTGGCGCGCTCGGGGCGCGTCTTCGCGCACATCCGCGCCTCCACCGGCTCCGCGGTGCAGCAGACCAACTGCCACCCGTTCCGGCACGGCCGGTGGCTGTGGATGCACAACGGGGTCCTTGCCGACTTCCGGAGCATCAAGCGCGAGCTGACGCTCGCCGTGGACCCGGGCCTCTTCCCCGAGATCGAGGGGTCCACCGACTCCGAGCTCTTCTTCTTCCTGGCGCTCACCTTCGGACTGGAGCAGGATCCGCCGGCAGCCGTCGCGCAGGCGGTCGGCCTCATCGAGAGCACCAGCCGTCGGCACGGCGTGCCGCAGCCGATCCAGATGACCGTGGCGACGACGGATGGCGAGACCACGTGGGCGTTCCGCTACTCCAGCGAGGGCAGGTCGCGGTCACTGTTCCACAGCGCCGACGTCTCCACCCTCCGTGACCAGTACCCCGACAACCCCGTCCTGCACCAGCTCTCGGACGACGCCCGGCTCGTCGTGTCCGAGCCGCTCGGGGACCTGCAGGGGGCCTGGCGCGAGGTACCGGAGTCCACGTGTGTCGTCGTGCGGGGTGGCGCCGTGGAGCTGCATCCGTTCGCACCCACCGCCGCCTGAGTCCTCCGGGGAGGCCGGAAGGACAGTCCAGAAGGTCACCCGCTGTGGAGGATGCCCGGCTGGTCCTGTCCCGGGAAGATCTTGCTGTGACCACGTCAGACCAGCCGCACGCCCACGGATCCTCAGAACCCCACACCGGTCGTGGCATGTCCACGGGCGATGTGGTCGCGGGCGTGTCGAGCCTCCTTCTCGAGACGGCCGGCTCGGCGGCCCGGACGGCACGTCCGCTTCTCGGCGCCCTGGGAAGCTTTGCGCTCCGCCCGCCACTGGTCCCGTCGCAGCTCCAGCCGGCACAGCTGCTCGCTCCGGTCGCCGACCGCCTGGTTCCGGTCGCCGACCGCGGGGCGGCACAGCGCCGGGCACTCGTCCAAGCGGTCTCACGACGGCTAGACGAGCTCGTGCCACAGGTGCTGACGGAGGTGCTTCGACGCGCCCGCCCGACCGAGCTGGTGCTGCGGTACGTCGACCTGGACGAGGTGGTTGCCGCGGTCGACCTGGACGAAGCCGCCGCTCGGCTCGACGTGGAACGGGTCGTGGACCGCGTCGACGTGGACCGGGTGGTCAGCCGAGCGGACCTCGACGCGATCCTCGCGCAGGTCGACCTGGACGAGGTGGTAGGCCGGGTCGACGTCGACGCCGTCGCGCGTCGGTTAGACCTCGACGCGGTGCTCGACCGGCCGGACTTCACGGCGACGATCCTTCGCCACCTCGACCTCGACGCGCTGGTCGAGGCGTTCCTCGCACACATCGACATGATCGCCCTCGCGGAGGAGGTCATCGACGGCGTCGACCTGCCGGAGATCATCCGGGACTCGACCGGGACGATGGCCTCGGACACGGTCCGCGGAGCGCGGATGCAGGGCATCGCGGCGGACGAGGCGGTCGGTCGGGCCGTCGACCGGCTCCTGCTCCGGCGGGGCAGGAGGGCCACGGGCGCGGTCGCTCCTGAGCCGATGACGAGCCCAGCGCCTCAGGCGACGGTTCCCTACCAGGAGCGACGCGGGACCCCGAGGTAGCCATGGCTCAACCGGGGGTGTCGCCGGTCCCACGGGAGCCTCGCTCCTACCAGGGCCGGCCTGCGGGCATCGTCACCCGGACTGTGGCTGCGCTCGTCGACGGCGTCGTCGTGCTCCTGGGTCTGCTCGTCGCCTACGCCGCGGTCGCGGGGGCGCTGTTCGTCCTCAGCCCGAGGGAGTTCGCGCTCCCAGCGGGCGAGCTGTTCCTGAATCTCACCGCTGCCGCGGTGGTGACGGTGCTGTACCTCGCGCTGTCGTGGTGGCTGAACGGCCGGACCTACGGTGACCGGCTGATGGGCCTGCACGTGGTCGACCGCCGTGGCCGCGACCCGCGGCTGGGAGTCGCCCTGCTCAGGGCACTGCTCTGTGTCCTGTTCCCGATCGGGATCTTGTGGGTCGCGATCAGCCGGGAGAACCGTTCGGTGCAGGACCTGGTGATGCGGACCGCCGTGGTCTACGACCTACAGGGGATGACTCCCGCGCCTACGTTCCCGCCTTGATCTCGGAACCGTGGACCGTGAGCGCCAGGATCACGACGACGTCGACGACGATCAACAGGACTGCCCAGAGCGGCGAGTGGCCCAGCAACGCCATGTTCCCCACCGCGCTGACCAACGCAAGTCCTACGCCGACGGCCCTTGCCCATGGCTTGCCCGCGAGGACCATGACACCGGCGAGGGCGACGAAGGCGCCCACGGCGATCTGGGCCCAGCCCCATACCGAGTAGTCGAGGTCGAGCAGGCGCCCCGAGCTGGTCACGACGAAGTACTCCTCGCGCGCCAGCGCCGCTATGCCCTCGAAGACGTGGAAACCGCCGAGCAGCAGCATGGCGAAACCTGCGAACGCCACCCAGCCGACCCAGCCGGACGTGCCTCGTGCGCCGCCGGCCGGCGGGACCGTGGAAGTCGGGCGTGCGACGTGCGTCATCGGGCTCTCCTGTCGTGGGTCATCGGGCGACCGGTCCGCGCCGTGCGAGCAGCGACCAGAGCACGAAGATGTCGAGCCCGATCACGGTCGCACTCCAGAGCGGGTAGTGCGGCAGCCACGCTGCGTTGACCAGGACGCTCAGGGTCGCCAGGACGGTCGCGGCTGCTCTCGCACCCCGCACCCCGCCCAGCAGTCCTCCCCCGGCAAGGGCGACCGCCAGGCCGAAGACCACGTGGACCCAGCCCCAGGCCACGAGATCCAGCTCGAACGGCTGGGCAGTGCGGAGAACGTAGAAGTCCTCGTTCACGAGTGCCACCAGCCCCTCGACGAGGTGGAGGGTCCCGGCGAGCAGCATCAGCATCGCCGCGAACGTGGCGGCGCCGTACGGCTCGCTCGGCGGGAGCTCGCGGGACGAGCGGTCGGTGCGCGGGTGTCGTGCCGGCGAGGTCGTCATGACGTGCCCTTCCCGGAGGTGCCCACCCCCGCGGACTCCGCCGGCACGGACGTCGCCTCCTCGGCGGCACTGCGCTGGACCTGGAGCGGAAGCGCGACCTCGACCTGCCCAGGTGGCGGTTCCTCACCGCTCACCGTGGGCGGTGTCGCCAGGAACTCGATCACGGCGAGCGCCCCGAGGACGACCAGCGCAGTGCCGACGACGAGCCAGCCGGTGGGCCGGGTGGCGAACATGAGGAACAGGCCCCCTGCGGTGACGGCGGCGATCCGAAGCGCCCGCCGGTGTGCGTGGGTCCACGTGCCCAGCCGGCCGGTGTGCAGGCCGGCTCCCTCGGCGCCGCCGCGGAGGTTCGCGATCCCTCCGCCCACGACGTCTCGGGCGCGGACGGCGGCGGACGAGGGGCCGGTCATGAAGGCGGCCAGTGCGACCACGAGCCCCAGCACGGCAAGGGCCCTGAGGGCGGTGCGCAGGAAGCGCACCAGGGTGTCGAACACGCCGCCGGCCGCCTCGGGCGTGAGGATGTTCGCCGGGGTCGAGTCGACGTAGAGCGTCCGGGCAACGATCAGGCCGATCGCGAGCACCAGCATCGACGCGGTGACTCCGAGGGCTCCTCGCAACAGTGCGCGTCGTCGGTCCTTGGCGAGAAGCACGCCGACGGCGAGGAGGGTCAGCGCGATCAGCGGCAACCATGCGCCCAGGGTGTTCAGGGTGCTGTAGAAGCCCTGCGCGCGGGGGATCGCCTCAGACTGGACGAGGACGAACGACCTGTCCACGACGGGGATGTTCTCGGCCAGGGTGAAGCCCTGGTCGACCAGGCGCTGCTTGACCTGCTCGATCACAGGGCCGAGGTTGAGCGTGATGGTGTCGCCCTGAGCCGTCACGGCACCACCCTGGTCACCCTCGAGCAGACGGACGACCTGCGTGTGGGCGACCCGGTTGACCTCCGCCCACACCTGCGCGAACTGCGGGCTGGCGAGAGCGTTGCCGACCTGGTCGCGCGTGAAGCTCTCGATCCCGTTCGAGATGGGCACGGCGAGCGCCGGCAACGCGTCGGCCACTCGCGGCGGCACGTTCTCCAGCCCGGCAAGGGTCACCAGGGCGTCATCCGTCAGGGCCTCGATGTCGAGGTTCTCGAGGATCACGCCGGTCACCTCGTCCGCCACTGCCTGTTGCACCGCCGGGTCCTCGGCGAGCGGAGCCACCGTCTCGACGTACTGCTGTGTGTCCGACAGCTCCGCGCTCGCCCACACCGAGGTGACCGACAGGGGCGCCAGCACGCAGGCGAGGACGATCAGGACGGCGGAGGTTACGGTCCACCCCGCTGACCGACGCTGCGTCCGTGGCTTGGCCGGAGCACCCGTCTCGGCCTCCGTGAGCCGGCTCTCGAGCTCCGCGACGCGTGCCCGCAGCCGCTCGACCTCGGTCGACTCGTTCATCAGACCAGAGCCTTTGCTTCCTCACCGTGCGCCGCGATGGCGTAGATGACCATGACGTCGAGTGCGATCACCATGATGGACCAGAGCGGATAGGCGGCGATGAACGCGAGGTTCACCAGCGCGCTCAGCATCGCCAGGGCGATGCCCACGATGCGTGCCCACAACTGCCCGGCCAGGAGCCCGAACGCCGCCGCCAGCGCGACCACGCCGAGGGCGACGTGCGTCCAGCCCCAAGCGGTGAAGTCGACGGAGACCAGCAGGTTCTCCTCACCCACGAGGAAGTACCCGCTCTGGAACAGGGCGGTGAGCCCGATGATCACCTGGAAGGACCCGAGCATGATCATCATCATGGATGCGAAGGCGATCCATCCGACCCAGCCGGTCGGCTCGGGCGGTGGCACGTCTGCCCGCCGCCGAGGCTGGTACGCCTCGGTCTTCTCCTCGACGCCGCGGGTCTGGGGCGGCACCTGTGCAGAACCTGCGGTCTTCGCCTGTGGCGACTCGCTCATGTCAGCCTCCTGTGACGACTCAGCCAGACCGTTCCACCGTCGTCCTCTCCGGGCGACGGCACATCATGCGCGGGGGATGAACCACCTGCTGGTCTGGTCCACAAGGCTGCGTCGCGAACCGGGAGGAACCGGCGTCTCTCGACCGCCGGGAAGTCCTGTTCGACCGCTATCGAGACCTTGGTCCCTGGAGGGGGTCCCCACTGGCCATGGAAACGGTTATGGCGAGTGCCGAAAAATGCAGGTGAGGAAACGCTCGGACCCAGATCGACTCGCCCCCAGTCCACGGGCCTCGCGGAAAGTGACCGTCTTTCCCATGACAGCCACGCACCGGCAACTCCGTCCCACCGGCACGCTGACGGCAGGCGAGATGCTCGCCGAGGTCCGCTTCGGGATCCCTGCGACCAGCCGTTCACAGGTGTCGAGGAGACGTCTCCTCGACACCCTGTCCGCGACCGACGAGGTGCCTCTCGTCCTGGTCAGCGGACCCGCGGGGTCAGGCAAGACCACGCTCGTCTCCGAGTGGGTACGCCGTTCCCCGGACACGAACACCGGGTGGGTCACCTTCGAGGACGGGGAGACCGCGTTCTGGGCACACGTGCTCGAGAGCCTTCGCCGGCTGGGGCTCGGGGTTCCCTTGGTGCGGGGCGGCGAGTCCGACGACCTCCTCGCGGGCCGGAAGAACGTCCTCGCGACCGCGGCCGTGCTGGTCGAGAGCAACGTCAGATGGACGTTGGTGCTGGACGGGTACGAGCTGACCTCGTTGCCTCTCGCGCGTGAGATCGACCTTCTGCTCCGGCACACGGCCGGGCACCTGCGACTGGTCCTCGTCGGTCGCGTCGACCCGGTGCTGCCTCTGTACCGCTACCGGCTCACCGGCGACCTCGCCGAGGTCCGGTGCGCGGACCTCGCCTTCACGGATGTGGAGGCGGCTCGTCTCTTGTCGCGTCTGGGCGTGACGTTGCCCGCGGACTCGGTGCACGAGCTCAACAGGCTGGTCAGGGGCTGGGCGGCTGGTCTCGTCTTCGCCGCACGCGCACTGGCCCTCGCGCCTTCACCGGAGAAGGCAGTGGGAACGGTGCTCGAGCAGACGGGGGACATCGACGAGTACCTTGTCGGCGAGGTGCTCGACGTACAGAGTCGCGAGATGCGTGAGTTCCTCCTCGCCACGTCGGTCACGGACGTCGTCGTGCCCGGGCTGGTCGAGGAGCTGCTCGGAGCCCAGGCCGTACCACTCCTTTCCGCAGCCGCCAGGGCCAACGTCTTCATCGAGCCGGTGCCGCACGAAGCAGGGGCGTATCGCTACTACCCCTTCTTCAGGGACCTCCTGCGCGTCCGGCTGGCGTACGAGGCGCCCGAGTCGGCGAAGCAGCTGCACCGTAGAGCAGCGCGCTGGTTCCGGAACCAAGGAGCGGTCGAGCAGTGGGTCCAGCACCTCGTGCGAGTCGGCGGGTGGGAGGACCTCTGCCAGCAGCTGGTGGACGACCGCCTGGTCGGGCGGCTGCTGCTGGAGGGAAGCACCGGCGTGCTTCGGCGCTCGGTCGAGGATCTGCCCGGCGACGTCACGTCTGCGGAGGCGTGCCTCGTGAGGGCCGCCACGGCGCTGTCTGCAGGGGACCGCGCCGGCTGCATGAAGGAGCTGGGCCGCGCCCGGAACTGCGCCTCCGCACATGACGAGGGTGCGGCGCCCTTCCAAACGGCCCTGGTGGACGCGCTACGCGCATGCGGCTCGGATGAGGCGGCCACCGCAGACGCCCTGACGGAGAAGGCCGAGCGGTCACTCCTGGCCGGACTGGGTGCCGGTGCCCCTGGCACAGCGGGATCCTCGGCCGAGCTGCGCGCGCTCGTGCGGTTCGCCCGAGGTGTCGCCCTGCTCCGTTCCGGTCGGCTGGGCGACGCCTGCGACGCGTTGAGCCAAGCCGCATCCGCCGGCGCGGTCGAGTCCTATCCATACTTCCGGGCCCGGTGCCTGGGGTATCTCGCGGTCGCCCAGGTGCTGCAGGGCGAGCTGTCGGAGGCGAGCAGGGCGGCGGCGCAGGCGCTCGTAGCCGCGGCCGGTGGAGGTCCGGCCGTCGGGGGAGCGGTCGAGAAGGCTCACGTCGCGATGGCCCAGGTCGCGGTCGAGCAGCACGACGCCGCGACGGCACGACAACACCTCGCCTACGTGGACGCCCCCGCGCTTCTCCCACCCGACCCGGTCTACTGCGCCCTCGTCGCGGGCGTCCGCGCCGGTGTCGAGCAGATGGGCGGCGACACGGAGACGGCGGCGGCTCGGCTCCGGACGGCCGCCGAGGACCTTTCCCCTGGCGACCCCTGGCTGTCGGAGCTGCTCCGCGCGTCCGCGGCGCGCATCGCGGTGGCGACCGGCAGGCCCCGGTTGGCGCTCGACGACCTCGAGGCGCTGGCGGACCTCGGTCCGTGCACGGTCGTGGTCGCGGCGGCGGCGCATGCCGAGCTTCGTGACGATGACGCGGTCTCGGCGCTGCTGGCCACCGGGCCCGACGCCGAGGTGCCTCTTCACGCCCGGATCGCCCGACTTCTCGTCGAGGCGCTCCAGGCCGACCGGTCGAGCTCCACGCTTCGAGCACGCGCACTGCTCGACCAGGCCCTGCGGCTTGCCGCCCCCGAGGGGCTGCGCAGACCGTTCAGGGAGTCAGGACCTGCGCTCGAGCGGCTGCTGACCGACAACGCCGACCTGCTGTTGCAGCACCGGTGGCTGACGGATCCGACCGCCCTCGGCGCGGAGGCCGCCCCGCCCCGACACGTCGTCGCGTCACAGGCTCCGCTCGGCGAGCCGCAGGCCGTCCTGGTCGAGACCCTCACTCCGAAGGAGCTCGAGGTGCTGGGCCATCTGGAGGAGCTGCTGACGACCGAGGAGATCGCCGCTCAGATGTTCGTGTCGGTCAACACGGTACGTACCCACGTCCGCAGCGTTCTCCGGAAGCTGGGCGTCAACCGGCGCAACGCGGCGGTCCGGAGGGCTCGCGAGCTCGGCCTGGTCAGTGCTTGATTGATCATCCCCCTGGGATGAGGCAGCAGCGGGGCGGATCGGTTGTTCTTCTGTATGACCCTTTCTGCTTCGTTGGGGGATGCGAGTGATGCCTGACCGCACGTACGAGATTCGTCTGAGCGGGCTCGTGCCCACCGAGGAGCTGATCGACCAGGTCGGCGAGGTCGAGGTCGTCGAGCACGAGCTGCGCACCGTGCTCAGCGGCCGGTTCGCGGACCAGGCGGAGCTCCATGGTTTCCTCCACCGTCTGCGCGCCTACGGACTCGAGGTCGTGGAGGTGCGGCGGGTCCCCGTCGTCGGGCAAGCCGAGAGTGACGAGGAGACGGAGTGAGCGCCGCCGGCCGCCAGGAGCCCGCCTGGTACGAGGTCACCGTCGCCGGTCCCATCGGACCTGTACTCCGGCGGGCACTGGAGCCGTGCAGAACGGGACCGGTCCAGCTCCAGACGATCATCAGGGCTCGTGCCCACACCGACGTGGACCTCGTCGACCTCTCGCATCGGCTGCGTCGCCACGGGTTCGCGATCGCCGGGATCACGGTTCTCGAGGGTGGAGCAGCGAGGGGTGAGCCGTGAGGACAGGACAGTGCCGCCGAGGCTGTCGGCGGCACCGGTCCAGGTCTGGTAAGCGGCTAGCTGTGGTGAGTGCGACGCACGAGAGTGGCCACTGCTACGGCGGCCAGCACGACCGTGGCGACGATTGCAAGGGTCTTCTTCACCATCTGCCTCCTTTGGCTCGTGGGTCCAGGTCGGTCGGAGTGACGACGTACGGACCCCGTCTTCTTGACGTCTCCTACGTTGCCGGTCGTCACGCAGAGGGGCATCGTCCGCCATGGGTGAGCTTCTCCGGGTCATGCACGGGCGTCTCCGGGCGACGCCTCGGTGAGGGTGGTCCCGGTCGGGTGAGCGGAGCACGTGGCTGATGAACATGCGGACGACGTCTGGTGCGGTGCTGCTGACGCTCGCGTCGGGGCAGTTCCTCATGGCACTGGACAGCTCGGTGATGAACGTCTCCATCGCCACCGTGGCCGAGGACGTGGGGACGACCGTGACGGGCATCCAGACCGCCATCACGTTGTACATGCTGGTCATGGCCTCGCTGATGATCACCGGCGGCAAGATCGGGCAGATCCTCGGCCGGAAGCGCGCCTTCGCGCTCGGGTGCATGATCTACGGTGCAGGCTCCTTCACCACGGCGCTGGCACCCAACCTCACCGTGCTGCTCATCGGTTGGTCGCTGCTCGAGGGGATCGGAGCCGCGCTGATCATGCCTGCGATCGTCGCGCTCGTGGCCTCGAACTTCGGACGGTCCGAGCGGCCCCGCGCGTACGGCACGATCGCGGCATTCGGCGCCATTGCGGTAGCACTCGGCCCGTTGATCGGCGGGCTGATGACCACCTACTCGTCGTGGCGGTGGGTGTTCGCCGGCGAGGTGATCGTCGTCATCGGCATCCTCGCGTTCGCCCGGCGGATGGCGGACGCACCCCCTGAGCGGGGCGTCCAGCTCGACCTGGTCGGGACCGGTCTGTCGGCGCTGGGGCTAGGCCTGGTCGTCTTCGGGGTCCTGCGTGCGGGCGTCTGGGGCTTCATCAACCCGAAGCCTGACGCTCCCGAGCTGCTGGGCCTGTCAGCGGTGGTCTGGCTCGTGCTTGCCGGCGGGCTGGTCCTCCGGGCGTTCCTGGGCTGGGAGCGCCGGCGTCTGTCTGCCGGTGTCTCCGTGCTGATCGACCCGTCCATGCTGGACAACAGGCTCCTGCGTGGCGGGCTGACGTCGTTCTTCTTCCAGTACCTGCTCCAGGCCGGGCTCTTCTTCGCCGTGCCGTTGTTCCTCTCGATCGCGCTCGGGCTCTCGGCGATCCAGACCGGTGTCCGGCTCCTGCCGCTGTCGCTCGCTCTTCTGGTCACTGCTGTGGGGGTACCCAAGTTCTTCCCCGAGGCATCTCCGCGCGCGGTCGTCAGGCTCGGTTTTGCTGCGCTGTTCACCGGTCTCACCCTGCTGGCAGCGGCCCTGGAGCTCGGTGTGGGGCCGGAGGTGGTCACCTTGCCGATGCTGCTTGCCGGCATCGGGATCGGCGCGCTGGCCTCGCAGCTCGGAAGTGTCACGGTGTCCGCGGTGCCCGACGAGGAGAGCGCGGAGGTGGGCGGACTTCAGAACACCGTCACCTTCCTCGGCGCCGCCATCGGCACCGCGCTTGCGGGTGCTGTGCTCGTCTCGGGCCTCACCACCTCGTTCTTCGAAGGCATCGAGGGCAACCCGGCGGTCCCCGACGAGCTCACCTCTGTCGCCCAGGTGGAGCTGACGGGCGGGGTTCCGTTCATCCCCGACGACGAGCTGAGCAGCGCCCTCGCGAGTGCGGGGGTGACCGGTGAGACCGCCGACGCGATCGTCGAGGAGAACGCGGAGGCCCGCCTCGACGGCCTGAGGGGGTCGCTCTCTGTCCTGGCGCTGATCGCCCTCCTCGCGCTGTTCGTGTCCAAGGGGATCCCCGTCCGTCAACCGGGTGCCGTTGAGCCGGCCGCCGGGGACGAAGCGGTCGGGGTGACGTGAGTGTGGATCGTGCGATGACGGAGGAGCCGATGGTCGAGACGTCGATGCCGGGAACCGGTCAAACCACCGCAACACCCCTCGTGGAGCGGATGGACAGCTACCGGTCGATCCGTGAGGAGATCGAGCGCGCCGTCCTCCCCTTGGCGACCTCCCTCGACGGCAGGTCGTTCCACTTCCAGGCCTCGCTGCACGGCCTCATCCTCAAACGTGGCGGCTACGTGACGCTGGAGGCCGAGGGCGTGTCCCGCCTCGGGCAGATCACGGACCTCGGCATGGGCCGGCAGACGGCGGCCGGGGAGTCGATGCCGGGGACGGGAGGCGGCGTGCTGATCCGCTTTGCGGAAGGGGAGGGCGTGGTGCTGGACTCGGACGGGGCGCCGTTCCACGACGCCTCGGTTCGTGGTGCGAGGCCGGACGAGGTCGGTGCCTGGCTGTCTCGCCGCCGGCAACCGCAACGGGCAGCGCTCACCGTGGGTGAGCTCCTCCTGGCCCCCGGGATCCCGGCGACCCTGGACAGTGGCGGCCTCAACCGCCACACCTTCATGTGCGGCCAGTCGGGCTCGGGCAAGACCTACTCGCTCGGTCTGTTGCTGGAGCGCGTGCTCGCGGAGACCACCCTCCGCGTCGTCATCCTGGACCCGAACTCCGACTACGTCGGCCTCTCCCAGGTGAGGGACGGGGCGGACCCCGCGCTTGCTGCTCGGTACGCCGACATCGTCGACGGGATCTCGGTGTGGCGCGACGCGCCGGACTCGGACCACCCGTTGCGCCTGCGCTTCGCCGACCTCGAACCGGCCGTCCAGGCGGCGGTGCTCGGACTCGACCCGGTCCTGGACCGCGACGAGTACGGCGTGCTGAACGACCTGCTCCGTCTTCAGCACGACGGCAGGCCGTTGATCACCAGCGTGGAGCAGCTCCTCGAGGCGGAGACGCCCGGTGCACGCGACCTGGGCCGCAGGGCGGCCAACCTCGGCATCCTGGACTGGAGCCTGTGGAGCCCGGTGCTTCCCTCGCTGGTCCGGGAGATCCGTGAGCCGACCTCTCGATGCACGGTGGTGGACATCGGCTCGCTCGCCACGGTCCAGGAGCAACGTGTCGTCGCGGCGGCTGTCCTCTCCACATTGTGGTCGACACGGCTGTCGCGAAGCGCCTGTCTCGTCGTCGTGGACGAGGCTCACAACATCTGTCCTGCCGATCCTCCCGACGCGATGACGCGGATCTCCACCGACCGTGCAGTGCAGATGGCGGCCGAGGGGCGGAAGTACGGCCTCTACCTGCTGACCTCGACGCAGCGTCCGCACAAGGTGCACGAGAACGTCGTGTCCCAGTGCGACAACCTGATGCTGATGAGGATGAACTCCGAGGCCGATCTCGACGACCTCTCCCGACTCTTCTCGTTCGTCCCCCGTGGCCTCATGGCCGGAGCACGGTCGTTCTCGATGGGAGAGGCGCTGGTCGCGGGCAAGCTGGTCCCGCAGGCCGCGTACGTCCGGATGGGGGAGCGCGTCTCGCAGGAGGGCGGAGCCGACGTGCCGGTCACATGGGCCAGCCCGCGGCCCTAGACACGGCGCTTCCCGCGAGGCCCGTCCGCGCGCGAGGAGAGATCGAGGGGTGCGGGCCGCTCCTCAGACGCATCCTGCGGGCGGCGGTGACCGAGGCGTTCGAGGATCAGCACGAGGACGCGGTGGACGGCGTCCGCACCCTCGATCCGCTCGGGCAGGAGGTCCACGAGGTCACGGGGGACGACCAGCACGGCGCTGTCCTGGTGCCCGCCGAGCCCACCGTGCGCGCCGACGAGGTCCTCGAACGCCGCGACGTCGGTCGTGTGCGGGTCCAAGGTGCTGTTGACGTAGAGGTCCGGTGCTTCGTCCATGCACACCGCCCGGGTGAGCACGCGGTGCGCGTGCTCACCGAACACGGCAAGCGGGTCCACGCCCTCGACCCGCCCCGTCCGGAGGTCCACGCGGCCGTCCGCGCCGATCGCCCACGGCACGCCGTCCTGGCTCAGGCCGGCGACGAAGCCCACGCCCGGGTGAGCGGCGAGGCCGGGCACCAGTGACGGCCAGCCGGCGCTGAGCTCCTCGAGGGAGCGCCGCCGTGGACCGGGGAGGTAGAGGAGGCCGAGGTTGCCGGACCCGAGCACGACGGGTTCGTCCCCGCCGGCGTCCCGCCCCTCGTCGTACTCTCGGGCGGCCCGACGGTCGAAGCGCTCCACCAGCCTGCCTGCGAGCGGTGCCGTGGCGCCGACGTCACCCGCGATCGCCTCAGCGCGGCCCCAGCCCTCCACCGGCGCGTCGACGGACTGGACGGTCCGGCGCATCAGCCGCTGGCACACGGTGGCGAGATCCTCGCCGTAGCGGTCGGCGAAGGGACGTCCCTGCGACTGGCCGTGGTCGGAGAGCACGACGATGCGGTAGCGCCTGGGGGCGTGCTCGGCGAGCCGTTCCAGGGAGCCCAGCACCTGGTCGAGGGCGTCGAGGGCGGCCAGCGACTCGGGCCGGAACATGCCTGCGTGGTGCGCGACCTCGTCGTAGTCGACGTAGTCGACATAGACGGAGCGCGAACCGCGGCGCATCTCCTCCGCCACCAGGGCGGTGTTGAGGTCACGCAGCAGACCGTTGGTCACCGCCCGGAGAACCGCAAACGTCCAGCTCCGGTGCATCCGAGGGTCGAGCGCGCGGCGCAGCTGACGACGAGCCTGCCATCGTTCCCTGACGATCTCCGCCAGGGCGCGGCTGAAGCTGCGGGCGAACCCGCCCGGCGAGACCAGGAACCACGCTGCGACGCGACGGGTCTCGGTCGACCCGCGTCGCACCTCGACACGGCTCATCGTCAGGAACGAGCGCGGTGCGTCGCCGCTGAACAGGTTGGAGATGGAGGCGCCGTCGTCCCAGAGCAGACCGTGCCCGTCACTCGTCCTCGCCTCGATGACCCTCGCGTCCTCGGGGCGGTTCGCGACCAGCACGCGACCGGCCTCCCGGTCGTACCACCGGAACGCCGGAACCCCGTCGACGGTGCCGTGGAGGATGCCCAGCTGGCTGGCCGGTGTCGTGCACGGGAACTGCGCCGTCCACTCGCGCATGGCGTAGTCCCCGCTGGTCAGCCACCGGCGGAGCGTGGGGACTGCTCCCGACTGGATCGCCCACCGCAGGACGGGGAACGGTACGCCGTCCAGCTGCACGAAGACGACACCCGGCAGGTCCGGGTCGGGCACCTCCGCGGCCTGTCTGAGGCGCCCCAACAGGGCCGCGTCCAGGGCGTCGTCGGTGCCTGCCGTGGCGAACCATGCGAGCAGGGTGGCGAGAGCCGAGGCGATCCAGCTCGCGGCCAAGGCGGTCCAGAAGTCCGCGTCGATGGCCGGCACGAGAGAGATCGCGGCCTGCATCACGATCGCCTGCCCGACCACCGCGACCGGGAGCACCGCTGCCCACCCGATCCGTGCCGAGACCTCGACGAGCACCGGGCGGATGACGAGGCCGATGACGCCGGAGACGGCTGCGACCAGCACGTAGGCCCAGGGCGTCGACGCGCTGAGACCGGGGAGAAGCGCCCCCGTGGCCCACAGTGCCGCTGCCGAGATGCCCCACAGCACGAGGAGCCGTCCGACGTCGGCGCTCCTCACCCGGAACCGTGAGCCTGGAGTGGTCATCCGGCAGGTCCCTTCCTCCTAGCCCTGCTTCCGCGGGATCGTGACCGTCATCGGGCTGCCGGCCACGGCGAGACCGGCTGCGGCGCTGAGGCCGGCGACGCCTGCGGCAACCGCATGCGCGGAGAGCAGGGTGGTCGTCGCTCCGACGACGAGCACAGCGGTGGCGAGGAGAGGTACCAGAGCCGGTCGGGTCGAGGTGCGGAGACGGGAGCGTCGGTCCGGATCTCCCATGGCGAGGACGTCGAGGAGTATCTGCGGCGTGAGCGCGCCGGCGATCGCGACGTACTGCCACAGGTGCTCGCTGTACCCGTGCTCGTAGACGATCCCGGCCGCCAGCACCACCAGCGCCGCGCCGGCCAGGTAGCGCATCGCGTGCCGGCCGAGCTGCTCCCGGGTCGGCGGTCGGGTCCCTTGGTCATGGTCTTGCACGGCGGCCTCACTTCCGGTAGTCGACGACGACTGCTCAACCCTCACGCACGGCGGCTCGGTCCGGCACGGCGGGAAGTTCTGCTCACCTCCGACGTAGGTCCGTTCAGCGCGACTGTGCGCGCGGAGGGCGGCTCGCGACATCACCCGGCGCGGACTAGAACACCACCCGGGCGGCGCGACAAGGAGACCGACGGTCCCGAGGCTCCTGGGACCAATGGCTCTGCACCGCTCACGGCAGCCGGCGCATCGTGGCAGAAAGGGAGTGCGCCGGAGCCTCCTGGCCCGTCGAGGGGTGGATCATGGCGAGATACCGAGCTGCATGGTTGGTGGGCGTCGTCCTGTTCGGTGCCCTCGGTACGTGGGCAGCGATCGAGACCCTCGACGTCGGCGGTGTGCTGACGATCCTCGTGCTCGCTGCGTGTGTGGGCGTGTCCGTCGCGCTCGTGCCCGTGTCGGACGGCAGCGTGCGACCGTGGCGGCACGCAATTCGCGTGGGTGCCGTCTCCGGTGGCGTCGTGGTGGCGTCGGCCGGACTCATGAGCTTGTTCGGGGCCTGGGGTGCCGTGCTTGCCGTGACGTTGGTCGTGTTCTCACCAGCCGTCCTCACGTGGGTGCAGGGCTGGTACCACCGGCTCGAGCTCGGCACGCTCGAGGGGGGTTCGACGCCGCATGCTCCTGCTGGGCTGAAGCCGGCCGGGCCCCGCTCCCGAGGCGACATGTCCGACCTGGAGTACGGCGGAGGGCTGACCGCCGTACCAGGGGGAGAGCCGCCGCTCTCGGACCAGACCTGGATGGCGGCCGAGCCTGCGTCGATGGACGACGCGGGCCTGTGCCTGGCCTGGCGCAAGACCGACGTCGCCCTTCAGCGGACGTGGGCGCCTGACCGGCAGCTGCAGATCGCGCAGCGGCGCGGGCAGCTGCTCGACGAGCTGGAGCGGCGCAACGCGAGCGGGTTCACGGCCTGGCTGGAGGCGGGTACGCGTGCCGCCGGGGACCCGAGCAGGTACTTCCTGACGAGCGGCCGCAGCAGCCGGCGCGACCGGCGGCGTTAGCCGGTCACGGCATCGGCTGTCCAGGTCCGGCCTCAGTCCTCGCGGCTCCCGGCATCCGTCTCTCGCTGACCGGGTCGGTCGGCGCCCGGAGCCTGCTCCGAGCCGAGCGCGAGGCGCAGCCTGCGGGCCCACGGCTCCGGTGCGCGATCGAGCTCAGCCGCCACGACGGTGGCACCGACGATGATGAAGGCGCTGCACAGCAGCCAGCCGACCAGGGAGAGCGTGACGCCGAACAGGCCGTAGCGTTCGCTGTAGGACTCCATGAGCCGAGGCATGTAGATCGTGGTGGCGATGCCGTAGGCGCTGGCGCTGAGCGCCGCCAGCGCCCCGCCGGGCAGCAGCCGCCGCCAGTGGACCCGGCGGTCGAGGAGCAGGTAGGGGATCGACGTCCAGAGCAGCAGGCTCGCCATCAGCGAGACCGGAGCTCCGAAGACCCAGTCGAACGGCAGTGTCCGAACCAGGGTGCGCGCGAGGTAGAGCAGGGCGAGCTCTGTCAGAAGAGCCCCGAGCCCGAGCGCTGCGTTGAGGGAGCCACGCACGCCGGCCGGGGGCCGGACCCGCCAGGCCTGCTGGTACATCCGTTGCATTCGCCTGGTGAGCGAGACGCCCGAGAAGACCAGGAGGAGTGCCCCGAACAGCCCCGTCGTGGCCTGTCCGGAGTGCGCGAACACCTGCTGCACCGCGGCTGCGGCGTTGCCGCTGAGCTCGAACCTGCGGATGACGGCGTCGCCGACCACGTCACGGTCGCTCGCGGGGGCGAGCGCGGAGACGAGGATCAACAAGGGGATGAGAGCGGTGAAAGCCTGGGAGGCGATCACCATGGACCGGTCGACCCCCTGCATGTCGACGAACGTGCCGAGGCAGCGCCCCAGGAACGAGTTCTGCAGCCGCCGCGTGAGCACCTGCCGATCATGGGCTGACAGCATCGCGCCCCCTCGTGTCTCCAGCCATGGTGGGGGACGTGCGCTCGCGGGCCATCATCCCCGGTGGATGGGAGGCGGCGGGAGATATGCGTAGGTCGGGACCATTGCTGCGGACGTGCGGCCACCAGCCCCTGACCGTTTCCCCGCTGCAGACGGACGGTGGAGAAGCAGGGGAGTAAGGAGACAGGACGATGTCGAAGCAGGCCACGGAAACCCACGAGGACAGACCGCATGTCTCCGACCTGGTCGCAGGCCTTCTCGAGGCGCGTCTGACGCATGTGCACTTCCTCGACACGGTCGCGGGCGCCGAGCTGCACAGGCTCTACATGAAGCAGCAGGAGCGGCGTCATCGGGACAGCGCGAAGCAGCGCCCCACGGCTGCCTCCTAGCTCGCCACCGTTCGTCGGCAGGATCATGACCGCGTACGGGGCCTGGCGAGCCCTGGAGCACGCCGGAGCTGTCGACGTGGCCGAAGTCGCTGGCCGGCAACGGTCGGATCGCCTCTGGATGGCTGACCACGCCCGCGGTGAAGGCTGGACGCGCCGACACCGCGGGATGCCGCCCGCACGGAGTGTGACGAGTCCGGCGTCGTGGCCAACGCGGCCGGTGACGTGATGATCGGCGGCCCGTGCCCGCCATCGGTGTCGGGCCGGGCGGTGCAGGCGTGCTCGTGTGGACCTTCCAGCCGGCAGGAAGCTCGCTGAGCCGCTTCCAGGCCGCGAGGTTCGTTCCCTGACTCCCTAGGCTCCGGTGTCGGTGTCGACGCCGAGCAGGCGGGCGACGGTCGCCTGGAGCAGCGGAGCGGACTCGTGCACGGGAGCACTCGGCTTCCAGGCCACGATCCCGTCCGGCCGGAGGAGGGCGGCGCCGGTCCAGCCAGACCGCCCGGGTGTCTCGGACGAGGCATGCGGGCCGGAGAGATCGACCGTGTGCACCGGGACCGGGACACCGAGCCGTTGTTCCACCTCGGCGACCGCGTCGGCCCAGGCGTCCTCGTGCTCGCCGAGCAGAAGCGCGAACGACCCGTGCGGGAGGTCGATCGTCGAGCGCGTCCGGTCGTCGGGCAGCGGGAAATGCGGCGCCCTGGCACCCACGGTCCAGGTGTGCTCACGAGGGTCGTCCAGGGATGCCCGGCCGCGTGCGGAGCCGACCACCGCCGAGGAGTCGTAGACCGCGCCGAGCTCGATGGAGGCATCGTCGAGCGGTTGCGCGAGGTTGTCCCGGGGAAGGGACGGATCGACCCTCAGCACGTAGCGCGTGTATGCCTGCTCCACAGTGAGCTCTGCCATCGGGCGCCGCTCGACGTCGTAGGTGTCCAGAAGTCCGGGGCCGGCGAGTCCACGGCCGACGAAGGCGAGCTTCCACGCCAGGTTGTAGGCGTCGGCCACCCCGGTGTTGCCTCCGAAACCGCCGGTCGGCGGCATGACGTGTGCGGAGTCACCGGCGAGGAAGACCCGGCCGCTGCGGAAGGACTCCGCGGTGGCGGCGCTCGCCTGCCAGCGTTGCACGGTCTCGATGTCGACCGGATGGTCCGGCGCGCAGCCGAGCGCGGTGCGCACCAGATCGACGCAGCGCTCGGTCGACATGTCCTCACCCACACGGGTGTTCCGTCCTCCGTCGGCGTCCTGGGTCGCGAAGACGGCCAGGAAGCCGGAGTCGCCGGTGATGGAGAACCGGAAGAACCCGAGCAGCTCAGGGTGGTTCACGTACACCACGCTGAGGTTCCGGTCACCGAGGAGGCCGCGCACGTCGGACTTGAAGTAGATCGTGACGCAGTCGGCGAAGCTGCCTCGACCGCCCATACGGACTCCGAGACGCTCGCGCACCGAGCTGTGGGAGCCGTCGGCGGCGACCAGGAAGTCCGAGGTGACCCGCTGCTCCGGCCCGCCTGCCCGCGGCCGGAGGACGGAGACGACGTGGTCGTCCTGCTGCTCGAAGGAGACCAGGTCGGTGCCGAACAGGTGCTCCGCACCGAGGTCGGCAGCCCGTCGCCGGAGCACCGGCTCGAGCCCGACCTGGGTGATGAACAGGCGGTCGGTGGGGCTGAGCCCTTCCACGCCGTCGTTGAACGAGTGGTAGAAGTACTGCAGCTCCTTGCCGCCCAGGCTCTCCACCGCGATGATCGCGCCGTTCTGGACGAACTCGCGTGCCGCAGCCTCCTCGACCTGCTCCTGGAGCCCGACCGAGCGGAACACCTCCATCGTCCCCTGGTGGAAGGAGGCCGCACGGGGATGGATCGCCGTGCCGGCATGGCTCTCCACCACCAGGTGGGGGACGCCCTGGTCGGCGAGCAGGACAGAGGTGGTGAGGCCGACGAGGCTGCCTCCCACGACGAGGACGGGTACGTGACGCTCGGACATGGTCTTCCTCGGTTCCCGGTCAGGAGCCGCTGACGGCGGCCTTGTGCGTGGCGTCGCTGCGGTACTCCGTGTAGGTGTAAGGGTTGTCGAGCACCTTGGTCTCGGGGATCTCGGGATTCATGCCCTGCCGCCAAGCCTCGGCGCCGAGCGTGGACTGCAGGTGCTCGACGGTCTGCTCCACCGCGTGTCGCACCGACGCCAGGTCGACGTCGAGCAGCTGGTGCTCGTGCTTGACCACCCGGCCGTTCACGATCACCGTGTGCACGTCCCCTCGCTGGGCCTGGAAGGCGACGTGCCCGTAGGGGTTGAGCAGCGGGAACATCACGGGGGAGCGGTCGTTCTTGACCAGCACGACGTCCGCCTTCTTGCCCGGCTCGAGGCTGCCGACGACGTCGGCCAGTCCCAGCGCCTGGGCGCCACCCCGCGTCGCCCACTCGACGACCTGGTCCGCGCGTAGATGGCAGTTGGTGACGGTCTCGCCCTTGGCATGTGCCTCCAGGTGCTCGCGGGACCGGTCCGCGCCGAGTGTGGAGCGCATCGCCGAGAAGAGGTCCCCGCTCCACCAGACACTGGTGTCCATCGACAGGGACACGGGGATGTCGTGCGAGCGGAGGATCCAGGTGGGCGGGTAGCCCTGGCCGCAGCTCTGCTCGCTGTCCGTGGAGACCGAGACCGACCCTCCGCTTGCGGCAATCCTGTTGTAGGAGTCCGTGTTGAGCGTGGCCGCGTGCACGTAGATGGTGCCTGGTGTCATGAAGCCGTTCTCGTGCATGAGCCTTATGCCGTCGTCGTTGGTCGCTCCCCAGACACCGGCGTGGGTGGTGACCGTCGCACCCAGGTCGCGCGCCACCTCGAACGCGGCGCGCTCCGGGAAGGCCGGGTCGCCCGTGACGTCGAAGGCCATCTGGAAGCCGAGCATGTCGTCCCCGTGGAAGCGCCGCTCCACGAACGAGCGGAACTCCGGCTTGGTGGACCACTCCCACGGCCCGGCCTGGATGTTGCCGTAGGCGAGCACGAAGCGACCAGGAACCGCTTCCAGGGCGTCGACCGCAGCCTCGGCGTGCTCGGTGGTCTGAAGGCCGTGGGACCAGTCGACCGTCGTCGTCACGCCGGCGTCGAGAGCCTCGACCGCCGAGAGCAGGTTGCCGGCGTAGATGTCCTGGGGCCTGAACGTCTTGCCGTGCTCCAGGTAGTACCAGACGAAGTACTGGGTGAGCGTCCAGTCGGCGCCGTAACCGCGCATCGCCGTCTGCCACATGTGCCGGTGGGTGTCGATCATGCCCGGCATGACGATGCCGTCGGTCGCGTCGATCTCGACGGTGCCCTCGGGTACGTCGAGCTGCGGGCCGACCGCCTCGATGCGTCCGTCACGGATGAGGACGTCGGCCCCCGTCAGCACGGTCTTCCGGCTGTCCATGGTCAGGACCGTGCCGTTCCTGAGGACGACCGGCCGACCCTGCTCGAAGCCCTTGTCCACGCTGCCGTTGGTCATGCGCCTTCCTCCAACCTCCGGGAGCGACCGGCGAGAACGGCGGACGTCTGTCCGCACAGCGGTCAACTCGGTGATGTGGACAGCCTGTGACCACCGTCACCTGCTGTCAAGGGGCACCAGGGGATCGACGCACCCGGAGGTGTCGGCACAGCCCGCCGGGGCGGTCCGGGCGCTACCCTCCTCGTAGGGCCGACGCAGAGACCGCCAGTGCCGGCCGCCCGTCCACGAAGCCCAGGAGGGCAGATGCCTCGCCGCGACAGCGACCCGGACTTCGTCGAGTCGATCGCACGTGGCTTCGACGTGATCAAGGCCTTCGAACCCTCGCGGCCGGTGATGACGCTGAGCGAGGTGGCGACTGCCGCCGACCTGGCCAGGCCGACCGCCAGGCGCATCCTCCGCACGCTGGAGGCCCTCGGGTACGTGCGTACCTCCGGTGGTGGTTTCACGCTCACCCCCCGGGTGCTCGAGCTCGGGCTCACCTACGTGCAGGCGCTGGGTCTGTGGGACGTGGCCCGTCCTCACATGGAGGACCTGGTCGGCAAGACCCATGAGTCCAGCTCCATCGCGCAGCTGGACGGGTCGGACATCGTGTACGTCGCCCGGGTGGCCGTTCCCAAGCTCATCGCGCTCGCGGTACAGATCGGCACGCGCTTCCCCGCGACGGCCACCTCCCTCGGGAAGGTGCTCCTGGCCGGACTGGAGCCCGAGGAGCTCGACCGCGCGCTCGGGGAGCCGAGCCGCGCAGGTGTCGTGCCCCGTTGGCAGCCCGGTCGTGAGGAGCTCGAGAAGGTGCTCCGCGAGGTGAGGGCGCAGGGCTGGGCCCTCACCGACGAGCAGCTCGCCTCGGGCATCCGGTCTGTCGCCGCGCCGCTGCGCGATGGGTCGGGAAAGGTCGTCGCCGCGCTCAACGTGACGGTCCACGCGGCAGAGACCTCCGTGGAGACCCTTCGGGAGGAGTACCTCCCGCTGCTCCTGCAGACCGCGAGCCGCATCAGTGCCGACTTCGCGCTGCGTGACGCCCTGCCGCGGTCCCAGCCGGTCGCCCGCTCCGTCTGACCGGAGGAGCCTTGACAGCCGGTTGCGGCGACGCGCAGACTCCTGACAACGGACAGATGTCCGGTGTACGGACGAGAGGCGCTGATGAATCGCGAGACCTACCTCGGTGACGGCCCGCGGAAGGGTCCTCTGGCGGGCCTCGTGGTCGCGGACTTCTCCCGGATCCTGGCCGGCCCCTATGCCAGCATGCTGCTGGCCGACATGGGCGCCGAGGTCGTCAAGGTGGAGGCGCCCGGAGGTGACGACACGCGGACGTGGATGCCACCCAAGCGCGGCGAGGTCTCGACGTACTACCTGGCGATCAACCGCAACAAGCGGTCCGTCGCCCTCGACTTCAGGGACGAGCACGACCTCGGTCTCGCCCGAGAGCTCGCCCACCGGGCCGACATCGTCATCGAGAACTTCAAGCCAGGCGGCCTGCAGAAGTTCGGGCTCGACTACGACTCGGTCGCCGCGGACAACCCCGGTGTCGTCTACGCCTCGATCAGCGGTTTCGGCTCGTCCGGCGGTGCCGCCCTGCCCGGGTACGACCTGATCGTCCAAGCCATCTCCGGCCTGATGAGCCTCACCGGTGACCCCGACGGTGAGCCGTATCGCGCGGGCATCTCGGTGTTCGACGTGATGTCCGGCATGCAGGCCACGATCGGGATCCTGGCAGCCCTGCGCCACCGCGCGGAGACCGGTGCGGGGCAGCACGTCGAGGTGAACCTCCTGTCGACCGCGTTGTCCAGCATGGTGAACCAGGCCAGCGCCTACGTGGCCGGCGGCGTCGTGCCGTTCCGGATGGGCAACTCCCATCCCAGCCTCTTTCCCTACGAGCCGCTGCCGACCGCCGACGGCGAGCTCATCGTCACCGCGGGCAACGACGGTCAGTTCGCCAACCTGTGCAAGGTGCTCGGTGTGCCCGAGCTCGTCGACGATCCTCGGTTCGCGCGAAACCAGGACCGCACCGCGAACCGGGACGAGCTGCGCCCGCTGCTCGTCGAACGGCTGAGGACCCGGGGCCGGATGGAGTGGTTCCGCGAGATGCTTGCCGCCGGGGTGGCGTGCGGGCCGATCAACACCGTCGACGAGGGCATCGCCTTCGCCGACGAGCTGGGCCTGGACCCGGTGGTGATGGTCGGGGAAGGGGAGCAGGCCGCTCCGTCGATCCGCAACCCGATCACGTTCTCCCGGACGCCGTCGAGCTACTACCTGCCGCCGCCGGAGCTCGACCAGCACGGCGAGGAGATCAGGGCGTGGCTCTCCCGCTCGCCCGAACAGCCCCCTGAGACACCGACGACAGGAGAATCCCGTTGAGCACCGACGCATCACGGTCCGCCGGTCCGACGTACCCCACGTCGCTGGGCACCTCCACCGCGGAGACGATCTCGCTGCTCGGCAAGGACCTGGCCGACGACCTGATGGGCCAGGTCGGTTTCGGCGAGCTGGCGTTCTGGCTGGTCACCTTGCAGCGGCCGACGCCGTCGCAGGTGCGGGTGTTCGAATCGGTGCTGGTGGCCCTCGCCGACCACGGGTTCACGCCCACGGCCATCGCGGCGCGGCTCACGTACCTGTCCGCGCCGGACTCGCTGCAGGGGGCGATGGCGGCCGGCCTCCTCGGTGGAGGATCGCGGTTCCTCGGGGTGACCGAGGACTGCGGTCAGTTCCTCGCGAGGTTCCTCGAGGAGCATCGCGACGAGCTGCCCGAGAAGCTGGAGGACGGCGACGCCTGGGACCGGCTCGCCCTGCTCGCCGTACGGCAGACGCGGGAGGCAAAGAAGCTCGTCCCGGGTCTCGGTCACCCGAACCACAAGGAGCTCGACCCTCGTACCCCGCGACTGATGAGCATCGCGGAGGAGGAGGGACTCAAGGGCCAGCACCTGCGGCTGTTCGAGGCGATCGGACGCGTGCACGAGCAGGTGCTCGGCCGACGACTGCCGCTCAACGGTGCAGGGGTCTGCGGGGCCGCGCTCGCGGACCTCGGGCTGCCGGTGGAGATGCTGCGCGGCTTCGCGCTGCTCGCCCGCGCCGCCGGCCTGCTCGGCCAGCTCGCCGAGGAGGTCCGTCGGCCCATCGGTATGGACGTCTACATGGCCGTGGACCGAAACGCCACGTACGTCGCCCCAGATGCCTGATCCTCAGCACCAGGGAAGGAGCCCACATGGCCGAGATCGTCGCTGTCATCGCCTCGACGCACCACCCCTTCTACTACCGGGCCAGCACCGCGACCGGTGAGGACCGCCCACCCTTCGCGGACGAGTGGGTCGCCAAGATCGAGCGCTTCCGCGAGACGTTGACCCGGGCCCGCCCTGACGTGCTCGTGATGGTCGGCAGCGACCACTTCCACCAGCTGTGGCTGGACAACATGCCGCAGTTCCTGGTGGGGAAGGCGCCCTTCTACGACGCCAACTTCTACAACGAGGAGCGGGAGTTCGGCCTGCCCCGCATGCTGCTGCAGGGCCATGAGGCTCTCTCGGCACACATCCTCCGTCAGGGCCTCGACGCCGGGTTCGACCTGGCGTTCAGCAACGAGCTGCGCATCGACCACTCGATCACGTGCCCGATCATCACCCTCCGCCCGGAGGCAGACCTGCCGATCGTGCCGGTCTACACGAACATCTTCGCCCCGCCCCTGCCTCAGCCGAAGCGCTTCGTCGAGCTGGGCAGGACGATCCGCGAGACGATCGAGTCGTGGCCCTCGGACCAGCGGGTCGCGGTGATCGGCACCGGTCACCTCTCCCTCGAGCTCGGCGGCCCGCGTCAGTTCGGTGCCCACGGGCCGGATCCGGAGTTCGACCGCAAGGCCGTCGACTGGATCGCCAGCGGCGACCTCGAGGGATGCCTGTCCGAGGTCACCCTCGACAGCCTGCACGCGCCGGGGAACGCCACCCATGGGTTCATGGACTTCATGCTGATGATGGGTGTCGCCGGCGAGAACGCGAAGGCCGACCACGTCGACAGCCTCGACCTGTTCCACACGATGGAGGCCTACTTCACCTGGTATCCGAACGGAGCGCCGGCATGAACAACACCAGGAGACCGGTTTCGACGCTCTCGCGGGGGCAACGATGAGCAAGTACCTGATGGACAAGTTCCTCTTCACCGTCGACCGTGACCCCGACCTGGTCGAGCGCTACCGCGAGCAGCCCGCCGAGACGGTGCGCTGGTGGGAGGAGACACAGGCGAACTCGATCCTCAACTGCGTCGCGGGCGAGGCGAGCACCTGGCTGAAGTTCGAGGACGAGGAGCGGCAGGCGCTCGCCACCCACGACTACCCGAAGCTCTTCGAGCTCGGTGCCCACCCGTTCCTCACGCTGACGCTCTTCATCGCCATGTTCGAGCGCGACTACACCGAGCCACTGGGGTTCCAGAAGGAGTACGCGGTCCGGCTCGCGGACTTCAAGCTGCCCTACCCCGACATCGCCACCTGAGCCCCATGCGTGCCGCAGTCATAGACACGCACGGACAGCCGCCGGTGCTGGTGGAGCGCAACGCGCCGGTGCCCGGGCCGGGCCAAGCGGTGGTAAGGACCACTGCTGCCCCCGTGACGCCCCTCGACGTGCTCTGTGCGACCGGTACGTCGTACTTCGGCCCGCCCGAGCTGCCGTACGTGCCGGGCGTGCAAGGCGTGGGCGTCGTCGTGAGCTCGACCGTGCACCCCGCCGGCACGCGCGTGTGGTTCCCGACCGGTGCCGGGATGGCGCCCGGTGACGGGAGCCTCGCGGAGGCTGCGCTCGTGCCCGAGGACCGCATGGTCGTCGTCCGCGAGGACGTCGAGGACACGCTCGTGGCCGCGCTCGGGCTCTCAGCTGTCGCCGCCTGGATGGCCCTGACGTGGAGGGCCTCGCTGCAGCCCGACGAGCAGGTTCTCGTCCTCGGCGCAGGTGGCGTCGTCGGCCAGGTGGCCGTGCAGGCGTCCCGTCTGCTCGGTGCACGCCGGGTGGTGGCGGCGTGCCGTTCGGACGCGGCGCGCGAGCACGCGCTGGACAGCGGCGCCGACGCCGTGGTCGAGCTGCGTGACGGCGACACCGTCGAGCTGCTCGCGAAGCGGCTCGCCGGCGCCTGTGACGGGGACGTGGACGTCGTCGTGGACCCGTTGTGCGGAGTGCCCGCCTCGGCTGCCCTCGAGCTGCTCGCGCCCGGAGGTCGGCTGGTGAACCTCGGCAGCAGCGCCGGGCCCACCGCGACCTTCTCGTCCGCGGCGCTGCGCAGCCGGTCGGCGTCGATCCTCGGCTACACCAACAACGCCCTGACGTTCGAGCAGCAGGAGAAGGCGTTGTCCCAGCTGCTCGGGTACGCCGCGGCGGGGGAGCTCACTGTCGCTCACGAGTGCGTGTGCCTCGACGACCTGCCGGAGGCGTGGCGCCGCCAGGTGGCGGGGGAGACCCAGGGGCGCGTCGTGGTCACCCTCCCGTGACCCTTCGCCGGGGCCAGTCGGGCCCTCCTGGTGGACACGGCACCATGGTCGGCAGACCCCGACACCGAGGAGTGCCGATGATCTTCATCACCGCCAAGTTCCGAGTCCTCCACGAGCACGCCGACACGTGGCCCGAGATCGCGTCCGACTTCACGGAGGCGACCCGGAGCGAGGAGGGCTGCCTGTGGTTCGACTGGTCGCGGAGCGTCGAGGACCCCGACGAGTACGTCCTCGTCGAGGCCTTCCGTGACGGTGCCGCCGGAGCGGCGCATGTGCAGTCCGAGCACTTCCGCACCGCACAGAAGACGCTGCCCCCCTACCTCGCCGAGACACCGCGGGTCGTCAACTTCGACGTACCGCAGGACGACTGGTCCGAGCTGGGCGAGATGGCCGTCGACCGGTAGCCCGCGGCGGAACCGGTGCAGAAGGGCTCAACCCGAGGATTCCTACGGGTTGAGTCCTTCTCGTCGTGCCGCGGGGGGAGATTCACACCCCGGGCGGTGGGTCAGCGCTTCTTGCCGGGGGGCAGGATCTCTGTGCTGTTGCTCGCCTGCGCCTTGGCGTTCTTCTCGGCGCGTTTCTCCTTGATTGACTTGCCCGCCTTCTTGGACATGTGCTGTCGCGGCGACTTGTCGGCCATGGTTGCTCCTAGGTCGGAAGCCCGAACGGCCTCAGGACTACGACAGTACGCCCTCCTCGGCGGTGAGAGCGTGTCTCGGCCGTGTCCCTCGGGTCCTGGGACGACGGCCCGGGGCCATCCGAGTAGTCTCGAAGGTGCCGTCTCGGGAGCCCTCCACAGGGAGCCGTCTCCGAGCCGGTCGAGAGGTGGTGGATGCCATGACGGCTCCCGACGTTGACCCGCCGGAGGCCACCGCGCCGCCCCGAGCACCGCTGACGCGGCCCGCGCCCAGCCGGTCTCTTGCTCCGCTGTCTCTGCTGATGCGGGACGTCGCCATTGCACGCGCCCTGCTCGCGCAGCAGCGCCAAACCGGGGCGTCCAGGGCATCGGTCGACGAGGCACGAGCCCAGGTCGTCGCTGCCCTCACCAGCTACACCGCGGCTCTCGCCGCACGCCAGCTTCCGGTTCCCTACGCGCTCCGGGACGAGCTGCGGCTCCAGCTGCGCATCCCGAAGAACCGGTAGGCCCGGCGCGAGCTGTGACGGCCGCACCATGCCGACAAGGCAAGGGCCTCCGGTCCGCGTCTCCGCGTGCCAGAGGCCCTTCGTTGTGTCCGAGGGGGACTTGACCCGGATTCAGATCTCCGGGAGCGCTTCGTTGGGGGGATTCGCCCCGATGACGGTCAGGAGCCGAGGAGCTTCTGCATCGTCGCGATCTCGGCCTCCTGGTCGGCCTCGATCTGCCCGGCGAGGGCGACCGCGTCGGGGTCCTCGCCGGCTGCCTGCTCGGTGCGGGCCATCTCGATGGCGCCCTCGTGGTGCTCGACCATCATCTGCAGGAACATCCGGTCGAACCCCGCGCCGTCTGACTCGGTGAGCCGGCGCATCTCGGTCTTGTCGATCATCCCCGGCATCTCCTCCGAGTAGCCGTGTCCCATGTCGCCGTGGTCCATCGAACCCGACTGCACCACCTGGCCCCAGGCCTTCAGCCACTGGGTCATCGTTTCGATCTCGGGGTCCTGGGCAGCCCCGATGCCCTTGGCGAGCTGTCGGACCTGGGGCTGTTGGACCGGTCCGCCGCGAGCTCCGCCATCTCCACAGCCTGCTGGTGGTGCGGGATCATCTCGGTCGCGAAGGTCACGTCGGCGTCGTTGAACTGCTCGCTCGATCCAGCTGGGGTGCCCTCTTCGCCACCGCAGGCGACCAGGGCGAGGAGTGCGGCGAAGAGCAGCGCTGTGACGGCGAGCATCTTGCGAGTCATCGGGATCTCCTTGAAGAGGGCCGGGCGTCGTTGCGGCGGCTCATCTGGAGGGCTCCAGCTGCTGGGCTGGGCTCGGTTCGGGCTGGGCGGGCTGTTCGGGCAGGTTGAGGCGCTTGAGGAGCAGGGCGTTGACCGCGACGAGGAAGCTCGAGCCCGACATGGACAGCGCAGCGATCTCCGGGCGGAGCACGAGGCCGAAGGCGGGTTCGAAGACGCCGGCGGCGATGGGCAGGGCGATCGCGTTGTATCCGACAGCCCAGCCGAGGTTCTGCCGCATCTTGCGGAGGGTGCCGCGACCGATCGTGAGCGCGGTCGGTACGTCGAGCGGGTCGGAGCGCATCAGGACGACGTCGGCGGTCTCGATCGCGACGTCCGTGCCCGTGCCGATCGCGATGCCGACATCGGCCGCAGCCAGGGCTGGTGCGTCGTTCACCCCGTCACCGACCATGGCCACACGCTTGCCTGCCTGTTGGAGCTCGGTCACCTTGGTGGACTTGTCTTCAGGCAGCACCTCGGCGATGACGGTGTCGATGCCGAGCTCCTCGGCGATGCGCTGTGCGGTGGCCCGGTTGTCGCCGGTCAGCATGACCACCTCCACACCGGCGTCGTGGAGCGCGGACACCGCGGTGGCGGAGGTCTCCCGGACGGCGTCGGCGATGCCGAGGACCCCGACCGCGTGCCCGTCGACGGCGACGAGGACGGCCGTGCGACCAGCGGCCGCGACCTGGTCACGCCGGTCTGCCAGGGAGCCGAGAGTGACGCGCTCGGCATCCATCAGCCGGGGGTTCCCGATGGCGACTCGATGACCATCGACCTCGGCGACCGCCCCGTGGCCGGCGACGTTGCGGAAGCCGGTCGCCCGAAGCGCAGGGACGGCCTGCTCCTCGGCGTAGCGAGCGACTGCTTGGGCGAGAGGATGCTCGGACTCCCGTTCCACCGCTGCTGCGAGTGCGAGCAGCCGATCGCGGTCGAGCCCGTCGACGACGAGCTCGGTGACTTCGGGCTCGCCCTTGGTGAGGGTGCCGGTCTTGTCCATCACGACGGTGTCGATGCGCGCGGAGGTCTCCAGGGCGGTGGCGTTCTTGAACAAGATGCCGCGCTTGGCGCCGAGGCCGGAGCCGACCATGATCGCGGTCGGGGTGGCGAGGCCGAGGGCGTCGGGGCAGGTGATGACCACGACGGTGATCGCGAAGAGCAAGGCAGTCTGCACGCTCGCGCCCGCTGCCAACCAGACAAGGAACGTGCCGACGCCTCCGACGAGCGCGACCAGGACCAGCCAGAACGCCGCCCTGTCAGCGAGACGCTGCCCCGGCGCCTTGGAGTTCTGCGCCTGCTGCACCAGCGCCACGATCTGCGCCAGCGCGGTGTCCGCGCCGACCTTGCTGGCTCGGACGCGCAGGGTGCCACTGGCGTTGACGGTGGCGCCGATGACCTGGTCTCGGGGCGCCTTGTGCACCGGCAGGCTCTCCCCGGTGACCATCGACTCGTCGACCTCGGACTCGCCCTCGTCGACCACGCCGTCGGTCGCGATCTTCGTGCCCGGTCGCACCAGGAGCAGGTCTCCGACGATGACGTCGGCCGTCGGGATCTCGACCGGCTCCCCGTCCCGGATGACCAGCGCCTGCGGTGGAGCGAGGTCAAGGAGCGTGCGGATGGCGTCGTTGGCGCCACCGCGGGCGCGCATCTCGAACCAGTGGCCGAGGAGCACGAATGCGGTCAGCACAGTGGCGGCCTCGTAGAACACCTCGCCACCACCAGTCAGGGTGACGCCCAGGGAGTAGAGCCAGCCGGCGCCGACTGCCACCGCGACCAGCACCATCATGTCCAGCGTCCGCGCACGCACAGCTCGCCAGGCGCCGTCGAAGAAGATCCAGGCAGAGTAGAAGACCACCGGCAGTGACAGCAGCAGGCTGAACACGTCGTCGCGCAGACCGAACGGCGCGGGCGCCTCGAACCCGATGACCTCACGCCCGATGGGCGACCACAGCAGGATCGGCACCGACAACACTGCGGCGACGAGGAACCGGTTGCGCATGTCGCGGACCATGTCGTTCATCGACATCGCGCCGTGACCGCCGTGGCCCATCGCCTCGTGCGGCGACATCGCCGGCGCTGTCTCTGCGGCGTGGTGCGCGTGGTCAGTGGCAGGAGGTTCGGCCATCGGGTCGCAGATGTGCTGCGGCACCGACTGACCTTCGCAGTGGTAGCCGCACTCGCGCACCCAGTCCCGCAGCTGGGTCAGGTCGGTTGCCTCGGGATCGTAGGTCACGGTCGCGGTCTGGGAGACCGGGTTGGCGTCCACGGTCAGCACACCGGGTCGGCGGCCGAGCACCGCCTCGGTGACATTCTTGCTGCTGGCCCAGTGGACTCCGCTGACCTCGAGCACCGCAGTGGTGGGATCTTGGCCGTCCTGGCGTCCGTTGAGGGAATGGTCCTGGTCGTGCTGGTTCATCTGGCGCTCCTGGCGGTCGAAGGCGGTTGGTGCGCGGGTGCGGGCGGGGAGCCCCGTGTCAGGCGAGCTGGTGGTCGCCTGCCTCCTCCAGGGCGGCGACACGGGACTGGTCGAGCGGGGCTTGGCTGGTGACGGCGCCGGCGCAGTGGCCGCAGGTCATCCCGGTCACCGGGAAGCTCTGCGTGGTCTGGTCGGTGGTGATCCGGCTCTCCTTGGTGTCGGCCTCGAGCGTGGACGCGTCGGTGCTACCACAGCCACTGCCCGCGCAGCCGCAGCCGCAGGTCCCCGTCTTGGTCTCGAGCAGGTCCAGGCTGCGGGAAGTGCCGGGCTTGTTCACCGGGACGGCGGCGCCCTGCGTGAGGATCTCCACGCAGTAGGTGTCGTCCCCTACCTGGCGCTGCAGGCCCCGGACCTGTCCTTCGATGCGCCGCAGCCGTACGAGGATCGCCGGCTTGTCAGTGATGTGGCCGGGTGTGCGAATCATGGGGACGCCTCCTTGTGGATACCCCATGGGGGTAACCACCAACATACCCCCATGGGGTATGTAGTCAAGGGGTCATCGGCAACTTCACGGAACCTTCATGACCGTGCCGCTGCGCGGCGGCCCCTCCTCGGCTGGCGCGACGCCCGTGTGCCGGCCGGCTCCCCGCTCAATGCCCGTTCCTGGGCGTCGAGCAGCGGGTCGGATACAGCTGGCAGTGGAAGATGCTGGTGCCCCGGCGGGACAACAGGTGACGCGCCTCAGGAGTACGCCGGACGCGGGCTGACCTAGGTAGAAACCGTAGAACGAATAAGGACCGTAGGCCGATGCGACGTTGCTGCGGCTGAGGACGCTGATGTGTATCCGGGGTGTTCATGTCTCGACTCACCGAGACAGGCGCACCAGGTGTTCCACCCATCTCGATCGGAGGCCGTCATGGCCGGCACCGCCAAGAGATCGGCTGCCAAGAACAGGCCTGGTGTCGTGACACCAAGCGCCCCACCGGCGAGCGACACCCTGCTAGTTGCCTGGGTTCGGGTCGGCGCGGTAAGCGGCTTCGTCGCTGGCCTTTCGTACGCGCTCGCCGCAGCCGCGCCGGTAACCTCCGACCTGGCGCTCGTCGCCGCGTCCGTGTTCGGTCCGGCTCTGGTGTGCTTCTCGACCGGCCTGTACCACGTCCTTCGTGCGCATCGCCGAACCATCACCCTGGACCTCGGACTCATTGCCAACGTCGCCGCCGGTGTCACAGTGACCCTGATGTTCTTCACGCAGCTGACCCTCCACCGGTGGTTCGAGCTGCAGTTCGGAAGCGGGTCGCGCGACAGCGCCGAGCGCGTGCTGCGCGCCGGGTTCGAGGCTGCGAACGGTATCCAGCTCGGGCTGGACGTGGCCTGGGACATCTTCCTGGCCCTGGGCACCGTCCTCTTCGCGGGGAACATGTGGCACCACCCACGCTTTGGCCGGCTGCTCGCTGTATCAGGTGGCGTGATCGCGGTCGCCCTGACCGTCACGAATCTGGCCTTCTTCCCTGAGCCACCGGCGCACGCGGGAGCCATCGACTTCGGGCCGGTCCTCGGGCTCTGGTACGTGATCGTGACGGTTCGAGTCGCCATGGCGGCTCGCTGGGCGGCCGCCCGCGGTGCACCACTCGCCGACGACGCATAGGAGCGGCCCCTCGGGCCCGAGGACAGCCAGGTCGACGGGCACGGTGGTGAAAGGGGAGAGGCGGTGTCCGCGGGGCGCGCCGGCTGCCGCTTGAGGATGTCTCATGCGGGGACTTGGACATCCACCCGGGTGCCGGCTCCCGGACGACTGGTCAGCTGTAGCGATCCACCAACGAGCTCAGCTCGTTCGCGCATGCCCACCAAGCCGAGCTTCCCGGCTTCGGGCAGCTCGTCCAGGTTCTGCGGCGCCTCGAAGCCACACCCGTCGTCGGTCACGCACAAGCGGACGCGACCGGGTTCGAAGACGACCTCCACTTCGACGCTGTCGGCATCAGCGTGCAGCTCCACGTTGTGCAGCGCAGCCTGACCGATACGGAACAGCGCGAGCTCCGTCTCGCCCGGCATCCGCCGGGAGGGGCCGACGACACGGAACGTCGCGGCGAGCTCGCCGCGCTCGCGGACGTGGGCAACCTGCTGCTCCAGCGCAGAGGACACCCCGAGCTCGTCAAGCGTCGGAGGGCGAAGGTCACGGCTGAACCTGCGCATGCCCGCAACACTCTGTCCCGCCAGGTCAGCGAGCTCGCCCAGCTCTGTGGCTGCCGGATGGCCGAGGCTCTCGGTGAGGTCGGTAAGACGCCGTCGGATGACGACGAGGCTCTGGGAGGCCTCGTCGTGCAGCTCACGGGCAATGCGCTTCCGCTCATCCTCCTGTGCCCGGGTGATCGCCATCGCGTAGGACCGCAGGCGGTTGCGCTCTGCCTCCGCCAGCCGCTCGTTCGCGATTGCGACAGCAACGTGGCTCGCCACGCCGGCGAACAGTCGAAGGTCGTCATCCGTCAGGGGCCGTGCGCGATTGACCTTCGCCGCCAACAGGCCGTCCACGCCCGCGGCAACGGCTCCCGGCACGGGAAGGTTGGCCGACAAAGGAACGACCACGGCGTCATCATCCTCGTACGCAACCGACTCCGGAGGATCAGCCGACCAATCGCGGCAGCACAGGAAGGCGATCAACGACTCGCTTGCAGCCGTGGCCCCGGGGTATGTGGCGAGTACGCACATCTGCGTACCAACCGACGAGGACTGGCGGACAACGGTGACACAGGCAGCCTCCAGGTCGAGTGCGTCCGACAGTCGCCGCAGCGTCTGGGTAAGGGTGGTGTCGAGATCCGCCGTCAGAGTGAGGGCCGCGATGTCGCTGAGGAACACCTGCCGCTGGATGGTTGCCTCGGCGCGCTGACGTTGGAGCCGCTCCTGTTCCACGGGGAGGGACATCACGATCCCCATGCCGATCACGAGGGCGACGTAGACGAGCTCCAACCACTGCAGGTCCTCGCGGTGCCACAGGAAGACGTTGGGCAGCATCAGGACGCCACTCCACAGCCCGGTGAGCACCGCACCCTCCATGCCGTACCGGAGCGTGGCAAAGGCAATGGGAGCCAGGTAGAGCACCACCGGAACGCTGTAGACGGCTGAGGGCGCATTCCCACCCCCGCGGTGCAACCACAGCTCCGTGAGCACGTGGAGTGCGGTGACACCCAGGACGGCGGCCTGGGTGATCCAGAAGTCACGCTCACCGAGGCGCTGCGGTATCCGCCTGGTGTATGTCCCCAGGCGCTCAGGGAGCGGCGACGGTACGGGGTGCAGGGCGGTAGTCGGGTGGCTCACGGCGGCGGCTCCAGCTCTTCGATGCTGAACCATCCCCGACGAAGACCGTGAAGGACCGCTTCGGTCCGCGACCCGACACCGAGCTTGTGGAACACACTGGTCAGGTGCGCTTGCACAGTTCGGACGCTGACGTCCAAGGCCACGCCGATCTGCTTGTTCGCCATCCCGCGGGCGGCGAGCCGTAGTACTTCGGTCTCCCGGACGGTGAGCGGTTGCTCGCTGTACCGCGGCCTGTCCCCCTCGAGGTCAGAGGCGAGTCGGGCCAGGACCTTGTGCGCGACCGTGGGGTGGAGTACGGACTCGCCGGCGTGGACCGCTTCCACGGCGTTGACGAGCTGGTGGCCGTCGACGTCCTTGAGCAGATAGCCGGCGGCGCCGGCTTCGAGGACGGCGAAGATGAACTGGTCGTCGTCGTGCATCGAGAGCACGAGCACGCTGACTCGGGGGTGGTCCTGCTTGATACGTCGTGTCGCTTCGATGCCGTTGATCCCCGGCATGCCGATGTCGATGATGGCCACGTCGGGCTCGAAGCGGTCCACGACCTCCACCGCCTGCCGGCCGTCGGCTGCCTCCGCAACGACCGAGACCGTGTTCGTCGCTTCCAGGATGCGACGGGTGCCCTCACGCATCAGGGTGTGGTCCTCGGCGAGGATCACCCGGATGGGCTCGGCTTCTCGTGTCCGCTGATCCACGTTCGCGCTCGCCCTCATGCTGAGGAGTGGACACCAAACGTCCGGTCCAGCGTCCCACCACCATGCTGCAGCCGTCGGTGAACCCGCGCAAGGCGGCATGACACCGCTGCCGCCGCAGCTCCAGGCCTCGGCTCCGTATGCCGCGGATCTGCCGAGAGCTAGTCAGCGATATTGCTCAGGCACGGGGGGTCCGAGAGTCCGCTCGTTCCCTGACCTCCGCCACTGCCGAGGGCCCTCGCGCGATGGAAGCGTTGACGACATGAGGAGGTTCCTCGACGCCTGGAACGGAGTCTGGAGGCGGTACCCATGATGGATTGGAACGGTGGCTGGGGTGTTGTGGGTTGGCTCGCGATGAGCCTGATGATGGTCGTTGTCTGGGGCCTGCCGATCGCGCTCGTGGTTTGGGCAGTCCGCAGCAGCTTCCATCGCGAGCCACCCTCGGTGACGACGCCGCCTCGGCGAGACGCCGAGCAGGTTCTGGCGGAACGGTATGCACGTGGGGAGATCGACGAGAGCGAGTTCGCACACCGTCGCGAGGTCCTGCGCACGGGACCGAAGGCGAGGGCGTAGCGGCGGACCAGGCCATTGACGGGACTGCGCTTCGGCGCCGTCCGGTCGCGCGGGTTCGCGGCGACGTAGCCCTGCACGAGCGCGTAGGCGAAGGCAGCCGGACAAAGGGTGATGATTCGCCGCCGTCGGTCGAGCGGGGGCGCACGGAGCGTTCTCCGGACAACTGGGCGACATGCGCCCGCTCACAAGACAAAGACCCCAGGTCATCTCTGGGGTTTTGTTGTGTCCGAGGGGGGACTTGAACCTGATTCACGCCCGCCTGTGGTGCGTGCCTGGGGTGATTTGCCCCGACGCACGGTTCGCGTTGGTTCCGCGCACGCTTTCGAGCGATGGGTGCACCACCGTGGTGCACGGCTAACCGGGGAGGACGCTCACCAGCGTCCTCACCAGACGGGCCTCATCGAAGCTTCGGTGCGTCGCGTTCCCACCAGTCCGTCGGTGCGCGCTCGCCGATCACGGCCGCGGTGAACACGGCGTCGGTGCTGTTGCAGAACTTCCAGAGTTCCTTGGCGGCACGGCTGTACTGGAAGAGGACCCGGTCGGTCTCGAAGGCGGTGAGCTCACCAGCGCGAAAGCGGTCAACAACTTCGCCAACATGGCGGATGAGTTCGGCCAGTTGGGCTTCGTGATACGCACCAACCGCCTCCCGTGCTGCCTGTCGCTCCGCCTTGGTGGACATAGACATGAGGCTACTGGCCAGGCGGAGCCGCAGAGGGGTGCGCTCGTCCCAGATTTCGTATTACGCTATTGGTGTGGAGAAGATGAAGGGCAAGCCGGTCACCGAGCAGGACATCCAGGACTGGGCAGACGAAGCCGAACGTGGCTACGACGTCGATCGGCTCCGCAAGCGCGGACGAAAGCCGGCCGGAGACGGACCAGGGCAAGTGGTCCCGGTGCGGATTGACGCGACCCTGTTGGCCGCTTTGGCTGAACGAGCCGAGCGCGACCACGTGAGTCGCTCCGAGGCGATCCGAGCCGCTATCCGCGCCTACCTCGCGTGAAGGTCCACGATTCCGCGCGCAAGCACGGGATCGATCCGGCTGACGCCGTTCACGCCGCCGATCATGCGGTCTTCGTCGCCGACCTGGATGAGGACGGCCCGGCCCGCCAGCTGCGCCTTGGGTTCGACGCCTCAGGCCGGCTCCTCGAGATCGTGGTGCTTCGCTTCGACAGTGGGAATGAACTGCTGATCCATGCCCCGATCCTCCTGCGGACAGCCCTCCTGCAGACAGCGCCGTGGACCAATCGACACCGAGTCATGCAGTGGACGCACTCCTGCCCGGCAACTGCGAGAGAAGCTAGTTCGGCGTGTGCTCCAGAACTGGGGCAGACCGGACTGCGGAGGGACCCCTCGTGTGCGATGGCCGTGATGTGCTGGGGGGTCTCCGCGATGCCTTCCTACAGCTTGCCAACGACGTGGGCGAGCACCTGCGACATCTGGTCATGAGGGCTGAACTCGACCATCCTGACCGCTTCCTCGACAACAATGGTGTGACCTGAAGGCCAGTAGTAGATCTCGCCTGGGCCCACGGCTTCTTCAGTGCCGTCCTCGTAGTTCACGCGGATTCTGCCTTCGATGAGGAACCCCCAGTGCGGACATTGACAATGATCCCGCTCCAGACCCTCGAGCAACGGCCCGAAGTCCAGGCCGGCCGGATACTGCATGTACGCGCTGGTCATCCCACCCCAGTCCGTCCCTCGGATCATCTCGCCGATGGCCTCGTGGGCGATCGGGAGGTCTTTGACTTTGCTCTTCATCTTCGTCGTCTCCTCGTGGCTTTACAGCCGTCGTGGTGCCTTTGGGCCCAACTCGGTAACTCGCTTGGTGTTCCGCGGCGAACGCGGCGTCCTCATCAGTCCTCTCTCTTCTGGGACTGTGCTCACGACCAGCGGACTCGGTGGCCGTTGTGCCAGGTGTCGAGGAGGTCTTGGTTGCCTACGACCTCGATCGCGGAATCGTCGCCTCGGTTCCACAGGGCCAGGTACAGGTCCGATGCCGAGCCGATGAGAGTCACGTCGGAGGGACGCTCTTCTCCAGTGGTGGTGATTCCATTCGGCGCCATCGTGACGTGCCATCGAGTGTCGGTGTCGTTCGTGTGGACCGCCATCGTTCCGGGACTGTCGATCGAGAACCTGCTACCTCGGGGAGCGAAGGCGCCGAGCATCTCGTCGATTCCGTCGGCGGCGAACTCGGGATCGAAGCTCATCTGGGTCTTGCCAGCGGACTCGGCGTCGAAGCGGTGGACCGCGGTCTCGTGGGCTTGGCGTCGAGCCCACATCGCAAGCGGGGAAGGTGCGGGCAGGAACGTCCGGCACTCGAGGTCGGTTGGGGCTGACGTGAGCTCACGAACCAAGTTGACGTTCGTCTCGAGGTACCAGTCGATCAACTCGGTGTCGCTGGGCCAGAAGACTGCGAGATCAGGCCAATAGGCCGACAACTCGGAGAGGTCATCGACCCACATCTTTGCGGCGCGGTTGGCCACCTGCGCGGCAGCCCAGAGGTGGATTTCGGCGAGGTGTCGGACGAGGTCACGCATATCCCACCCGGGACAGGAAGAGACGGGCGCATCAAGTCCGGTGCGCCGAGCGGCGCCAGCGAAGAG
>DASTPU010000009.1:0-4882 GCA_035762105.1 Nocardioidaceae bacterium | reverse complement strand
GCACGTCATCGACGCCACCGACGTGGTGCTCGGACGCCTCGCCGTCCAGACCGCGACGCTGCTTCGCGGCAAGCACAAGCCCACGTTTGCCCCGCACGTCGACGGTGGCGACTTCGTCATCATCGTCAACGCCGGGAAGGTGGCCCTGTCCGGCAGCAAGTCCACCACCAAGATGGCCTACCGCCACTCCGGTTACCCGGGCGGCCTCTCGGCCACCCCGATCGGCGAGCTGCTCGAGAAGGACCCGCGCAAGGCCATCGAGAAGGCCGTGTGGGGGATGCTCCCGAAGAACCGCCTCGGCCGCCAGATGCTGAAGAAGCTCAAGGTGTACGCCGGCCCGGAGCACCCGCACCAGGCGCAGCAGGCCAAGCCGTTCGAGATCACGCAGATCTCGCAGTAACCATCCAGTCGAGAACAGCAGTCGTTAAGTGAGGAACATCCGTGGCTGAGACCACCACCGAGGGCGTCGAGGAGACCTACGAGGTCAACGAGCAGGGCGTCGCCTACAGCTCCGAGAGCGCGCCGTCCGACGAAGCTCCCGCTCGCCCCGCCACCATTGCTCCCGCGGCGGCGACCGGCCGTCGCAAGGAGGCGGTGGCCCGCGTGCGCCTCGTCCCCGGCACCGGCCAGTGGACCGTCAACGGCCGCACCCTCGAGAGCTACTTCCCGAACAAGCTCCACCAGCAGGTCGTCAACGAGCCCTTCGTGACCACCGACCTGGTCGGCCGCTTCGACGTGATCGCCCGCATCCACGGTGGCGGCATCACCGGCCAGGCCGGCGCGCTGCGTCTCGGTGTGGCCCGCGCCCTCAACGCGGTCGACCTCGACGCCAACCGCCCGTCGCTGAAGAAGGCCGGCCTGCTCACCCGTGACGCCCGCGTCATCGAGCGCAAGAAGGCCGGTCTCAAGAAGGCCCGCAAGGCGCCTCAGTTCAGCAAGCGCTGATCCGCCACCCCCTGTAGTGGCACGCCTCTTCGGCACCGACGGTGTCCGTGGGCTCGCGAACGTCTCCCTGACGGCCGAGCTCGCGGTGGACCTCTCGGTCGCCGCGGCGCACGTCCTCGGCGAGGCCGGTGTCTTCTCCGGACACCGGCCCGTCGCCGTTGTGGGCCGTGACACCCGCATCTCCGGCCAGTTCCTCGAGGCCGCCGTGGTCGCGGGGCTCGCGTCGGCCGGTGTCGACGTCCTTCTCCTCGGCGTCCTGCCCACCCCGGGCGTGGCCTATCTCACCGACGTCCTCGGTGCCGACCTCGGCGTCGTCCTCTCGGCGAGCCACAACCCGATGCCGGACAACGGGATCAAGTTCCTTGCCCGCGGGGGCGTGAAGCTCGACGACGCGATCGAGATCGCGATCGAGAACCGCCTCCGCGAGCCCTGGGAGCGGCCCACCGGCGGTGCCGTCGGCCGTGTCTCGGTCTACGAGGAGGCGGTCGACAGGTACGCCGCCCACCTCGTCTCCACGCTTCCCCGGCGGCTCGAGACGTCGGGCAGGCCGATCTCGGTCGTCGTCGACTGCGCGCACGGGGCGGCGTTCGAGGCCGGGCCGAAGGCTCTCGCCGACGCGGGCGCCGAGGTGGTCGCGATCTGCGCCGAGCCCGACGGCCTCAACATCAACGACGGCTGCGGCTCCACGCACCTCGAGGTGCTGCAGAAGGCGGTCCTGGAGCACGGCGCCGACGTCGGCTTCGCCTTCGACGGAGATGCCGACCGTTGCCTCGCCGTCGACCACGAGGGCAACGTCGTGGACGGTGACCAGCTCCTCGCGATCCTGGCCCTCGCGATGCGCGACGCGGGCCGGCTGCACGCCGACACCGTGGTCGCGACCGTGATGAGCAACCTCGGCTTCGTGCAGGCCATGCGCGCCGAGGGCGTCGGCGTCCGCCAGACCAAGGTCGGCGACCGGTACGTCCTCGAGGCGATGAAGGCCGGCGGCTACTCCCTCGGCGGCGAGCAGTCCGGGCACGTGATCATGAGCGAGCACGCGACGACCGGTGACGGCATCCTCACGGCGCTGCAGGTGCTGGCGCGGATGGCCGAGAAGGACGGCTCCCTCGCCTCCCTGGCCGGGGTGATCACCCGGCTCCCGCAGGTGCTCGTCAACGTCCCCGGCGTCGACAAGTCCCGCGCCGACGAGGACCCGATCCTCGCCGCCGCGGTCGCCGAGGCCGAGGCGGAGCTCGCCGACACCGGGCGCGTGCTGCTGCGTCCCTCCGGCACCGAGCCGCTGGTGCGGGTCATGGTCGAGGCCGGCACCGCCGACCAGGCACAGCAGGTCGCCGACCGGCTCGCCGGCGTCGTGCGCGAGCGTCTCTCCCTCTGACACGCCCCTTCCGCCCAGCCAAAACCGGGTGCGCCGCGTCCGTCGTACACCTAACCTCTGCGGGTGCGCATCCACGAGATCCCGGCCGGTGACGACGCGCTGACCCGGAGGTTCTGGGAGATCGGCAGGGCGGCCGACGAGCTGGGGCGGCCCTGGAGCGGCTACTGGTCGTGGGCGGCGGCCCGCGCGTCCTTCCACGCATCCCTCGCGTCGGCCGCCCCGAACAGGAAGGTACTTCTGGCCGCCTACGACGGCGACGCCATGGTCGGTACGGCGGAGCTCAACCTCCCGCGGCTCGACAACACCCACGTCGCACGCCTCGAGGTGTACGTCGAACCGCTGCACCAGCGAGCCGGGGCCGGGACCGCCCTCGTCGAGGCCGCGCACGAGCGGGTCGCCGCAGAGGGACGCACCGTCGTCCTCACCGAGGTCGCCACCCCGCGCGGCACCGACGAGTCTCCGGGCCTCAGGCTGGCCCGCCGGCTCGGCTACGAGACCGAGGTCGTCGACGTCATGAAGGTCGCCGACCTCGAGGAGACACAGCCGTTGTGGGAGGCGCTCCTGGCCGAGACGAAGGCGGCGGCCGAGGGCTACACGATGCGCAGCTGGTGGGGTCGGTGCCCCGACGACCTCGTGGGCGGGTTCTGCAGGGTGATCGAGACGTTCTTCAGCGAGGTGCCGGTCGGCGACCTCGACGTGGAGCCGCAGCGGTGGAGCGAGCAGCGGCTGCGAGAGAAGGAGGAGCGCTTCGAGCGGGCAGGACGGCACGAGACGACGACGCTCGTGGTCGCACCCGACGGCGAGATCGTCGGGATGACCGAGGCGATGGTCAGCGACCACGCACCCGACCGCGCCTTCCAGGGCTCGACGATCGTCGCGCCGGAGCACCGCGGACACCGGCTCGGCCTGCGCCTGAAGGCCACGAACCACCTGCTGCTGTGGCGGGCGTTCCCCGGCTGCCGCACCGTGCTCACCGGCAACGCCGACGTGAACGCCGCGATGAACGCCGTCAACGAGCGGCTCGGCTTCCGGCCCGTCGAGCAGGTCCACGAGATGCAGCGGAGGCTGGTGGGCCGGTGAGGATCGAGCGCCTCGACGCGCGGGACGACGTGGCGATGCGGGCCTGGCACGACACGTTCCTCGCCTCGCACCGGCACGAGCGGCCGTACGCCGTACCGATGATGCTCGAGGAGGTCCGGGCCAAGCTGGTCGCCGACCGGGAGACCGAGCGCGACCTGGCCTTCTCCGGGCTCCTCGACGGCACCGTGGTCTCCGTCGGGTTCATGCACCTGTCCATGCACGACAACCTCGAGCAGGCCTTCGTCGAGGTGCACACCCACCCAGCGCACCGTCGCCGGGGTCACGGGTCCACGATGCTCGCCCACCTCGAGCAGGTCGCGCGCGAGCACGGCCGCACCGTGCTCGTCACCGAGGTGACCTACCCCTACGACGCCCAGCCCGACGGCGCCGGCACCGGCTACGTCGCCTTCGCCCGCCGGCACGGCTTCGCGTTCGCCCTGGCCGAGGTGCAGCGCGTCCTGGAGCTCCCCGCCGACGAGGAGCAGTTGCAGGGTCTCGTCGCCGAGGCGGAGCCGCACCACGTCGGTTACACGTTCCGCCAGTTCGAGGGAGCCGTGCCCGAGGACATCGTGGAGTCGTTCGCCGAGATCGTCGGCACCCTGGTGAGCGAGGCGCCGTCGGGCGACCTGGAGCAGGAGACCGAGGTCTTCGACGTCGCGCGGATCCGTGCCGACGAGGAGGTGTTCGCCGCCTCGGGCCGCCACAAGTTCACCACCGCTGCGCTCGACGCCGCCGGCGACGTGGCCGCCTACACCGACCTGGTCCTCCCGAGGTACGACCCCGGCCATGTCTACCAGTGGGGGACCCTGGTCCGGCCCCAGGACCGTGGCCACCGACTCGGTCTGGCGGTCAAGGCGCGCAACCTGCTCTTCGCCCAGCCGCACCTCGGCCGTGCCACGCTCGTCACCTTCAACGCCGAGGTGAACAGCCACATGATCGGTGTGAACGAACGGATGGGCTTCCGCCCGGTCGAGCGGATGGGCCAGTTCCAGAAGCGGCTCGGAGCGCCCCGCCCGACCGTCAGAGCCTGAGCATGAACTCCGGGCAGATCTCGACGACCCGGAACCCGAGGCGCTCGTTGATTCCGATCATCGTCGCGTTGTCCTCGGCGTTGGTCGTGTGGATCTGGGTGCGGTCTGGGTAGCGCGCCTGGAGAGCGAGCAGGTTGGCGAGCTTGACCGCGGCGCCGAGGTGGTGCCCGCGGTGGTCGCGGCGCACGAGCGTGCCCCACTGGTACACCTTCGGTCGGTCCTCGGCCGGCACCAGCAGGTCCGAGTGGGCAACCGCCTCACCGTCCGGGCTCACCGCCAGCGACATCAGCTTGTGGCGTCCCTGCGCGCGCAACCGCTCGAGCTGCTTGGCCCAGACCTCGCGGGTGACGACCTCGGCCTCGAAGTCGATGTCCCCGGTCGGGGCCTCCACGGCGAGCTGACCCAGCAGGGACAGGTAGGAGTCGAGGAGCTCGTCGGGGATCTCGTCCTC
>DASTPU010000008.1:0-30320 GCA_035762105.1 Nocardioidaceae bacterium | reverse complement strand
CGAGTACCGAGGAGTCGTCGTGAGCAACACCCCCGTCAAGGTCGCCGTGACCGGAGCTGCCGGCCAGATCGGCTACAGCCTGCTCTTCCGCATCGCCAGCGGAGCCATCTTCGGCCCTGACACCCCCGTCGAGCTGCGGCTGCTCGAGATCACCCCCGCGCTCGGCGCGCTCGAGGGCGTCGTCATGGAGCTCGACGACTGCGCGTTCCCGACGCTCGCCGGCGTCGAGATCGGCGACGACCCGAACACGATCTTCTCCGGTGCGAACCTCGCCCTCCTCGTCGGCGCCCGCCCGCGCACCAAGGGCATGGAGCGCGGCGACCTCCTCGAGGCCAACGGCGCGATCTTCACCGCCCAGGGCAAGGCGCTCAACGACAACGCCGCCGACGACGTCCGGATCCTCGTGACCGGCAACCCGGCCAACACCAACGCGCTCATCACCCTGAGCAACGCTCCCGACATCCCGAAGGAGCGCATCACCGCGCTCACCCGCCTCGACCACAACCGCGCGATCTCGCAGCTCGCCGCGAAGACCGGGGCGAAGGTCACCGACATCAAGAAGATGACGATCTGGGGCAACCACTCGGCGACGCAGTACCCCGACATCTTCAACGCCGAGGTCAACGGCCGGAACGCCGCCGAGACCGTGAACGACCAGGCCTGGATCGAGAACGACTTCATCCCGACCGTCGCCAAGCGCGGTGCGGCCATCATCGAGGCACGTGGCTCGTCCTCCGCCGCGAGCGCCGCGTCGGCCACCATCGACGCCGCGCGCGACTGGGTCAAGGGCACTGCGGAGGGCGACTGGACCTCGATGTCGGTCTTCTCCGACGGCTCGTACGGCGCACCCGAGGGCCTGGTCTACTCCTTCCCCGTCACCACCAAGGACGGCAGCTGGGAGATCGTCCAGGGCCTGGAGGTCAACGACTTCTCGCGCCGCATGATGGACGCCACGGCCGCCGAGCTCGAGGACGAGCGCAAGGCGGTCCAGGAGCTCGGCCTGATCTGAGCCGACCACGGCTCTTCCCGGGGCCTCACCTCTGCCATACCGGCAGGGTGGCGCCCCGTCTGCGCCCCGCCCGGCTCTGCGGACCTCACCTGCCGCTCTACACCTGGGGGTGAGGCGGTGCCCCGGTCGGTGTGGCTAGCGTCGCAAGACCTGAGCCCACGCCACACGGACGGGAGTCACCCATGAGGGACATCCACCAGACCGCCGCCGATCTCCTCGCCCCCGGTCGCGGGATCCTCGTCGCCGACGAGTACGTCGACCGCGCGATCGACCGGGCCGCCGGGAGCGGCGCCTCCCGGGGACCCTGCAGCACCTCCGACTACCTCCGGCTCGCGCTGGACAGCTGGGGGCTCGAGAGCTACCTGACCGGGGTCCTGCTGACCCAGCGGACCTTCGACGACACCGAGCAGCTGCGCACCCTCAAGCAGTACCGCGACGGCGCAGCCCCCCTGCTGTTCGGGGTGCGCATGGACGCGTCCCGGACAGGGATGCGCGACGGGCGTCCGGTCGACCTCGACGACGCCCGCCGCACCCTGGCGGACAACCGTCTGGCGGGCGCCCGGTTCGCCGAGTGGCGGGCCAACATCGACCCGATGACCGTCCCCCGTGGCCAGGTCCACGTCGACGCGGTCGCCCTGGCCCGCGGCGCCGCCGCCTCCCAGGCCGAGGGCGTCCTGCCCCTCGTGACCGTGGCGATGCCCGACCTCGCGTCGCACAGCACCGCGGTGACCCGGGCAGTCACCGCCAACGCACTGCGTGAGCTGTTCACAGAGCTGCAGGGCATGGCCGTGGACCTGAGCGCGTTGGTCCTGCGGATCAACATGGTGCTCCCCGGCGACGCGCACCGGCACCAGCCCCTGCCCGACGAGGTGGCCGACACCACCCTCGGCGTGCTGGGCGAGACGGTTCCGCCGGCCGTGGCCGGCGTCGCCTTCCTCTCCGGCGGGCAGAGCATCGGCAGGGCGACCACGCACCTCGCCGCGATCGTGGACCGGGCTCGTGAGCAGAGCCGGCCCTGGCCGCTGACCTTCGCGTTCACCCGTGCCCTGGTCGCCGAGTCGGTCACGGCCTGGACCTGCGACCGCGAGAGCGTGCCGCAGGCCCAGCGCGAGCTCGTGCAGAGCTGCCGTGCCGCCGCTCAGGCGGTCTGCTTCTCGGGCCGGGCCGCCTCGGCCTGAGCGGCGTCGCCCTCGGTGTCGGCTGCGAACACGCTGCTGCCGTAGACGTCCTCGGCGGTGAGCGTGACCAGGTCGGTCTTCGTGAGCGGGCGGTGCAGCTCGACGAGGCGCTTGGCCTGGCGCAGCCGGCAGCGCTCGACGGCGTTGCGGACGCTGCGGGCGTTGCTGAACCGAGGCTGGTGCATGCGGATCTCTAGGTACTCGGAGAACGCCTTCCGGGCCGCCTCGTCGAAGCAGAAGTTCTCCCCGGCCACCATGAGCTCGGCGATCTGCGCGAGCTCGTCGTGGCTGTAGGACTCGAACGCGATGTGGTGCGGGACGCGGGAGGACAGGCCGGGGTTGGCCGAGAAGAAGGTCTCCATCCGGTCGGGGTAGCCGGCGAAGATCACGACCAGGCTGGTCCGCTCGTTCTCCATCTCCTGCAGGAGGATCTCGATGACCTCCTGGCCGTAGTCGCGCTCGTTCTCGGGCCGGTACAGGTAGTAGGCCTCGTCGATGAAGAGCACGCCGCCCGCGGCCCGGGCGATCGCCTCCTTGGTCTTCGGTGCGGTGTGTCCGATGAACTGGCCGACCAGGTCGTCCCTGGTGACCGTGTGCACCTTCGGGTTCCGGATGTAGCCGAGCGCGTGCAGCATCTCGGCCATCCGGAGGGCGACCGTGGTCTTGCCGGTGCCCGGTCCCCCGGTGAAGCTCATGTGCAGTGTCGGCCGGGACGACTCGAGGCCGAACTGCCGCCGGGCCCGGTCGACGAGGAGCAACGCAGCGATCTCGTGCACCCGGCGCTTGACCTGGCCGAGGCCGACCAGCTCGGCGTCGAGCCGGGCCAGGGTCTCCTCGACCCGCAGCCTGGCCTCGTCGGCGTCCAGGTCGAGCTCGGTGTCGTCGGCCAGCACCGGGTCGGTCTCCTCCGGGGCCTCCGACCGGTCGGTGACCGGCGTCGCCGGTCCCGGCGTGCCCGGGCGGTAGAACCCGAATCCCTGTCCTGCTGTGGGTTCGCTCATCACTCGTTGCTCCTCGTCGATGTTCGTCCGGTCAGTCCCGGGCGTACCTGCTGCCCGCCGGTGCCGCGGTGGCGTAGGACTGCACCGCGTACGTCTGCCGGCGGTCCGCCCCCTCGGTCCGTGCGAGGTAGAAGCCGGGCTCGTGAGCCGGCCGCTGCACCAGGAACTGCATCGCGGTCGTCTGCCGGCCGAGCCGCGCGTCGTACGCGAGCACCCGCACGTAGTGGTTGGGGAACGCGTCGCGGCAGGCGTTGATCTCCCGCAGGACGCCGTCGGGCTCGTCGAGGTCGAACAGCGGCAGGCCCCACATCTCCCAGTAGATGTTGCGCGGGTGGGGGTCGTCGGTGAACTCGATCGACACCGGCCAGCCGTTCAGGAGCGCGTAGCGGACCTGGGCTGCGATCTCGTCGTCGGTGAGCTCGGGAAGGTAGGAGAAGGCTCCGTGTCGTAGGTACATCTCTGGTCTCCTAGACGCTGACGGTGGGAACTGCATCGGGTGAGTCGGTCGAGGCGTAGTCGAAGGTGACGTCGCCCCAGGTGGCCAGCGCCACCTCCAGCGGACGGCAGTGCGCTGCCGCCTTGCGAAGGATGTCGGGCCCCTCGCGGAGGAAGTCGCGTCCCTCGTTGCGGGCCTTGATCATCGCCTCGAGTGCAACCCGGTTGGCCTCCGCACCGGCGGCGATGCCGAGCGGGTGGCCGATCGTGCCGCCGCCGAACTGCAGGATCGTGTCCTCGCCGAGGTAGTCGAGCAGCTGGTGCATCTGGCCGGCGTGGATGCCGCCCGAGGCCACCGGCATGACACCGGGCATGCTCGCCCAGTCCTGGTCGAAGAAGATCCCGTTGGCCATGTTCGTCGGCACGTGGTCGTCACGCAGGGTGTCGTAGAACCCCTTGGTGGTGGCCGGGTCGCCCTCGAGCTTGCCGACGACGGTGCCGGCGTGAAGGTGGTCCACGCCGATCAGCCGCGACCACTTGGCCAGCACCCGGAAGCTGACCCCGTGGGTCTTCTGGCGGGTGAAGGTCGAGTGGCCCGCCCGGTGCAGGTGGAGGAGGACGCCGTTGTTGCGCGCCCAGTTGGCCATGGACTGCATCGCGGTGTAGCCGATGGTCAGGTCGATCATGACCACGATGCTGCCGAGCTCCTTGGCGAACTCCGCCCGCTCGTACATCTGCTCCATCGTGCCCGCGGTGACGTTCAGGTAGTGGCCCTTCACCTCGCCGGTGTCGGCCATCGCCTTGTTGACCCCCTCCATGGCGAAGAGGAACCGGTCGCGCCAGCGCATGAACGGCTGCGAGTTGATGTTCTCGTCGTCCTTGGTGAAGTCGAGACCACCGCGCAGGCCCTCGTAGATCACGCGCCCGTAGTTGCGGGCGGAGAGCCCGAGCTTCGGCTTGATCGTCGCGCCGAGAAGCGGGCGCCCGTACTTGTTGAGGTACTCCCGCTCCATGACGATGCCGTGGGCCGGACCCTGGAAGGTCTTCACGTAGGCGACCGGGATCCGCATGTCCTCGAGGCGCAGGGCCTTGAGCGGCTTGAAGCCGAAGACGTTGCCGATGATCGAGGAGGTCAGGTTCGCGATCGAACCCTCCTCGAACAGGTCGATGTCGTAGGCGATGTAGGCGAAGTACTCGCCGGGCCTGCCCGGCACCTCGTCCACGCGGTAGGCCTTCGCCTGGTAGTGGGAGTTGGCGGTGAGCCGGTCGGTCCACACGACGGTCCAGGTCGCCGTCGAGGACTCGCCCGCGACCGCGGCCGCCGCCTCGATCGGGTCGACACCGTCCTGCGGGGTGACCCGGAAGACGGCGAGGACGTCGGTGTCCTTGGGTTCGTAGTCGGGGTTCCAGTACCCCATCCCCGCGTAGCTCTGGACCCCCGGGTCCCAGCGGTCCTTGGTGACGTCTGCTGCCATGTCATGCCTCCTGCACGAGTTCGGAAGGCCGTGCGGCCACCTCCAGAGTCACCGCCGGGCACCTCTAAGCACAAGTGAATGATCTGTCCAAACAGTTAACCTTCTGCTTAGGTGTTGCGGTAGCCTGGGTCGCATGAGCGCGGTGACCTGGGGACGGATGCGGACCTTCCTCGCAGTGGTGGACCACGGCAGCGTGCGCGCTGCCGCGGCGGTGCTGCACGTGACCGAGCCGGCTGTCTCCGCGGCGGTCGCCTCCCTCGAGAAGCACCTCGGCACCGCGCTGCTGGTCAAGGACGGGCGGGGCGTGCGGGTCACCGACGCCGGTCTCGTCTACGCCGGGTACTGCCGACGGGTCCTGGGTCTCCTCGAGGAGGCGGAGTCGGCGGTCCGGTCGGCCGAGCGGGGGCGGCTGCGGATCGGTGCGGTCTCGACCGCGAGCGAGTACGTCATCCCGCCCCTGCTCGCCTCGTTCCGCCGGCGCTTCCCCGAGGTCGACCTCAGCCTGTCCGTGCGGCCGCGTGACGAGCTGTTCGCCGAGCTCGGCAACCACCAGACCGACCTCGTCGTGGCCGGCCGCCCGCCTCGGGGCTCCGGCCTCCGCACCCGTGCCCGACGCGCCAACCGGCTGATCGTCGTCGGCGCACCCGACCTGTTCCCCGACCCACTGGCCGCGACCTGGCTGCTGAGGGGCCCGGGGTCGGGCACCCGGGACACCACGCTCGGCCTGCTCACGCAGCTCGAGGCGTCACCGCCGTTGCTCACTCTCGGAACCCACGGCGCGGTCGTCGCCGCGGCCCGTGAGGGCCTCGGCGTCACCCTCGTCCACGAGGACGCGGTGGGCGAGGACCTCCGGCGCGGGGGGCTCACCCAGCTGCCGGTGCCGCGGACCCCGGTGGACCGGCCGTGGCACGTCGCGACCGCCGACTCCCCCAGCGCCAGTGTCGAGCTGTTCCTGGCCCACATCACCGGCGCCGACGTGGGCGGGGACGCCTTTCACCTGCTCAACCGCCCTCACGGGTGAGTCGGTGACCACCCGGGCCGCGGGACGGTGACGTCAACCGATCCCGAACGCCCAGGAGGCACCCGTGTCCGATCTCAACCATGTCGCCACCACGCTCGTGGACGCCGGGCGAGGCATCCTGGCCGCCGACGAGAGCGTCAAGACGATGTCGGCCCGGCTCGCCGCCGAGGGGGTCGACGCGACCGCCACCAACCGGCGCGACTACCGCGAGCTGCTGCTGACGGCCCCGGGGCTCTCGGAGACGGTCAGCGGGATCATCCTCTCCGACGAGACGTTCAACCAGGGTCTCTCCGACGGGCAGCCGTTCCCGGAGGCGTGCCGCGAGCGCGGCGTGCTCCCCGGCATCAAGGTCGACACCGGCGTCACCCCGCTGCCGAAGGGCGACGGAGCCACCGTCACCGAGGGCCTCGACGGTCTCGGCCGACGGCTGGAGGAGTACGCCGCCCAGGGGGCCGCGTTCGCGAAGTGGCGGGCGGTCATCGACGTCACCAGCACGAGCACCTACGCGCTGGAGGCCAACGCCCACGCCCTGGGGCGCTATGCCGCGTTGTGCCAGGCCCACGGGATCGTCCCGATCGTCGAGCCCGAGGTGCTCTGCAACGGCCCCCACGACCTCGGCACGTCCGCCGAGGCGACGGTCGCTGCACTCTCGACGGTCTTCGACCACCTCGAGCGGAACCGGGTCGACCTCCGCGGGATCGTGCTCAAGCCGAACATGGTCACGCCCGGGCTCGACGGCCCGCCGGCGACCACCGACACCGTCGCGGCGACGACGATCGGTGTGCTCGGCCGGCACGTCCCGGCCGACGTGCCCGGCATTGCGTTCCTCTCCGGCGGACACTCCAACGAGCAGGCGTGCACCTACCTCGCGGCGATCAACGAGATGGCCGGCTCCGCCCCCTGGGCGCTGACCTTCTCGTTCGGCCGCGCCCTGGTCAGCGACGCGCTGCGTACCTGGAAGGGTGACCCTGCCCGCGTCGCCACGGCGCAGGAGGCGCTGCTCGCCAACTGCGGCCGGGCGTCCGCGGCGGTGCGGCGCCGTCCGGCCGAGGTCGCGGCCTCACACTGAGCCGCGGTCAGCGCAACGGAAGCTCGACCATCACCGCGGTCCCACGGTCCTCGGCCGAGTCGATCCGCAGCGTCGCGCCGATGAGCGCGCAGCGCTCCGCGATCGCGGAGAGCCCGTAGTGCTCGCCGAGCGCCGTCGTCCCGGCCTGCGCGCGCACCCGCTCGGCGTCGAAACCCACGCCGTCGTCGGTGACCCCCAGCACCAAGGAGTCGCCGACCCGGCGGAGCGACAGCACGGCGTGGCTCGCGCCTGAGTGCTTGACCGCGTTGTTCACCGCTTCCTGGGCGATCCGGTAGAGCACCGCCGCCCAGTGGTCGGGCACCTCTCCGATGACGTCTGCCGGATCGCCCCGGAACTCGATCTCGAGCTGCGGCACGTTCTGGGTGAGCGACTCCAGGGCGGAGACGAGTCCGAGGTCGTCGAGGAGCAGGCTGTGCAGCCCCGAGATCGCGGCCCGGGTCTCGTCGTACGCGAGCCCGGCCAGCCGCCGGGCCTCCTGGATCTGCGCCTTGGGCACCGCGACGGCGGGGTTCGAGGGCTCGATCGCGGTCAGTCCCACGTCGGCCGCGGAGAGGTGGAAGGCGAGCGAGGCGAGCGCCTGCGTCACGCCGTCGTGCAGGTCGCCCGCGATCCGGCGCCGCTCGGCCTCCTGCGCCGAGATCGCCTGGGCGATCAGCTCGTCCCGCTCGGTCCGGTGCTCCTCGGCCGCACCGAGCAGCCCCTGCGCGTAGAGCCGGAGGCCCAGCAGGTCGGCGCACCGCTGGGACCGGGCGAGGTCGTCACCGGTGAAGGGCTCGGGGCGGCGGCGGTGCGCGGCGACCACCGCGACGATGGGGCCGCCCATCGCGCGCGCCGGGACGCAGAGCCGGGACACCGTCTCCTCGGGGTCGAGGCCGAGCAGCCGGCGGTGCGCCGCGTTGCGCGGCGAGTCCTCGTCGAGCATCACCGGGCGCCCGTTGAGCGCGACGAGCCCCGTGACGCCGTACCCCACGGGGATCCGCAGCGCCCGCTCCTCGCTCTCCGGCGGCGGGTACGCTGCACCGACCTCGAGCTGCCGACCCTCGGCGTCGACCAGGAAGACGACCACACCGTCCGCGTCCAGCATCTCGGTGAACAGCCGGGCAGCCGCGGCGAGGTCCACGTCGCCGGCCGCGAGCACGAGGTCGTGCATCGCGTCGGCGTGGGTCACCGGAACAGCCCTTCCCGGAGCGCCACCGCCACCGCGCCGCCGCGGTCGGAGACGCCGAGCTTGCGGTACAGCCCTCGGATGTGGGTCTTCACGGTGTCCTCGCTGACCACGAGCTTGGCGGCGATGCCCTTGTTCGAGTGGTTCGCGACGAGCAGCGCGAGCACCTCGCTCTCCCGCTGGGTCAGCCCGAGGTGCGCCCCCGGCCAGAACTCGCCGGCGTTGAGCCGGGCGGCGGACAAGGCGATCCTGCCGGCGAGAGCCGGGTCGATCACGACCTCGCCGTCCATCACGCGGCGGAGGTGGGTCACGAGCTCGGCACCGTCGACCCGCTTGAGGATGTAGCCGGAGGCACCCACCCGCAGCGCCTGGTAGAGGTACTGCTCGTCGTCGTAGACGGTCAGGAAAACCACGTGCGTGTCCGGACTGGCCGTCTTCACCTGCTTGCACAGGTCCAGACCACTCTCGCGGCCCAGCCTGATGTCACAGAGCATCACGTCGGGCCGTTCGGTGGTCACCAGCGACATCGCGTCGTCGACGTGGGTGGCGGTGCCCACCACGTCGATGTCGTCGACGAAGTGGGCGAGCATCGCCTTGACCCCGTGCAGCACCATCTCGTGGTCGTCGACCATGACCAGTCGGATCGCCTGCTTCGTCATACCCCCTAGGGTATGTGGTGAAGGCCACACACGCCATGCCCGCCCCCTGACGGGTCACCTTCCGAAACACCCTCAGGGGTGAGTCGCCCGTGACTCGCGGGCTGTGTGATGGATGTTCCGATCCCCAACCGAACGAGGACCGTGATGACCACGATGCACCCCACCAGGGTCGTCCCCTCGGTGCTGCCCGCCGACTTCGCCCGGCTCGGAGCCGAGGTGGCCGAGCTCTGCGCCGCGGGCGTCGACCGTATCCAGTGGGACGTGATGGACGGCGTGTTCGTCCCCAACCTGACCTTCGGCCCGGACGTCATCGCGGCCGCCGCCGACCACTCCACCGTCGGGTTCGAGGCGCACCTCATGGTCGTCGAGCCCGACGAGCTGCTCCCCCGGTACGTCGAAGCGGGCTGTGAGCTGGTGATCGTGCACGCCGAGGCCTGCACGCACCTGCACCGCACGCTCGGCCGGATCCGCGACCTCGGCGCACGGGCCGGGGTCGCGCTCAACCCGCACACCCCCGCCGCGACGGTGGCCCACGTCCTCTCCGAGACCGACCTGGTGCTCGCGATGACGGTCAACCCCGGTTTCGGCGGGCAGGCCTACATCCCCTCGGTCGAGCCGAAGGTCACCGAGCTGCGCCGGATGATCGACGACTCGGGCCACGACATCGAGCTGGAGGTGGACGGCGGGATCACCGACGTGACGGTGACCGGCGCCGCCGCGGCGGGCGCCGACGTGTTCATCTCCGGGAGCTGGCTGTACCAGTGGCCGGGCGGCAAGAAGGACGCAGTGCGGGAGCTGCGCGCGCGGGCCGACCGGGCCCGCGGCATCCACGTGGACGAGGTGGCCTGACATGACCATGACCGACCTGCACGAGGCCGGCACCGCCGACGCACGCGCGGACGTCGACCGCCTCGCCGTGGACACCCTCCGCTTCCTCGCCGCCGACATGGTCGAGAAGGCGAACAGCGGGCACCCCGGGATGCCGATGGGCGCCGCCCCGATGGCGTGGGCGCTGTTCAGCCGGCACCTCAAGCACGACCCCGCCGACTCGGGCTGGGCCGACCGCGACCGGTTCGTGCTGTCCGCCGGGCACGGCTCGGCGCTGCAGTACGCCCTGCTCCACGTGTTCGGCTACGACCTGCCGATGGCCGAGCTCCAGCGCTTCCGGCAGCTCGGCTCGGCGACGCCTGGCCACCCGGAGCTCGGCCACACCGACGGGGTCGAGACCACGACCGGGCCACTCGGGCAGGGGCTCGCCACCGCGGTGGGCCTCGCGCTGGCCGAGCGGATGCAAGCCGCCCGCTACCCGGAGATCACCGACCACCACACCTACGTGATCGCCGGCGACGGATGCCTCATGGAGGGGGTCAGCCACGAGGCCGCCTCCCTCGCCGGGCACCTCGGCCTCGGCCGGCTGGTCGTGCTCTGGGACGACAACAACATCACCATCGACGGCGCGGCCGACCAGTCGTGCACCGACGACCAGCTCGCCCGGTTCATCAGCTACGGCTGGCACGTGCAGCGGGTCGACGACGGCACCGACGTCGACGCGGTCGACACCGCCATCGCCGCGGCCAAGGCCGACCCGCGACCGAGCTTCATCGCGGTTCGGACCGTGATCGGCCACGGTGCGCCCGGCATCGAGGGCACCTCCAAGGCCCACGGTGCACCGCTCGGACCCGACGTCCTGGCCGCCGCCAAGGCACGCGCGGGCTGGCCGCACGAGCCGTTCACCGTGCCGGCCGAGGTCCGGGAGCGGTGCCGGGAGCTGGCCGCGTCGGGCGCCGAGCGGCACACCACCTGGAAGGCGCGGTTCGCCGGCTTCGAGCGGGAGCACCCCGAGCGGGCCGCCGAGTGGCGCCGCACCCAGGCACGTGCGCTCCCGCTCGACCTGGACGCCGTCCTCGCCTCGGTGGAGCGGGGCAACGCCAAGGCCACCCGGCAGTCGTCGCAGGCGGCGCTGCGCGCCCTCACCGCCGCGCTGCCCGAGCTCGTCGGCGGGTCGGCCGACCTGGCCGGGTCGACCGGCACGGGCACCGGCCAGCCGGCTGTCGCCCCCGGCGACTACGCGGGCTCGGTCGTGAACTTCGGCGTCCGCGAGTTCGCGATGGCGGCGGTGCTCAACGGGCTGTCGCTGCACGGTGGCTTCCGTCCCTACGGCAGCACGTTCCTGGTGTTCTCCGACTACCTGCGTCCGGCGCTGCGGCTCTCCGCGCTGATGCGCCAGCCGGTGATCTACGTGCTCACGCACGACTCCGTCGCCGTCGGCGAGGACGGCCCCACGCACCAGCCGGTGGAGCACGTCGAGTCCCTGAGGATGATCCCGGGCGTCCGCGTCCTCCGGCCCGCCGACGACCACGAGACCGTCGAGGCGTGGCGGGCCGCCCTCGAGCACACCGACGGGCCGACGGTCCTCGTGCTCACCAGGCAGGCCGTGCCTTCGGTCGAGGCGGCGCCGGGCTGGTCGCTGGCCGAGCACGGCGCGCGGGTCGTCGTACCGCACGAGCAGCCGGAGGTGGACCTGCTCGCCACCGGGTCGGAGGTCGGCGTCGCCATGGCCGCGGCAGACCTGCTGCGGGAGGAGGGCGTCGCCGCCCGGGTGATCTCGGTGCCGTGGCGCGAGCGGTTCGTCGACGTCCGCGCAAGCTTCGGGACCGCGCCGGTCACCGTCGGCGTCGAGGCAGGTGTCCGCAACGGCTGGGGCGCCCTCACACAGCACCAGGTGGGCATCGACGAGTTCGGGGCCTCGGGCCCCGGCGACACGGTGCTCGCGCACTTCGGGTTCACCCCGCAGGCCGTGGCCGAGCGGGTCCGCACCACTCTCACCCATCGCAACGACGCGACGGCCAGCACCACCGCGAAGGAGTAGCCGCCATGCCGGACAAGATCATCAAGATGACCCGGTCGACGCTCACGGACAGCAGGCCTCGTCCGGTGATGCTCGCGATCGCGGGAGACTCCGCGTCGGGCAAGACCACGCTCACGAAGGGCCTGGTCGAGGCGATCGGCGAGGACAGGTGCACGTCGATCTGCGTCGACGACTACCACAAGTACGACCGCGCCGAGCGCAAGGACCTTCCGTTCACCCCGCTGCACCCGGACTGCAACTACATCGACATCATGGAGCAGCACCTGCAGCTGCTCGCGCTCGGGCGACCGATCCTGAAGCCGGTGTACGACCACGCCACGGGCACGTTCACCCGGCCGGAGTACATCGAGCCGAAGGAGTTCGTGATCATCGAGGGCCTCCACCCGCTCTCGACCAAGCTGACCCGGGCGTGCTTCGACGTGAGGGTGTTCCTGGACCCGCCGGAGGAGATCCGGCGCGGCTGGAAGATCCAGCGGGACACCGGCAAGCGCGGCTACACCGTCGAGCAGGTGCTCGCCGAGCTCGAGCGGCGGGAGCCGGAGTCGGAGGCGTTCATCCGGCCGCAGCGCCGCCACGCCGACATCGTGGTCCGGTTCGCGCCGATCGCCTCGCGGCAGGACCCGCCGGGCACGCCCCTGTCCGCCGAGCTGCTGCTGCGGCCCACCATCCAGCACCCCGCGATGAGCAGCGTGCTGACCGACGACAACCGGACGGCGATGCACCTGAAGATCATGCGGGACAAGGACGGCACGCCGACCGACTGCCTGCACGTCCACGGGCACGCGTCCTCGGAGGAGGCCAAGCAGCTCGAGAAGGTGATCTGGGACGAGCTCGCCGCCGACGGCGGCCCGCCGGACCACATCGGCGAGATCAACCCGGGCGAGCGCAGCGAGCCGCTGGCGCTCACCCAGCTGATCCTGCTCTACCACATGCTCATGGCCCGGGAGCGTCCTGCGAGCTGACCTCCGGGTCAGCCCCCGGGCTGGTCCGGTACGACGATCGCCAGTACCACGAGGGTGATGCCGGCGGCCAGCATCATCACGACGTCGGAGCCCTTGCGTCGCACGCGCAGCATGCCTGCCTTCCGCTCGGGCAGGAAGAGCCGGGCCACCCCACCGAGGATGAGACCGCCGCCCATCCAGGCCACACCGGTGCGCCAGGCGCCCAGCACGGTGATCGCCAGGCCGGTGAGCGCGGTCGCGACGACGAGGAGGTACACCCCGCCGCCGAAGGTCTGGGGCCGGCGGTCGGCTCCGTCCTCGGGGACCACTCAGGCCGTCAGGGACTGCTCGGCGGCGCGCACGATGTTCGCCAGCAGCATCGCCCGGGTCATCGGGCCGACGCCCCCGGGGTTCGGCGACACCCAGCCGGCGACGTCGTACACGTCCGGCGCGACGTCGCCCGCGATCTTGCCCTCCGCATCACGGGAGACACCGACGTCGAGCACCGCCGCGCCGGGCTTGACCATGTCGCCGGTGATGATCCCGGTGACGCCCGCCGCCGCGACGACGATGTCGGCGTCGCGCACGTGCTTGGCGAGGTCCCGGGTGCCGGTGTGGCAGAGGGTGACCGTGGCGTTCTCGCTCCTGCGGGTGAGGAGCAGGCCGAGCGGGCGGCCCACCGTGACCCCGCGGCCGACGATGCAGACCTCCGCGCCCGCGATCGGGACCTCGTGGCGGCGGAGCAGCTCGACGATGCCGTTGGGCGTGCACGGCAGCGGCGCGTCCTTGCCGAGGACGAGCCAGCCGAGGTTCGTCGGGTGCAGCCCGTCGGCGTCCTTGGCCGGGTCGATCAGCCCGAGGATGTGGTTCTCGTCCATGTGCCTGGGCAGCGGCAGCTGGACGATGTAGCCGGTGCACGCCGGGTCCTCGTTGAGGCGCGCGATCGCGTCCTCGACCTCAGACTGAGGCGTTTCCTCGGGCAGGTCGACGCGGATCGAGTTGATGCCGACCTCGGCGCAGTCGCGATGCTTGCCCGCGACGTACCAGCGGCTTCCCGGGTCGTCGCCGACGAGGATCGTCGCGAGGCCCGGAACCACCCCTTGCTCACGGAGCTTGGTGACCCGCTCGGTGAGCTCCGCCTTGATCGCGGAGGCGGTCTTCTTGCCGTCGAGAGTCTTTGCCGTCACGTCGTCCATCCTGCCAGTGCTCGTCAGTGGAAGAAGTGCCGCGTGCCGGTGAGGTACATCGTGATCCCGGCTGCCTTCGCGGCCTCGATGACCTCCTCGTCGCGCACCGAGCCACCCGGCTGTACGACGGCCTTCACGCCGCCGTCGGCCAGGATCTGGAGCCCGTCCGGGAACGGGAAGAACGCGTCCGACGCGGCGACCGAGCCGGCAGCCCGGTCCCCGGCGCGGGCAACCGCGAGCCGGGCGGAGTCGACCCGGTTCACCTGGCCCATGCCGACCCCGACGGACGCACCGTCGGAGGCGAGCAGGATCGCGTTCGACTTCACCGACCGGCACGCCTTCCACGCGAACGCGAGGTCGGCGAGCACCTCGTCGGAGGCGGGCTCGCCCGCGGCGAGCGTCCACGCAGAGGGGTCGTCACCGCCGCCCTCGACGGCCGCGTCGACGTTGTCGCGGGCCTGGAGGAGCAGACCGCCGGAGATCGGCCGCATCTCGACCCCGCCGCGCTCGAGCGGCGCGCACTGGAGCAGGCGGATGTTCTTCTTGCCGGCGAGGATCTCGACCGCGCCGTCCTCGTAGCCGGGCGCCACGACGACCTCGGTGAAGATCTCCGCGACCTGCTCGGCCATCTGCCTGCTGACGGGCACGTTGGTGGCGATCACGCCGCCGAAGGCCGACAGCGGGTCGCAGGCGTGTGCCTTGCGGTGCGCCTCGGCCACGTCAGCCCCGACAGCGATGCCGCAGGGGTTGGCGTGCTTGATGATCGCGACGGCCGGCTCGTCGAAGTCGTACGCCGCCCGGCGCGCTGCGTCCGCGTCGACGTAGTTGTTGTAGGACATCTCCTTGCCGTGCAGCTGCGTCGCCTGGGCGAGGCCGGGCCGCGGGGCGTAGCCGTTGGTGTACAGGGCGGCGCGCTGGTGGGGGTTCTCGCCGTAGCGGAGCACCGCGCTCTTGTCCCAGGTCGCCCCCATCCAGGCCGGGAAGCCGGTGCCCTCGGACGTGTCGGTGAGCACGTTGCCCATCCAGCTCGCCACCGCGACGTCGTAGGTCGCGGTGTGCACGAACGCCTCCGCGGCCAGGGCCTGCCTCTGCTGCAACGTGAACCCGCCCTGCTCCACGGCAGCGAGCACGTCGCCGTACCGCGACGGGGACGTCACGATCGCGACGCTCGGGTGGTTCTTGGCCGCCGCGCGCACCATCGAGGGGCCGCCGATGTCGATCTGCTCCACGCACTCGTCGGGGGCGGCGCCGGAGGCGACGGTCTGCGAGAACGGGTACAGGTTCGACACCACCAGGTCGAACGGCTCGATGCCGAGCTCGTCGAGCTGCGCCTGGTGCGACTCGAGGCGCAGGTCGGCGAGGATCCCGGCGTGCACCGTCGGGTGCAGGGTCTTCACCCGGCCGTCGAGGCACTCGGGGAAGCCCGTGAGCTCCTCGACCTTGGTCACCGGGACGCCCGCGTCGGCGATCCGGCCGGCGGTCGACCCGGTGGACACGATCGCCACGCCGGCGCGGTGCAGGCCGGTCACGAGCTCCTCGAGGCCGCTCTTGTCGTACACCGACACCAGGGCCCGCCTGATGGGCCGCCGACCGTCCCCTGTCTGCTGCTGCGTCGTCACTGGCCGAACCGGACCTTCCTGTCGGTGATGGTGAAACCTTCTCGGGCCATCCGGCCCACGCAGGTCACGAGCATCTCGCGCTCGGCGACCTTGATGCGCTCGTGGAGCGTCTCGACGTCGTCGTCGTCCTCGACCCGGACCACTGTCTGGTCCACGATCGGCCCCGTGTCCACGCCGGCGTCGACCACGAACAGCGTCGCGCCGGTGACCTTCACCCCGTAGGCCAGGGCGTCCGCCGGCCCGTGCATCCCCGGGAACGACGGGGAGAGGGCGGGGTGCGTGTTGACGCACCGGCCCCCGAAGACGTCCAGGAACGCCTTCCCGGTCAGCTTCATGAAGCCGGCGAGGACGACCAGGTCGGGGTCGTGCTCCTGGCACGCCTCGGTCAGCGCGCGGTCCCAGTCGGCGCGGGTCCCGAAGTCCTTCACGCGACGGACGAAGGTCGCGATGCCCTCACGCTCGGCGCGGGCCAGGCCCTCGATGCCGTCGCGGTCCGCGCCCACGGCCACCACCTCGACGCCGTACGACGGGTCGCGGCTCGCGTCGATCAGGGCCTGGAGGTTCGTGCCCGCACCCGACACGAGGACCACGACCCGGGCGGGTCGGCGCAGCGGTCGACCGGCGATGCTCGGGGTGGTGGGGGGCACGGAGACCTAGGCTACCGACCCGTTCGGGGGTCAGCGTGCGCCGGTCCCCGGCGTGGACAGCGGCCCGGCCACGCGCGAGGACTCCTCGGAGCGCGCGCGGCGCAGCGCCCACCAGGTGCCCAGCGCCCCGCCGAGAAGCCCGCCACCGCCGCAGGAGACGGCCGCGGCCGTCAGCGTCGCCCACGCGTCGCCGCCCACGGCGGCCATCCGGCCCGGGCCGACAGCGCCACCCGCGAGGACGACGAGGGCGGTGAGCAGGACGGCGGCGAGCAGGCCTGCGCCGAGCCCGCAGAGTGCGCCGAGATCCACCCGCGCCGCGTGCGCCCTGCGGCTCGCCAGGGTCACGGCCAGCGCGGTCAGCAGCACCGGGGCCCCGATCACGGCGGTCGTCCAGGCGGGGGTGGCGCCGGCGCCGGGCAGCGCGGCCAGCAGCGGGAACGACGGGAGCGGGCCGAGCACGACCGCGGTCGGGGAGACCACCGTCCCCGCGCCCACGGCGAACCCGGGGCCGAGCAGGTAGGCGGCTCCGAGGAGCACCGCGTTGGGTACGACGAGGAGGCCGACGACGGTGTACATCAGGCCGCCCGAGCCGTCGGTGTGCAGGCGCGACAGCACCGTGGCCGCCGTACCGAAGTCCAGGAGCAGCGCGGTCCCGACGAGGAACGCCGACGCGGCGACCGTCGCGAGCAGCGCCGACGCGCCGCCGAGCAGGACCGCACGGGCCCACCCGGGCAGCCGGGCGACCAGCACGCGCCCCAGACCCGACCGTGCGAGGAGCCCCGAACCGCCGGCGACCACGCCGAGGACGAACGCCCCGACGAGCGCGCGCAGCAGGTCGGACTCGGCGCGCGGGTGGGACGCGAGGATCGCGGTCACCAGGGCGACGAGCGCGTACACCGTGGCCATCACACCGGCGGCGTTGAGCACGGGGCGAAGGTCGGCGCGGTCGCCACCCAGCGCGGCGGTGGCCGCGACCCAGCGGCCGACGCGGAAGGTGGCGAGCGCGCACAGCAGCGTGAGCCCCAGGGGTACGACGGTCACGGTGGCCGTGTCGAGGCGCAGCCCGGCGCCGTGTGCCAGCAGCCAGGCGTCGGCGCCGACCCTGGTCGCGTCCCGGGTGTCGCCGTACCGGCCGGCGTCCGCGGCGAACCAGCCGGCGAGCGCGACCGCCACGGACACCAGGAGCATCGAGCCCGACGCGGCCAGACCGCCCAACACCGCCGACAGCAGCGGCGATCGGCCCGCCGGGCGACCGGCGGACGAGGTGGAGCTACGGCGTGGAGGGCTCAGCAGATCGGTCATCACCCCGATCTTCGTCCAGACCGATCGGCCGGTCACGCTCCCACGCCGGGTCGCGGTCCCCACACCCCTCCGGGTACCGTTCGATGCTGGCCAGCGGATACAGGGAGGGTGCGGTTCGATGCGCGCGGAGGAGCAGTTCGACTCCTTCTACCTCAAGACCCGGCGCGCCCTCGTGCACCAGACGTTCGCGCTCACCGGGGATCTTGCCGCTGCCCAGCGCGCTGTCCGCGACGCCTACGTCGGCGCCTGGCACCACTGGCGCAAGGTCAAGAACCAGGAGGACCCCCGCGACTGGGTCCGCCCCCGGGCCTGGGCGCTCGCGCAGCGTCGCCACACCGCACGCCTCTGGCAGCGCACCCGCGACCTCTCCGCGAAGGACCGCGCGGTCCTCGATGCGCTCCACGAGCTGTCCGGCTCCGAGCGACGGGCCTTGCTGCTCGTCGAGCTGGCCGGTGTGCCCCTCGACGTGGCCGCCCGTGAGCTGAACGTCACCCAGGAGACCCTCGAGCGGCAGCTCGGCACCGGGACCGCCGGGTTCGCGGCGGGCGTCGGCATCGACCTGGCCGAGGTGCGCACCCGCCTGCTCGACCTCGGGGAGGCCGCCTCCCGCGCCACGCTGCCGCGTCCCCCCGCGGTCCGCCGCGAGGGGCGCAACCGGCGGCGCACCCACAGCCTCGCCGCTGCTGCCGCGGTCACCTTCCTCGCGGTCGGCTCCGGCGCGTTCGCCCACGAGCCCGGCGGCGGGCCCACCGAGGCCGGCCCCCTGATGGCCGAGCCGGGAGCGGCCGAGGCCGAGCAGGCGACCGAGCCGGTCGAGCAGCCCTCCCCGACGCCCGAGTCGACGCTGCCCTCGGCCGAGGACCTGCTCACCGCGGCGGACCTCCGGCTGCTCGACGCCGGCACGAAGTGGGAGGTCACGGACACCCACGACAACACCTCCGGCGACGGCTTCAACTATGTGTGCCAGCAGGAGCGCTTCGCTGACCCGGAGGGTCTCGCGGCGCTGGTGCAGACCTCGGAGGCGGCCCGCAAGCCGCCTCGCACGATGATCCAGGCGGTCGAGATCTCGGCGTCCGAGGGCGAGGCAACCAAGGCCTACGACACGCTGGTGTCGTGGTTCGCCGGCTGCGAGAGCGGCGAGCTGCAGCTCCAGCGCGCCTTCGACGTGACGCAGGTCGGCGACCGCGCGACGCTCTTCGACCTCCAGGGCTGGGGCACCCCCGCCCGGACCTACTCCGTGGGCATCGCGCAGGTCGGCCAGGTCGTGACCACCAACGTCCTGCGCACGGTCGGCGGCACCGAGACCGGTGCGGTCCGGGCGAGCCGGGCGCTCGCGACCGCCGCACGCCTGATCTGCGAGCGGGCTGAGCGCGACGACTGCGAGGGCAAGCCCCGGCTCGTGCCCGCACCGCCGCCGCCGTCGACCGAGGCCAAGGGCGCCCTGGCGACCGTCGACATGCCGGCCCTGCCGAGCGTCGGACAGCCATGGGTCGGCCTGCCCCCCGTGCCCGCACCGCACAGCCCGGTCTCGCCCTCGTCGTGCGACCGTGCCCAGTTTCGCAAGGAGGGTGCGACGCGCACCCGGACGAGGACCTTCCTCGTCCCGCAGTCCCGGCTGCCCGCCCGCTTCGGGCTCACCGAGACCTACGGCACGTTCGGCTCGGTGAAGGAAGCAGCCACCTTCATGCGCAAGGTCCGCCAGCGGTTCGCCTCCTGCGAGGACCGCGACCTCGCGACCGAGGTGCTCGTCCCGCAGTCGCTGCGGCAGGGACGCCTCGACGGCGCCACCTGGCGGCTGCGCACGGAGCTGTCCGAGAACCGGGAGATCGTGTACGACGTCGGCTTCGTGCGCCGGGGCGACGCCGTCGCGCAGGTCTCCTTCGTCCCCGCACCGCCCGCCGATCTCGCACCCGGGGCGTTCCGAGCCCTCGTGACCCGCGCGGGCCAGCGCCTCGCCGAGCTGCCATGACCGGCCGCTCCCGGGCGCTCGAGCTCGACGCCCGCAACCCCCTGCGTGACCGCCGCGACCTGTTCGACCTGCCCGAGGGCACCGTCTACCTCGACGGGAACTCGCTCGGCGCGCTCCCCCGCTCCGTCCCCGGCCGGCTCGCCGAGGTGGTCGGCGACGAGTGGGGCCGCGGCCTGATCGCGTCCTGGAACAGCGCCGACTGGATCAACCTGCCACGCAGGGTGGGCAACCGCATCGCCACGCTGGTCGGGCTCCCGCAGGACTCGGTCTGGGTCAGCGACAGCACCAGCGTGAGCCTGTTCAAGACCATGGTCGCCGCCTGCCGCCTCCGTCCCGGCCGCGACGTGATCGTCGTGGAGAGCGCGACCTTCCCGACCGACGGCTACATCGCCGCGAGCGTCGCCCGGATGCTCGACCTGGAGCTGCGCTGGGCGGACGCAGGCAGGGTCGAGGACTCCTTCGACGAGCGGGTCGCGCTGGTCTGCCTGACGCACGTCGACTTCCGCACCGGCGCGATGTTCGACCTGCCCGCAGTCACCGCCGCCGCCCACGAGGTGGGCGCGCTGATGCTGTGGGACCTCTGCCACACCGCGGGCGCGGTCCCGGTCGACCTCGTCGGCGCGGGCACCGACTTCGCGGTCGGCTGCACCTACAAGTACCTCAACGCGGGCCCCGGCTCCCCTGCCTTCATGTACGTCGCCCCGGAGCTTCACGACCGGATCGACCAGCCGCTGTCGGGGTGGATGGGCCACGCCCGGCCCTTCGACATGGAGCTCGGGTACGAGCCGGTCCAAGGCGTCGGGCGTCTGGCCTCGGGGACGCCGCCGATCCTGGCCCTGTCCGCCCTCGACGCCGCGCTCGACGCGTTCGACGGCATCGACCCCGCCGACCTCCGCGCCACGTCGCTGTCCCTGACGGACTGGTTCATCGAGCTGGTCGACGTACGCCTGCCCGGTGTGTTCGAGGTGCTCACGCCCCGCGACCACGACCGCCGCGGCAGCCAGGTCTCGCTGAGGCACCCGCAGGCGTACGGCGTCGTCCAGGCGCTGGTCGCTCGCAAGGTGGTCGGCGACTTCCGGACCCCGGACGTGGCGAGGTTCGGGTTCGCGCCGCTCTACGTCACGCACGCGGACGTGTACGACGCGGTGGAGCACCTCGTCGCGGTGATGGACGGCGGAGAGTTCGAGCGCCCGGAGTACGCCACGCGCAACACGGTCACCTGACTCCGATATCGGATGCAACCGGACGGCCTGCCCGTGCGTAGACACATCGAGAACATCAGCGACGACGACGGGGGTCAGCCATGGAGGCGGAGGAGTTCGACGACTTCTACACCGCATCCTTCGACCGGCTCGTAGCGCAGGTCTACGCCATGACCGGCGACCGCGACGAGGCCCAGGAGTGCGTGCAGGAGGCCTTCGTCCGCGCCTGGTCGCACCGCCGGCAGCTGGACCGGGCGCAGGCCCCCGAGGCGTGGGTGCGTACGACGGCGTACCGGCTCGCGGTGAGCCGCTGGCGGCGCACCGTCAGGTCGCGCCGGGAGCCCGACCGCGCTCTCCAGCGCCGCAGCGACATCGGCACGGTCAGCGCCGACCACGTCGCGCTGGTGCGTGCCCTGCAGCAGCTGCCCGAGGCGCAGCGCCGCGCGGTCGTCCTGCACCACATGTGCGACCTGCCGGTCACCGCGGTCGCCGCCGAGACCGGAGTCCCCGAGGGGACCGTCAAGGCACGGTTGAGCCGCGGGCGCGCCGCGCTCATGTCGCTTCTCGACGACCGACCCGGCAATGGGATGACGGAGGGGGCGAGCCATGTCTGACCCGCTCGACGACCTGAGGAACCTCGAGGCCGCGAGGCCCGGACGCCTGGCCCCCACGGAGGTGCGACGGCGTGGCGACCGGATGCGGACCCGGCGCACCGTTCTCCGGGTGGTGACCGCCGCCGCCGCGGTCGCGGTGATCGCCTCCGGCGGCGCCGTGGTCGCCGGGAGCCTCACCAGCACCGGCCCCCAGCCGGCACCTGCACCGGCTCCACCTTCACCCGCCCACCCGAGCCCGACCACGAGCCCTCCTGCGGAGGAGCCTCCCCCGGAGGGCTGGCTGACCGGCATCCCCCACGGCTTCCCGATCGGCCTGGGACTGCCCGAGCCCGGTGGCGACGTTCCTGAGTGGGAGCGCGCCGACGGTCCCGCGACCCCGCTCTCGGGCATCGCCTGCGCCGAGAGCGAGGACCTTCCGGCCGGACCCGTCGACGGCCTGCGCGTGGAGGTCGCGCCCCCGGACGAGTCGCAGTGGCGGCATCTGCTGCTCTTCGCTGACGCCGCCACGGCCGTCGAGGCCCAGGCAGCCCTGCTCTCGTCCGCCGACCGCTGCTCCGAGGGTGCCCAGAGCGGCCCCGATGACCAGCTCTCCCCGGAGGAAGTGCGGTGGACCGTCGGAGAGGCGGTATCCGGCGGCACGCACGTCGTCGACATCGAGGGCGCCCTCCACGCGCGAGGCACCGATGTGCGTGTGCCGGGACGGGTCCTCACGCGCGTGGTCCGCGTCGGAAACGCAGTGTTGGTGGACCGCCGTGACAGCGCCTCGTCCGCGACCGGCATGGACACCGAGGTGCGCGCCTTCACCGCCGACGTCGAGGCAGTGACCGAGGAGATGTGCGTGTTCTCCCCCGACGGGTGCAGCAGGAAGCCTGGCGACGTCGACGCCGCCGAGCCGGACGGCCTGGAGCCCGAGCCACTCCCCTACGCCATCACCGTCGAGACGCTCGAGGAGCACACCGGTCAGGACGGCTGGATGTCGACCCAGGGCGTCCTCGACGAGCCGATGGTGTGTGCCGAGGAGAGCACCGAGGCCCTGGCCGGCAACCGGACCGACACCAGGCAGTACGCCCGCTTCGACGACGAGGGCTTCACCCTGGGGATGGCGACGACGACCGTCCTCGACTTCTCGTCGAGCACCGAGGCACCAGACGGCTTCGAGCGGGCAGCGGACTGGCTCACCACCTGCGACGAGCCGCTGGACCGCCGGCACCGGATCTTCTCGGCCGACGAGGCCTACGGGGCCGTGCACAGCGGGTCATGGACGACAGGTCCCTGGCGCTGGCGCACGGTGATGAGCGCCGCCCCGGAGGTGTGTGAGGAGTGCGACGCGGCGTGGAACCACCACCAGGGGGTCGCGCTCGGTGGTGAGCGGCTGGTGATCGTGCAGGTCTCCACCCGCGGTGACCTGCAGCGCTCCGTGGACGAGGCGGACAGCCCGATGCCAGGCCTACTCGAGGCCGCGGCGGCGCTGGCGGCCGGTCGAAGGAGCGGCTCCGCCACCGAGCCGTTCGGCCCGGTCGGCGTGCGCGGCGTCGAGCTCGGGATGCGCCCCGGGGAGGCCACCGACGGAAAGGCCCTGATCGTCGGTGGCTCCCGGTGCCAGGCCTTCCTGCTGCGCGGTCCTGGCCGCCCCGCCGACAACATCGACGGCTTCGTCGAACGGGGCCTCGGCGTGGCCGTGCTGTTCGCGCGGGTGGGGATGACCACGGCGGAGGGGGTCGGGCTGGGCTCGTCGCGCGACGACGTCCTCGCCGCGCTTCCCGGCGGCGAGGACCTGGTGCCCGGTTACCGCGTGCGCGTGCCCGGCTACCCGGACCGCTACTACCAGCTCGGCTTCGAGGACGGCCGGGTGGTCAGCCTCGTGCTGGCGCTGGACGAGCAGACCTGCGTCGGCTGACCCGGCCGGCCGGACGCGGCTGTCGGAACACGACGGAGGCCGCCGCACCCCGAGGGGTACGGCGGCCTCCGTTCGTCGCGGGTGAGGGACCTCAGAGGTTCTCGAGGACCTCGCGCATGAGCTGGGCGGTCTCGGACGGCGTCTTGCCGACCTTCACGCCGACGGCCTCGAGGGCCTCCTTCTTGGCCTGCGCCGTGCCCGAGGAACCGGACACGATGGCACCGGCGTGGCCCATCGTCTTGCCCTCGGGAGCGGTGAACCCCGCGACGTAGCCGACGACCGGCTTGGTCACGTTGTCGCGGATGTACTCCGCGGCGCGCTCCTCGGCGTCGCCGCCGATCTCGCCGATCATCACGATCGCGTCGGTCTCCGGGTCGTCCTGGAACGCCTTGAGGCAGTCGATGTGCGTCGTACCGATGATCGGGTCGCCGCCGATGCCGACCGCGGACGAGAACCCGAAGTCACGCAGCTCGTACATCATCTGGTAGGTCAGCGTGCCGGACTTCGACACGAGACCCACGCGGCCGCCCTTGCTGATGTCGGCGGGGATGATGCCGGCGTTGGACTTGCCGGGGCTGATCAGGCCGGGGCAGTTCGGGCCGATGATCCGGGTGGTGCCCTTGGACTGGGCGTAGGCGAAGAACTCCGCGGTGTCGTGCACCGGCACGCCCTCGGTGATCACCACGACGAGCGGCATGCCCGCGTCCACGGCCTCGATGACCGCGGCCTTGGTGAACGCCGGCGGAACGAAGACGACCGACACGTCGGCGCCGGTCTTCTCCATCGCCTCGGCGACCGTGCCGAACACGGGCACCTCGGTGCCGTCGAAGTCGACGCTCTCACCTGCCTTGCGTGGGTTCACACCGCCGACGATGTTCGTGCCCGAGGCGATCATCCGGCGGGTGTGCTTCTGTCCCTCCGAGCCGGTCATGCCCTGGACGACGACCTTGCTGGACTCGTTCAGAAAAATTGCCATGTCTCTCGCCCCTACTTCGCAGCCAGCTCGGCGGCGCGGTCCGCCGCACCGTCCATCGTGTCGACCATCGTGACCAGCGGGTGGTTGGCCTCGTCCAGGATCCGGCGGCCCTCCTCGACGTTGTTGCCGTCGAGACGCACGACCAGCGGCTTGTTCGCCTCGTCGCCGAGCATCTCCAGCGCGTGCACGATGCCGTCGGCCACCGCGTCACAGGAGGTGATGCCGCCGAAGACGTTCACGAACACGCTCTTGACCTGGGGGTCGTTGAGGATGATGTGCAGGCCGTTGGCCATCACCTGTGCCGAGGCGCCGCCCCCGATGTCGAGGAAGTTCGCAGGCTTCACACCCGAGTGCTTCTCGCCGGCGTAGGCGACCACGTCGAGCGTGGACATCACGAGGCCCGCGCCGTTGCCGATGATCCCGACCTCGCCGTCGAGCTTGACGTAGTTGAGGCCCTTCTCCTTGGCCTCGGCCTCGAGCTGACCACCGGCGTCGGTCTCCGCGATGTCGAACTTCGCGTGGTCCTCGTGGCGGAACTCCGCGTTCTCGTCGAGGGTGACCTTGCCGTCGAGGGCCTCGAGGTGCCCGTCGCCGAGGCGGACCAGCGGGTTCACCTCGACCAGGGTTGCGTCCTCCTTGATGAAGACGTCCCAGAGCTTCTTGATGACGGCCTTCGCCTCGTCGGCGACCTCCGCCGGGAAGCGGGTCGCGGCGACGATCTCGTCGGCCTTCGCGTCGTCGACGCCGGTACCGGGGTCGATCGAGACCTTCGCGACGGCGTCGGGGTTGGTGCGCGCGACCTCCTCGATCTCGACACCGCCCTCGACGCTCGCGATGCACAGGTAGTCGCGGTTGGCGCGGTCGACGAGGAAGGAGAAGTAGTACTCCTCCGCGATGTCGGCGGTCGGGGCGATGAGCACCCGGTGCACGGTGTGGCCCTTGATGTCCATCCCCAGGATGTCGCGCGCTCGGGCGACGGCGTCGTCGGGGTTCTCCGCGAGCTTGACGCCGCCGGCCTTGCCGCGGCCACCGGTCTTGACCTGGGCCTTGACGACCACTCGCCCGCCGAGCGACTCGGCGGCTGCGGCTGCGTCCTCGGGGTTCTCCACCACCGCGCCGAGGGTGACCGGCACGTCATGCTTCGCGAAGAGCTCCTTCGCTTGGTACTCCATCAAGTCCACAGGCTTTACCCGTCCTTTTCGGTGTCCGACCTCTCCCCCGCGGCGCAACCGGGTCCGGCGGGCACAGGGGTGGATTGTCCACGGGCGACCTTAGACCTGTAACCGGGGTCACGACCACGTAGGGTCCGTCACATGGCTGGTACCCACGACACCGGGCAGCACGCCCCTGAGGGCGGCCGTCGGGTCGCCTCGGCAGGCGTGAGCCTCGCCGTCCGGGAGTACGGCGCACCGCCGGACCTGACCGACGTCGAGCACGTCGTGCTGGTGCACGGCTATCCCGACAGCCAGGACATGTGGACGCCGGTCGCGGGGCGGCTCGCCGGCTCGGGGATGCACGTGGTCACGTACGACGTACGCGGTGCCGGCGCGTCCGACGTGCCGGCCCGCACCGAGGACTACCGGGTGGGTCTGCTCGTCGACGACCTCGTCGCGGTGCTCGACGCGACGGTCCCCGAGGGCGACCGGGTGCACCTCGTGGGCCACGACTGGGGTTCGGTGCAGCTGTGGGAGGCGGTGCTCTCCGAGGCCGACGACCCGAGGCTGCTCGGCCGGATCGCCTCGTTCACCTCGGTGAGCGGCCCGGCGATGGACCACCTGTCCTATCTGAGCCGCCACCCGAAGGGGCGCACGCTCAAGCTCCTGAGACAGCTCGGCCACTCCTGGTACGTCTTCGCCTTCCAGGTGCCGGTCCTCCCGGAGCTCGCCTGGCGTACGGCGGCCCGCCCGGTCGGCGCCCTCGCCGCACGCATGGACCGCGCCGGCGCCACGATGTTCTGGGGCCCCGAGCTCGCGGAGAACGCCGCCCACGGCGTCAACCTCTACCGCGCCAACCTCCGCCGGGGCACGACACGGGACCGGGCACGGCGCACCGACGTGCCCGTGCTGACCGTCGCGCCGCTCAAGGACCCGTACCTGACGGGCGTCACCGTGGAGGACCTGGACCACCTGTGCTCCGACGTCCGGGTCGTGCGCCCCGACACCGGCCACTGGCTCCCCCGCACGCACCCCGACCTTCTCGCCGACCTGGTCCGCGAGCACGTGCGCGCTCACGCCTGACCCGTCAGCGCCTTCCCGGCGTACCTCGCCGGCAGTCGGCCGGCCTCGACGAGCCACACCACGGTGTCGCGCACGCTCCGGTCGAACGGCACCGGCTCCACGCCGAGGTCAGCGCGCGCCGGCTCGTCGTCGAACACCGTCGAGCGGAGGATGACCGCCACGCCTTCGGGGTCGGCGGGGAAGTACCAGTGGTCGGGCAGCGGCTGCTGGAGCCACGACATGCTCCGGGCGAACGGCAGCAGCATCCAGGGCGGCAGGGTGAGGTGCGGCAGCCGCCGGCCGGTGACCTCGGACGCCGTCCCGTAGAGCAGGTCGGCATCGACCGGGTCGCCCGGCACGACGTACCGGCGCGGACCGCGACCCGGCTCCAGCGCGCGCACCACGGTCGCCGAGACCGTCCTCACGTCCACGGTGTGGATGCAGCCCGGCGGGTAGAACGGGAACCTGCCCAGCAGGATCCACCGGAGCCTCTCGCTCTGCTCGCCCCGGTAGGGGTCGTGCGGGCCGTAGACGGAGCCGGGGTAGACCGTGACGACTGGAGCCCCAGCCTCCTGCAGACGCCGCGCCACGATCTCGGAGGCGACCTTCGACTGTGCGTACGGCCACTCCACGTCGCCGAGCGGCAGGTCGGGGCCCGAGCCCCCGTGCCGGGTGAGTGCCACCGTGCTGGAGATGTGCACGACCGGGTCGAGTCCCCTGTCGACGGCCCGGCAGAGGACGATCTCGGCCGCCTGCGCGTTCGTCTCGCGGATCACCCGGCTCCGGTTCGCCTTGAGGGAGAACACCGCCGCGGCGTGCACCACGGCCTCGCAGCCGTCGAGGGCCGCGTCGACCGCGACGGGGTCGAGCACGTCCCCGGCCACCACGTCGCCGACCGGGACGTCGTACGGCGCCAGCGAGACCGGGACCTGCTCGGGCCGCCGCACCAGGAGCCGGACGTCGTGGCCGTCGCGGACGAGGTCGGCGGCGATCCGTGCTCCGACGAAGCCGGTACCGCCCGTGACGAGCACCTTCATGGGCACGGTTGTACTCGGTGGCCGGGTCGGCCACCAGACCCGTGCGGGTCAGGCGTCGGTGGTCTCCGTGACGTTCGCGCGCACCCACTCGACGATCTCGGTCGTGGTGGCACCGGGGGTGAAGACCTTGGCCACCCCTGCCTTCTCGAGCAGCGGGATGTCGGCATCGGGGATGATGCCGCCGCCGAAGACGAGGATGTCCCGTGCGTCGCGCTCGTCGAGGAGCTCGATGACCCGCTTGAACAGCGTCATGTGCGCACCGGAGAGCACGGAGAGGCCGATTATGTCGGCGTCCTCCTGGATGGCGGTCTCCACGATCTGCTCCGGGGTCTGGTGCAGGCCGGTGTAGATCACCTCGTGGCCCGCGTCGCGCAGGGCACGGGCGACGACCTTCGCACCGCGGTCGTGCCCGTCGAGCCCGGGCTTGGCCACCACGATCCGGATCGGAGCCACCATCAGAACTGCCACCACCTAGCACTTGAGCTTGGACGGAACACCGGGCCGAGCCCATCGGGTGGCCACGTGTGAACAGGATCTCTCGGTCGCAGACTAATGCACGGGGGTCCCCGTGCCGATCTAGACAGGGGGTTGCTGAGACGTGACCCCGGGAAACCTGGACTCGTTGGACAAGGCGAAATGGACGAGCAGGACCGATCTGAACGGTTGGCGAACGGCAGCCGACCGGCCGGGACACGCGGACCGACCCCTGGTGCCCACGTGACCCGGTGCACAAGTAAGGTGGCCGCGCACGCACAGCCGTGACCTGTCCGTTATGGTGGGGCGTTGCGTGCTCAAACGACGTAAGGACACCGTTTCGTGGCAAACCACCGCGCACCGAGGCACTCCGCCTCGCGCACAGGCTCCACCGACGGCGTACACGTGACCCCGACTGCGCCTGCGCCTACCGTGGCGGGCAAGCGGAAGGCCGACAAACCGTCACGTCTCGCCCGTACCCGGACCCGTCGAGCCCAAACGTCCCCCGTGACCTCCGTCACCCCGCCCGCGGCCGTGACCTCCGTCACCCCGCCCGCGGCCGCTCCGGCTCCGGTCGCCACCACGCCGGAGCCTGCTCCGTCCCCTTTTGTGGCACCGGTCGTCGACCTGCCCGCCGCGCCGGTCGCTGCACGCACCGCTGAGCCCGCTCCGGCCCCGTCCCCCTCGAAGCCCTCCGCGCGCGCCGCGAAGCCCGCGGACAAGCCGTCCTCGCGTCCGTCCTCCCGGGGCCACGCCCGCACGCACGGCGGTCGCAAGCCGGCGTTCCCGCTGCTTCCCTCCGCTCCGACCGTGGTCGGCGCTGCCGCCCTGGTCATCGCCGCCACCGGTGCGGTCACCGTGACCCAGCCGACCGAGGAGGTCGCCGCCGCGAGCTCCGTCAAGGGGTTCGTCCCGGCCAGCGCCTTCACCGGCACCTCGGCCGCCACCTCCCGCCTCGAGCTCGACAGCCGCATGCAGGCGGTCAGCCGTGACTCCGAGCGCACCGCCGCGGGAGACGCGGCCGACGACGAGCTTCTCGCCGCCGTCGAGGCGCAGGCCGAGGAGCGCAACGCCGCCCTGGCCGAGCTGGCCGCGAGCGCGGAGAAGTATGCCGGCGAGATCGCCGCGAACGCCTGGCAGCTGCCGCTCGCCGGCTACCGCATCACCGCCCGCTTCGGGTACTCCTCCAGCCTGTGGTCGAGCACCCACACCGGCCTCGACTTCGCCGCTCCCACCGGGACCCCGGTCGTGTCCGTCGCCAACGGCGTGGTCCGGTCGACGGGGTACGACGGGGCGTACGGCAACAAGGTCGTCGTCGCTCTCGAGGACGGCACCGAGATCTGGTACTGCCACCTCGACTCGATCACCGCATCCGTCGGCGAGAGTCTCGCCGGAGGCGAGCAGCTCGGCACGGTGGGCTCGACGGGCAACTCGACCGGCCCGCACCTCCACCTCGAGATCCGGCCCGGTGCCGGTGACGCGGTGGACCCGTACGCCGCACTCATCGCGCACGGCGTCACCCCGTAAGGGAGCCGGCTAGAGCTTCTCGACCGGGGCGTAGCGCAGCAGCAGCCGCTTCACGCCGCCGGACCCGAAGTCGATCGACGCAACGGCGTTGTCCCCCGCGCCCTCGAGGGAGACGACCGTGCCCATGCCGAAGCTGTCGTGAGTGACCCGATCCCCCGGAGCCAGGGAGGGGATCTCCCGGCTCGTCTTTGCCTTGGCCGTGGAGTCGGCGCGGATCGCGGCCGTTCCGAACCGGCGCACCGCACCGGCGGCCCGCTGCGGCAGCGAGGGTGCGACTGGACGGTTCCAGGAGGTCTGCGCCGCCTCGGTGCGTCGCCAGTCCACGAGGTCCACCGGGAGCTCGTCGACGAAGCGCGAGGCCGGGTTGTGCGAGGGCGCTCCCCAGGCCGAGCGAACCACGGCCCGGGACACGTAGAGCCGCTCTCGCGCGCGGGTCAGGCCGACGTAGGCCAGCCGCCGCTCCTCCTCGAGCTCGGTCTGGTCCCCCAGCGAGCGCATGTGCGGGAAGACGCCGTCCTCGAGGCCGGTGAGGAACACGACCGGGAACTCCAGACCCTTGGCGGTGTGAAGCGTCATCAGCGTCACGACGCCGGTGTCGTCGCCGCCCTCGGGCTGGTCGGGGATCTGGTCCGAGTCGGCGACGAGTGCGACCCGCTCGAGGAAGGCGCCCAGGCCGGCGTCGGCGTCCTCCTCGTCGGAGTCGGCGAACTCGCGGGCCACGGCGACCAGCTCGGCGAGGTTCTCGACCCGCGTCTCGTCCTGGGGGTCGTCGGAGTCCTCGAGCTCCTTGAGGTACCCGCTGCGGGCGAG
>DASTPU010000007.1:0-2424 GCA_035762105.1 Nocardioidaceae bacterium | reverse complement strand
CGGGTCCGCGACGAACGTCGCCGTGGCCGCCTCCCGCTACGGGCACCGCAGCGCCGTCGTCACCGGCACCGGGGACGACTCCTTCGGCCGCTACCTGAGCAAGGCCCTCACCGGGTTCGGCGTCGACAACCGCTGGGTCGTCCACGTCCCCGGCGCGCAGACCCAGGTGACGTTCTGCGAGATCTTCCCGCCCGACGACTTCCCGCTCTACTTCTACGGCCGCACGCCGCTCGCCGCGGACCTGCAGGTCACGCCGGACGACCTCGACCTCGACGCCATCCGCGACGCGGACGTCTTCTGGGTCACCGTGACCGGGATGTCGGCCGAGCCGAGCCGGTCGGCGCACCTGGCCGCGCTGGAGGCCCGCGGCCGCCGCCGCCACACAGTGCTCGACCTCGACTACCGGCCGATGTTCTGGGAGTCGCAGGAGGCTGCCCGCGAGCAGGTCGCCAAGCTGCTGCCGCACGCCACCGTCGCGGTCGGCAACAAGGAGGAGTGCGACACCGCCGTCGGCGAGACGGACCCGCAGCGGGCCGCCTCGGCCCTGCTGGAGCGCGGTGTCGAGCTGGCGATCGTCAAGCAGGGCCCCAAGGGCGTGCTCGCCAAGACCGCGGACGAGACCGTCGAGGTCCCGCCGTACTTCGTGGACGTGGTGAACGGCCTCGGCGCCGGCGACGCCTTCGGCGGCGCCCTGTGCCACGGCCTGCTGAACGGCTGGCCGCTCGAGCGCATCCTGCGCTTCGCGAACATCGCGGGCGCCATCGTCGCGTCCCGCCTGGAGTGCTCCTCGGCCATGCCGACCGAGGACGAGGTCCTGGCCCACCTGGAGGAGAGCACCCGTGCCAACTGACGTCCGCACCCTCGTCACCACCCGGACGAACCGTCCCCAGGCGGTCGCCGAGGCCGCTGCCAAGCGCAGCCGACCCGACTCCCTCATCGGCCCCACCGGCCGGCTCATGGTCATCGCCGCGGACCACGCCGCCCGGGGGGCGCTGCGCGCCGGCCCCGAGGCCCTCGCCATGGCCGACCGCTCCGTGCTGCTCGAGCGCATGTGCATCGCGCTGGAGCGGCCCGAGGTGAACGGCGTCCTGGGGACCCCGGACATCCTCGAGGACCTGCTGCTGCTCGGCGCCCTGGAGGGCAAGGTCGTCGTCGGCTCGATGAACCGCGGCGGGCTCGCCGGCACGGTGTTCGAGATCGACGACCGCTTCACCGGCTACGACGCGAAGTCCATCGCGGACGCCGGCTTCGAGGCCGGCAAGATGCTGCTGCGCATCGACCCCGACGACGCCTCGACCGCCCCCACCCTCGAGGCCTGCGCCAAGGCGGTCTCCGAGCTGGCCTCCCACCAGCTCATGGCGATGGTCGAGCCGTTCATCTCCCACCGCGTCGACGGCCACATCCGCAACGACCTGTCCACCGAGGCGGTCATCCGCTCGTGCACGGTGGCGGCGGGGCTCGGGACCACCTCCGCCTACACCTGGCTCAAGCTTCCGCTCGTCAGCGACGGCATCGAGGGCATGGAGAAGGTCCTGGCCGCCACCACGCTGCCGGCGGTGCTGCTCGGCGGCGAGGTGCCGGACGACCCCGAGACGGCCTACGCCGCCTGGGCGCAGGTGCTCAAGTACCCCACCGCCGCCGGCCTGGTCATCGGCCGCACCCTGCTCTACCCGCCGGACGGCGACGTCCGCGGCGCCGTGGACCGGGCGGTGGGCCTGCTGTGACGGAGCTCCACCTGCCCGCCGGTACGGCGGCGGCCGGCCCGGGGGAGCTGGAGGTCACCCCGGAGAGCGCCGGCTGGGGCTACTCCTCGATGCGCGTCCTCCAGCTCGCGGCCGGCCAGTCCGAGTCCTTCGCCACCGGGGAGGAGGAGGTCGTCGTCATGCCCCTGTCCGGTGCCTGCACCGTGACGGTGGACGGCGAGACCTTCGAGGTGACCGGGCGCGAAGGGGTGTTCAGCGGCCCGAGCGACTTCGTCTACGCCCCGCGCGAGGCGCAGGTCGAGGTCTCCTCGGCCGCCGGCGGCCGGTTCGCCGTCCCCGGGTCGCGCTGCACCCGGCGCCTGGAGGCCCGCTACCGCGCGGCCGCCGACGTCCCGGTGGAGATCCGTGGTGCGGGGAGCTGCACCCGGCAGGTGAACAACTTCTGCGCCGCGGGCAGCTTCGAGGCCGACCGCCTGATCGCCGTCGAGGTCATCACCCCCGGTGGCAACTGGTCGTCCTACCCGCCGCACAAGCACGACGAGGACCGCCCGGGCGAGGAGGCGGAGCTCGAGGAGGTCTACTACTTCGAGATCGCCGCCGGGCCCGACGGCGGCGCCGGGCTCGGCTACCACCGGGTGTACGGCACGCCCGAGCGGCCGATCGACGTGCTCGCCGAGGTCCGCGACCGGGACGTCGTCCTGGTGCCGCACGGCTACCACGG
>DASTPU010000006.1:0-20721 GCA_035762105.1 Nocardioidaceae bacterium | reverse complement strand
GGGGACGCGGAGGTCGTCGGTGGGGGTGCCGGCGCGGTTCGCCTTCGCGGGGTCGGGTCGCGGCTCGTAGTCGGGGGTCGGGGTGTACGGCGCCCACGCGAGCAGCTCGCGAAGGTGACGCTCGACGACGGGGGCGGCGTCGGCCACGGTCACGTCGCGGCCGAGCTCCACGCTCAGCGAGGTGACACCGGCGTCGTCGATCCCGCAGGGGACGAACCGGTCGTACCAGCCGAGGTCCACGTCGCAGTTGAGCGCGAAGCCGTGCATGGTCACGCCCCGCGCCACCCGGATCCCGATCGCGGCGATCTTCCGCTCGGGGCGGGTCCCGTCGGCCTGGAGCCACACGCCGCTGCGGCCGGGCACGCGGGCGGTGGTCACGCCGAGCTCGGTGCAGGCGTGGATCAGCGCCTCTTCGAGCCGGCGCACGTAGTCGACGACCTTGACGTGCTCGGGCAGCCGCACGATCGGGTAGCCGACGAGCTGGCCGGGGCCGTGGAAGGTGATCTTGCCGCCGCGGTCGACGTCGATGACCGGGGCGCCCGCGCCGAGCGGCCGCTCGTGGGGCTCGGTGCGCTTGCCCGCGGTGAACACCGGCGGGTGCTCCAGGAACACCACGTGGTCGACGTCGCCGTCGGCGACCCGGTCGTGGACCTTGCGCTGCAGCTCCCAGGCGGCGACGTACTCGACGGCGTCGTCACCGAACCCGGCCGTCTCGAACCTGATCTCCCTCACGGTGACGAGCCTAACCCCGCAGACGCTCACCCCTGGCTCAGCCCTTGAACGGTCGGGCATCATCATGGGTGAACCGTCGCGTGTCGGAATTCTCGGGTCGCCCGCGGCGCTGTGTCCACGCACCCTGGTCGCACTCACCGAAAGGCACCCGCGATGGCGAGTACCTCCCGCTCCGCCCCGACCCGTAAGAAGCAGAGGTCGCGCCCCTGGGTGCTGCCCACCGTCGTGGTCCTGCTCTGGCTCTTCGTGGGCGGGCCGCTCGGCTCCTTCGCGGGCCAGCTCTCGAGCGTCCAGGAGAACGACAACGCGGCGTTCCTCCCGCAGACCGCCGAGTCCACGGTCGCGGGCGACGAGTACGCGAAGTTCATCGGCAACGAGAGCGTCCCCGCGATCGCGGTCTTCGAGCGTCCCGAGGGGCTGACCGCCTCGGACCAGCAGGAGATCGCCGCGCTGGTCGAGGAGCTCAAGGGCGTCGAGCACGTCGACGACCAGGCCGTGGTCGGCCCGATCCCGTCCGAGGACGGTACGGCGGCGCAGGTGATCGTCCCGCTCGCGACCTCCGACGGCGATCAGCTCGAGCAGGCCGTCATCGACATCCGCGAGGTCCTCGACGAGGGAGCGCCCGACGGGATGACCGCCGTCGTCGGCGGCCCGGGCGGCATCCTCGGTGACTTCATCGAGGCCTTCGGCGCGATCGACGGGATCCTCCTGCTGGTCGCGCTGGCCGTGGTGCTCGTCATCCTGCTCGTGGTCTACCGGTCGCCGGTGCTGCCCTTCGTCGTGCTCTTCTCGGCGGTGCTCGCGCTGGGCGTCGCCTCGGCCGCCATCTACTTCCTGGCCAGCAACGACATCCTCGACCTGAACGGCCAGAGCCAGGGCATCCTGTTCATCCTCGCGGTCGGCGCGGCCACCGACTACTCGCTGCTGATCGTGGCGCGGTTCCGCGAGGAGCTGCGTGACCACGAGTCGAAGTACGACGCGATGCGCAACGCGTGGAAGGCCGCCCTGGAGCCGGTCCTGGCCTCCGGTGCGACGGTCATCCTCGGCCTCCTCATGCTGCTGCTCTCCGACTTGTCCAGCCTCAAGGGCCTCGGCCCCGTCGGCGCGATGGGCGTCGCCGGCGCGATGCTCGCCGCGCTGACCCTGCTCCCGGCCGCCCTCGTGCTGCTCGGCCGCAAGGCGTTCTGGCCGGTGATGCCGCGCTTCGGCTCCGAGCACACCGACACCAAGGGCGTCTGGGGTGCCGTGTCCCGGCTCGTCGGGCGTCGGGCCCGTGTGGTCTGGGTGACCACGTTCGTCGTACTCGCGGGCTTCGCGGCCTTCGTGCCGACGCTCAACGAGGACCCGGTGCCGCAGACCGAGCTGTTCCTGACCCAGGTCGACTCGGTCACCGCGCAGGACATCCTCGACGAGCACTTCGAGTCCGACGCGAGCAGCCCGGCGATCATGGTCGTGCCCGAGGAGAACCTGCAGGAGGCGGCCACGGTCGCCGCCGAGCAGGAGGGCGTGGCGGAGGACGGCGTCTACCCGGTCACCGAGAACCAGACCGGCGCACCGCCGGCGCCGGGGCAGCAGCCCGAGCCCAAGATCGTCGACGGCGAGGGCGTCCTCCTCGTGACGCTCGAGGGGAACGCCGACTCGGTCGGCGCGACCGAGACCGTGCGCGACCTGCGCTCCGAGATGGACCAGGTCAGCGAGGACATCGTGATCGGCGGTCAGACCGCGACGCTGCTCGACACCCGAGACACCGTCGACCGGGACCGGCTGGTGGTGATCCCGGCGATCCTGATCGTGATCTTCCTGGTGCTCGCGGTGCTGCTGCGCTCGCTGCTCGCGCCGTTCCTGCTGATCGTGGCGAACGTGCTGTCCTTCGGCGCCACCATGGGCATCAGCGCGCTGCTGTTCACCTACGTCTTCGACTTCCCGGCCTCGGACCCCTCGACGCTGCTGATCGGGTTCGTGTTCCTCGTGGCGCTGGGCATCGACTACTCGATCTTCCTGATGACCCGGGTGCGCGAGGAGTCGATCAAGCAGGGCACCCACCCCGGCATCCTCAAGGGGCTCTCGGTCACCGGCGGCGTGATCACGTCGGCCGGGGTCGTGCTCGCCGCGACGTTCGCCGCGCTGGGGATCCTGCCGCTGCTGTTCCTCGCCCAGATCGCGTTCATCGTCGCCTTCGGCGTCCTGCTCGACACGATCGTGGTGCGGTCGCTGCTGGTGCCGGCGCTGTCCTACGACATCGGCCCCGCGATCTGGTGGCCGAGCCGGCTCTGGCACACGCCGGACCACGCCGACCACGAGACCGCCGAGATGCTGCACCTCGGGCAGTCGGACGGTGTCACCGGGTTCAGCGAGGACGGCTCGGCGCCTGTGGATGAGCGGAGCACGACTCCTCGCGCCTAGGCCACAGTGGGGGAGTGCTCCCTCGCCTGCTCGTCGCCGTCCTGGTGCTGACGTCCGTCGTCGGCTGCTCCGGGCCCGCGCACGCGCCTGCCGGTGTGCCCGCGAGGCTCGTCGCGTCCGACGTACTCCGCTCCTGGGACGAGGCGCGGGCGCGGGCGTTCGCGGAGGGCGACCTCGCCGCGCTCCAACGGCTCTACGTGCCCGGGTCGGCTGCCGGTACGGCGGACGTGGGGATGCTGCGGGCATACCTCGACCGCGGGCTGCGCGTCGAGGGCATGCGGATGCAGGTGCTCGCCCTCGACGTGCTGTCCGCCGACGGCCGCCGGCTGAGGCTGCGAGTCACCGACCGGCTGGCCGACGGGGCGGTCGCCGTGGGAGCCGGGACCGCCGTCGCGTTGCCGGAGGACGCCGCGTCGACGCGCGTCGTGGAGCTGGTCGGCTCGGGCAACAGGGGGTGGCGGGTGGCCTCGGTCAGGGAGTGAGGGCCGCGGCGAGCCGCTCGTTGAGGGTCGGCTGCTCGAACTCGAACCCGTCGGCGAGCAGGTGGGCGGGCTCCACGCGCACCGACCCGAGCAGCTCGTTGGACAGCTCGCCGAGCGCCTTGCGCATCGGCCAGGCGGGGGCACGCAGGAGCGTGGGCCGGTTGAGCATCCGGCCGAGCTGCTTGGTGAACTCCTCGTTCGTGGTGGTGCCGGGACCGGTGAGGTTGTACACGCCACGGCAGGAGTTGTCGGTCGCCAGGAACGTGGCCGCGCGCAGCCAGTCGTTGAGCGAGATCGTGGCGAAGTACTGGCGGCCGCTGCCGATCGGCCCGCCGAGGCCGGCGCGGAACAGCAGGTTCAGCGGCTTCAGCGCGCCGCCGCTCTTGTGCAGGACGACCGCGGTGCGCATCACGCAGACCCGTGCCCCGGCGTCCTCCGCGGGTGCCGTGGCGGCCTCCCACTCGCGGGTGATCCGGCCGAGCACGGTGTCCGCAGGCGTCGACGACTCCTCGGTGAGCACCTCGTCGCCGCGGTCGCCGTAGCCGGCGACCCCGCTCTGCGCGAGGAAGGCCGGCTTGCCGGGTGACTTCGCGACGGCCTCCGCCAGGGTGCGGGTGGTGAAGACGCGGGAGTCGTGCAGCGCCCTCTTGTACGACGGGGTCCACGGCCAGTGCGCGATGGGCGCGCCGGCGAGGTTCGCCACGACGTCGGCGCTGTCGATCACCGACTGGTCGACCTGTCCGTCGTACGGGTCCCAGGACGACTCGGCGGCGGAGACCGCCTCGCCCCGGACCAGCCGGAGGACGTCGTGACCCTGTCGGGCGAGGTGCTCGCGCCAGGCCTGACCCAGGAAGCCGGACGCGCCGGCGAGGACGATGCGCATGAGCAAACTCTGACATGCCCGCACAAGCAGCGACGCCCGCTGCCGGGAACGGCAGCGGGCGTCGGGGCCCTGCGGGAGGCGGTGAGGTCAGACCTCGAACTGGCCCGCCTCGAGGCGCTCCTTGACGTCGACCAGGAAGCGCGCCGCGTCCGCACCGTCGACCAGGCGGTGGTCGTAGGTGAGGGCGAGGTACATCATGTGCCGGACCGCGATGGTCTCCCCGAGGTTCGGGTCGTCGATCACGACCGGGCGCTTGACGATCGCGCCGGTGCCCAGGATGGCGACCTGCGGCTGGTTGATGATCGGGGTGTCGAACAGCGCGCCACGGCTACCGGTGTTGGTGATCGTGAACGTGCCGCCGGACAGGTCGTCCGGCCCGATCTTGTTGCTGCGGGTGCGCTCGGCGAGGTCCGCGATCTTGCGAGCCAGCCCGGCCACGGACAGGTCACCGGCGTCCTTGAGGACCGGCACCAGCAGGCCCTTCTCGGTGTCGACAGCGATGCCGAGGTTCTCGTGGTCGTAGTAGGTGACCTCGCCCTTCTCGGTGTCGATCGAGGCGTTCAGCGACGGGTGCGCCTTGAGGGCGTCGACCGTGGCCTTGGCCAGGAACGGCATGAAGGAGAGCTTGACGCCCTCGCGCTCGGCGAAGTCGCCCTTGACCGAGTCGCGCAGCCGCGCGATCGGGGTCATGTCGACCTCGACCACCGTGGTCAGCTGCGCGGACACCTGCAGCGACTCCACCATCCGGGTGGCGATCACCTTGCGCAGGCGGCTCAGCGGCTCGGTCTTGCCACGCAGCGGGCTCGGCGCCGACGGGGCCGCCTTCTGCGGGGCTGCCTCGGCGGCCGGTGCGGCAGCGGGCGCGGCCGGCTTCTCGGCGGCGGCCTTCTGCGCCTTGGCCGCGTCGAGGACGTCCTGCTTGCGGATCCGGCCACCGACACCGGTGCCGGTCACCTGGGACAGGTCGACGCCCTGGTCGGCCGCCATCTTGCGGACGAGCGGCGTGACGTAGGCGCCCTCGCCGGTGTCCTTGGACGGCGCGGCCTGCTGCGGTGCCTGCTGGGGGGCCTCCTGCTTCGGGGCCTCTGCCTTCGGGGCCTCTGCCTTCGGGGCCTCCTGCGGCTCCTCCCCGCCACCGGCCTCGCCGGCCTCGGAGGTCTCGCGCATCTGCGCCTGCTCCTCGGCGGCCGCCTTGTCGCGGGCCTCGGCCTGGCCGGACTCGGGTGCCTCCTCCGCCTTCTCCTCGGGCTTCGGCTCCTCGGCCGGCTCCGGTGTGGTCGGGGCCTCCGCGGACGGCTGGGCGGCCTCGCCGGACCCGACGACGGCCAGCTCGGCGCCGACCTCGACGGTCTCGTCCTCCTGGACCTTGATCTCGAGGAGCTTGCCGGCCACGGGCGAGGGGATCTCGGTGTCGACCTTGTCGGTGGAGACCTCGAGCAGCGGCTCGTCGACCGCCACGTCGTCGCCGACCTGCTTCAGCCAGCGGGTCACGGTGCCCTCGGTGACGGACTCACCCAGGGCCGGGAGCGTCACGGCCTGGCCTCCGCCACCGGTCTTCGTGCCCTCGCGGGAGGCCTCGGCCTCCGGCTTGGTGTCGGCCGAACCGGGCTGCGTCTCCTGCGCCGGCCCGGTGGGCTCGGTCTTGGCCTCGGGAACCTCGCCCTGCGGCTCGGTCTGACGGCTCGCCTCCTCGGGGGCGGCGGCCTCGCCGGTCTCGCCGCCCGCGCCCTCGCCGGCACCGGCGTCCTGCTCGCCCTCGCCCTGCTCGGCCGCCTGCGTCTCCTGCTCGGAGGTCTCCTCGGCGCCGGACTCCCCGGATTCGCCACCACCGGACTCGCCCTCGTCGCCGATCGTGGCCAGCTCGGCGCCGACCTCGACGGTCTCGTCCTCCTGGACCTTGATATCCAGCAGCGTGCCGGCGACGGGCGAGGGGATCTCGGTGTCGACCTTGTCGGTCGAGACCTCGAGCAGCGGCTCGTCGACCTCTACGTGGTCGCCTGGCTGCTTGAGCCAGCGGGTGACGGTGCCTTCGGTGACGGACTCACCGAGTGCGGGGAGTGTGACTGAGGTCGCCATGCGTTCCTTCGCTCCTTTGGCTGGCTTATGACTGCTGTGCTGCTGGTGTGGCGTGGTGCTGTGAGCTCTTCGAGGATGCGGTCACGAGTGCGCGTGGAGCGGCTTCCCGGCCAGGGCCAGGTGCGCTTCTCCGAGCGCTTCGTTCTGCGTGGGGTGTGCATGCACGAGCGGGGCCACGTCCTCGGCGTACCCCTCCCAGTTGTAAATAAGCTGAGCCTCGCCGACGAGCTCCCCGACGCGGGCTCCGACCATGTGTACGCCGACCACGGGGCCGTCCTTGCGGCGCACGAGCTTGACGAAGCCCTGGGTCTTGAGGATCTGGCTCTTCCCGTTGCCGCCGAGGTCGTAGGTCAGCGACTCGACCTGCTCGGCGCCGTACTTCTCCTGCGCCGCCGCCTCGTCGAGGCCGACCGAGGCCACCTCAGGGTCGCAGTACGTGACGCGCGGGATGCCGGTCTCGTCGATCGGCGTGGGGTCCAGGCCGGCGATCTCCTCGGCGACGAACACGCCCTGGGCGAAGCCGCGGTGCGCGAGCTGCAGGCCCGGGACGATGTCGCCGACGGCGTAGACGTTGTCGAGGTTGGTGCGGCAGCGTTCGTCGGCGAGCACGAACCCACGGTCCATGGCGACGCCCTGCTCGTCGTACCCCAGACCCTCGCTGCGGGGCCCGCGGCCGACCGCGACCAGCAGGATCTCGGCCTCGACGGTCTCGCCGCCCTCGACGGTCAGGCGGACGCCGTTCTCGGTCCTCTCGACGGAGGTGAACGGCTTGCCGACCTTGAAGTCGATCTTGCGCTTGCGGAAGGCGCGCTCGAGGGCCTTGGACACGGCCTCGTCCTCGGCGGGCACGAGCCGGGGGAGAGCCTCGACGATCGTGACGTCGGCGCCGAAGGACCTCCACACCGACGCGAACTCGCAGCCGATGACACCGCCGCCGAGGACCACGGCCGACGCCGGGACCCGGTCGAGCGACAGGGCGTGCTCGGAGGTGAGGATCCGCTCGCCGTCGATCTCGATGCCGGGCAGCGTGCGCGAGTAGGAGCCGGAGGCGAGTACGACGTTGCGCCCGACGAGCCTGCGACCCTCGACCTCGACGGTGTCGCGGGCCACGAGCCTGCCCTCGCCCTCGACCACGGTGATGCCGCGGGTCTTCACCAGGCCGGTGAGGCCCTTGAAGAGGCGGGAGACGACGCCGTCCTTGTACTTGTTGACCCCGGCCATGTCGATGCCGTCGAGCGTGGCGTTGACGCCGAACTGCTCGGACTCACGTGCGGAGTCGGCGACCTCGGCCGCGTGCAACAGGGCCTTGGTCGGGATGCAGCCGACATGGAGGCACGTGCCGCCGACCTTGTCCTTCTCGACCAGGGCGACCGTGAGGCCGAGCTGGGCCGCTCGGAGGGCACACGCGTATCCGCCGCTCCCGGCGCCGAGGATCACCACGTCGAAGTTGTCTTCGGCTCCGCCTGGGTTCGCGTCCGCCACCTGCTCCTCCGGTCCTTGTGAGATGTGAAGGGTCGCCTTTCGCGCCCATCTTTCCACCAATGCCGGTCCTGTCCACACCGGGTCACCGCGCGGGGTCCGCGGCGCTCTGCCGGGAAATCTCAGGTCCGTAGGCCACACTTGGGAAATGGGTTTGATGGACCGCTTCAGGCGACCCGGACGCGGCACGCGGATGCGGCGTCCCAAGGGTCAGGGGCCGACGACCGTGCGCGCCTCCGACGGCGCCGACGAACGGCACCTCGACGAGTTCGCGAAGAGCCGTCGAGGGGTCGAGGGGTTCGTCGAGCCACGCACCGCGGTCTCCGACGTCACGATCCTCCTCGTCGCGCACGACGGGGAGTGGACGCGTCGGCGGGTGCCGTCGGTCCAGTGGGCGCACCGGTTCGCCAACACGCACGGCATCCCGTCGTACGACGCGGCGGTCGTCGGGTACCCGGCCCGGATGCGGGAGTACAACCGGCGGAGGAAGGAAGCCGGCAGCTGAGCGCTGGCCCCCTTGCTGCCTCCTGCCGCCCCGCTGCCTCCTGCGGCGCCTGCCGCGCGTCGTACCGCCGGCGCTTGGGCGGCGCGTCGGCCTGGACGCGGTCTCGTCCCGACGTGCGGGGGAGCCGCCGCGGCCAAGCCCTTCGACGCGCCGGCGGCACGACGTGCGTCCGGCGCTCCCGGCCCGGCGGTCCTGCCCTGGGCTGGCACTCCTGGCCCGGGTTCTTCGGGTGTGAGTGACGGACGGTTTCCGGGGCAGGAAACCGTCCGTCACTCACATCGGGTGCGCGGGTCGGGCTTGGTCAGCCCTCGGTCATGCCCTGGTCAGGCCTTGGCCAGCGAGTCGGCGAGCTCGACCAGGGTGGCGACGGACATGCCGGTGCCGCCGGCGGGGACGTACCCGTAGGGCGTCTTCTCGTTGAAGGCCGGGCCGGCGATGTCGAGGTGCGCCCAGCGGTGCTCGCCGACGAACTCCTTGAGGAAGGCCGCGGCGTAGAGCGTGCCGCCCCACCGCTCGGAGTTGTGCTGGGCGAGGTCGGCGACCTTGCTGTTCGTGCGGACCTTCTCGGTCATCTCCTCGGTGATCGGCAGCGGCCAGAACGCCTCGCCGACCCGGTCACCGGCAGCCTTCACGTCGGCGACGAGTGACTCGTCGTTGCCGAGCAGACCCGCCACCTTGTCGCCGAGCGCGACGACGCAGGCACCGGTGAGGGTGGCGACGTCGACGATCACGTCGGGCTTGTCCTCGGTCGCCTTCACCAGCGCGTCGGCCAGCACCAGCCGGCCTTCGGCGTCGGTGTTGAGGACCTCGACGGTCTTGCCGCCGTAGATCGTGATCACGTCACCGGGACGGGTCGAGGTGCCCGAGGGCATGTTCTCGGCCATCGCGGCGTAGGTCGTGACCGCCACGGGCAGGCCCAGCTCGGCGATCGCGAAGGTGGCGGCGACCACCGACGCGGCGCCGGCCATGTCGCACTTCATGGTCATCATCGATGCGGCCGGCTTGATGCTCAGGCCGCCTGAGTCGTAGGTGATTCCCTTGCCCACAAGGGCGAGGTGGGCCTTGGCGCCCCGCGGCTTGTAGGTGAGCTGCACGAGCCGCGGCGGGTTCGACGAGCCCTTGCCGACGCCGATGAGGCCGCCGTAGCCGCCGGCCTCGAGCTCGGCCTCGTCCATGATCTTGACGGTCACCTTGGCGGCCTTGCGGACCTTCTTGGTGGTGGCGACCGCGTCGGCGAACTTGCCCGGGGTGAGGTCGCCCGGAGGGGTGTTCACCCAGTCGCGGGTCAGTGCGGTGGCCTGGGCGACGACCTGCGAGGTCTCGAACGCGGCGACGACGTCCTTGTTCTTGGCCTCGTCGCTGAGCACGACCACCTCACCGGGCACGTCCGGCACCGGCGAGGTCTTGAAGGCGTTGAAGGAGTAGCAGCCGAGCTGGAAGCCGTCGACGACCGCGCGCACGTGGTCGGCGTCGCCGGACGGCAGCGCGAGGGCGACGGACGCGGCGTTAGACACCGACCTGGCGGCCACGCCCGCTGCCCGTCGTACGGCCTCGGGGTCGAGCTTCTCCACCTCGCCGAGGCCGACGAGGATCAGCAGCGGGGACTTCAGCGCACCCGCGGTCGGGATCTTCGCGACGTCACCGGGCTTGGCGTTGAAGCCGAGGGTGGACAGCATCGGTTGGAGCTTGCGGCCGTACGCCGCGGCCACGCCCTCACCACCGGGCGCCATCTCCAGACCCTTGTTCGTCTTGACCACGCCGGCCACGACCACATCGGTCCTGGTCTTGTCGGCGGTGCCCTTGCGCAGGCTGTACGTCGTCACGTCTGGTCGACTCCCTCGTCGCGTCGCTGAATGTCCTGGGAATGCTAGCCCGGGGTTTGGCCGCTCCCCACTGCGGTAGGTTCCCCGCATGGCTGAGAACGAACCCGGCGCGATGCGGCGCTCGCCCCTCCACGACCGTCACGTCGCGCTCGGCGCGAAGCTCGCGGAGTTCGGCGGCTGGGAGATGCCGCTGGAGTACGTCGGAGTGGTGAAGGAGCACACCGCGGTCCGTGAGGCCGTCGGCGTGTTCGACGTCAGCCACCTCGGCAAGGTCGTGGTGCACGGGCCCGGCGCGGCCGACTTCGTGAACCGCTGCTTCACCAACGACCTGGGCCGGATCGAGCCCGGCAAGGCGCAGTACACCCTCTGCTGCGACCCGGAGACCGGCGGCATCGTCGACGACCTGATCGCCTACCTGCACACCGACGAGCGGGTCCTCCTCGTCCCCAACGCGGCGAACACCCCCGAGGTCGTGCGGATGCTCGTCGCGGAGGCGCCCGAGTGGGTGACGGTCGAGGACCACCACGAGACCCACGCCGTGCTCGCCGTGCAGGGACCCAAGTCCGACGAGGTCCTCGAGGCGATGGGCTTCCCGGTGGGACACGACTACATGTCCTTCGTGGAGGTGGACCTCGACGGCGCGCCGGTGATCGTGTGCCGCACGGGCTACACCGGCGAACGCGGCTACGAGCTGATCGTGGCCAACGAGGCCGCGGGGGCGCTGTGGGACGCGCTGTTCTCCGCCGGCTCGTCGTACGGCATCGAGGCCTGTGGCCTGGGCGCCCGGGACACGCTGCGCACCGAGATGGGGTACCCGCTGCACGGCCAGGACATCACCCGCGAGGTGACGCCGAACGAGGCGCGCCTGGGCTGGGCGGTCGGCTGGAAGAAGGAGGAGTTCTGGGGCCGGGCCGTGCTGGTGGCCGAGCGGGAGACCGGCCCGAAGCGGCTCCTGCGCGGCCTCGTCGCGAACGGCCGCGGGATCCCTCGACCGGGCATGCGCGTGCTGCTCGCCGCGGACGTCCCGCTCGGTGTGGTCACGTCGGGGACGTACTCGCCGACCCTCAAGAAGGGGATCGGCATGGCGCTCATCGCGTCCCAGGTCACCGACGGCGCCGAGGTGTCGGTCGACGTACGCGGCCGGCGCGAGATCTTCACGGTCACCAAGCCCCCGTTCGTCACGCCGGGCGTCCGCGAGAGCTGACCGGGCCACCTGCGGGCCTGATTCGGAACGACGTGGTCGTGCGGCGCCCTGCTGGACAGCCGTTTCGTTCCGAACCAGCGCGGTCGGGCGGGGGGGCAGGCTGCGGGCGCGGGGAGGTCAGGCGACGACCGCGAGTACGACGAGCACCGTGGTGAACGTGGTCTCGACGGCCGCGCCCAGCACGTCCCCGGTCAGGCCGCCGAGCCGGCGCACCGCGCGGAACGCCACGAGCGCCGCCGCGCCGAGACCGGCTACGACGACGAACAGGGCCCGCAGGACGATCGAGAGCTCCAGCACGTACGGGCCCATCACGAGGAGGGCCAGCGGCACGAGCACGCCGAGGGCAAGACCGATCGCGACGACGACCTGCCCGGGGCTGACCGAGCCGACGACGACCGAGCCCAGACCGTCGGCCCGGGCCGCGGGCACGCCCCGCAGGCACAGCAGCGGCAACGCGAGCCGGCTGACGACGAGCGCCAGCAGGAGCGTCGGCACGCCGAGGCCGACCTGGACGAGCTGGGCGAGCGCCAGGACCTGGACCAGCAGCACGAGCACGAGCGTGACCACCCCGAACGGCCCCACGTCCCCGCGGCGCATGACCTCGAGCGCGTCAGCGGCGGCCTTCCGGGAGCCCAGGCCGTCGGCGGTGTCGGCGAGCCCGTCGAGGTGCATCGCGCGGGTGAGCACCGCCAGCAGGCCGACCACCAGGGCGGCGGCCAGGGCCGGGTCCACGTGCCGGTTCGAGCGCAGGCCGCCGGGCAGGTACGCCTGGATGCCCGAGGGCAGGCGCGAGGCCAGCAGGTCCGAGGCGCTGCCGCCCCAGCCGAGCAGCCACAGCGCCGCGCCGGCGAGGACCGCGAGCAGCGCGCCCACCAGCGGGGCAAGGGTCATCGCCCACGACCCGACCCGGCGGTCCACCGTGCTCGGCGGGGGAGTGGGCACGATCGTCAGGGTGCCCAGGGCCATCCGCAGCGGGTTCGTCACGCGGACAACCTAGGGCTCACAGCGAGGTCACCCGGCCCGCCACGCACCAGCGGACGTCCTCGGTCTCGGCCGCGACGGCCGCGTTGAGCCGGCCCATCAGGTCGCGGAAGCGCCGCCCGGCGACGGTCTCCGGTACGACGCCCTGCCCGACCTCGTTGGTCACCGCGACCACCCTCCGCCGCGTGGCGCGCCACGCCGAGAGGAGATCGTCGATCTCGGCCATGACGGCCTTCTCGCCGCGCGTCGCCCACACCCCGTCGTCCCACGCGTCGTGCCGGTCCATCACCCGGGTCAGCCACAGCGTCAGGCAGTCCACGAGCAGCGGCTCTCCGGGCCCGGACAGCACGCCGACCAGGTCGAGGGTCTCCTCGGTGCGCCAGTGCGAGGGCCGGTCGGCGCGGTGACGGCGCACGCGCGCGTCCCACTCGTCGTCGGTGCCGAGCGGGTACGCGGTCGCGAGGTAGGTGACCGCGGGCTCGGCCGCGAGGAGCCGCTCGGCCTCCCGGGACTTCCCCGAGCGCGCACCGCCGATCACCAGAGTCCGGCGGGAGTGGCCGATGGCGGCCGCCCGCGGCAGAACCGGGCCGGCGGCGAGCCACGTGCCGTCGTCGACGACCCGGGCGCCCCAGTCGGCGAGCCGGCGGGACAGCTCTGCGGTGGGCGGGTTGTGGTGCGAGAGGTGTACGGCGACCACGTCGGTGTGCTCGGTCACCGCGCCCACCGACCGGAGCCGGCGCAACTGCTCGGCGAACGTCGCCAGGTGGAGATGGTCGGTGTCGTGGTCGGCGAGGTCGCCGAACGTCTCCTCCATCAGCACGACGTCGAACGCCGCGCCGGTGACCGCGGCCACCGTGTCGTCGGGCAGCGCCGCGGTGTCCGTGGCGTAGAGCAGCCGCCCGCCGGAGGCGGCCACGTCGTACAGCACCGCGGTGCCGGCGGCGCCGTGACGGGCCGCGTGCACCTGCACGTCGTACCCGCCGAGCGTGAGCCGGTCGCCGGGCGCGACGGCGTGGAACGAGACGGGGGAGTCGGGCGCCACCCACATCCGGCACGCCTCGACGACGCCCGGCGGGCCGACCACGTCGAGGGGCCCGTCGGCGGCCCACGACCGGAACAGCAGGAACGCCGGGGAGCAGTGGTCGGGGTGCTGGTGGGTGATCAGCACATGGCGTACGGCGGACAGGTCGACGCCGGTTCGCTCCGCGGCGCGCGGTGTCTCGGGGCCGAGGTCCAGCAGCAGCCGCCCGTCGACGAGCGCCGCGGTCTGCCCGCGGACCCGGCCGGCGGCGCGCTCGGCGGTGCACGAGGCGCAGGTGCAGAACGGGTTCGGCCAGCCGTCCGCCGACCCGGTGCCGAGGGTGAGGACGTCCATCAGCGTTCGAAGACCACGGGTGCGCCGAAGGCGGCGCGGCGGGCGGCGCGGCGCAGCGCGCGCAGCAGCGCGGAGCCGGCGAGGAGCAGCAGCAGCAGCGACATCACGCTGCGGCCGACGTCCCACAGCAGCGAAGTGGTCAGATAGAAGACGGCGTACCGGCGGACGTTGTCGAGGACCGGGTCGCCCGCGACGTAGCTGACCTCGGGGCCGTAGGAGGCGAACGGCCAGAACCAGATGTTCATGACCAGCCCGAAGGCCAGACCCGCCGCCGCGGCGTACCCGGCGAGGATCACCACCTCGGTGCGGCCGCGGGCCGGGGGCAGGCAGCCGGCGAGGAAGCCGACCCACCCGGCGGCCATCATCTGGAACGGCAGCCACGGCCCGACGCCGCCGGTGATCAGCGCGCCGGCGAACAGCGTGGTCGCGCCGAGCACGAAGCCGAACCCGCGGCCGAACACCCGGCCGCCCAGGATGATCACCGCGAAGGTGGGCTCGAGGCCGGCCGTGCCGGGCCCGAGGGCGCGCAGGGCCCCGCCGACGGCGGCGAGCATGCCCAGCATCGCCACGGACTTGGCGTCCATCGCCCCGGAGGTGAGCTCGGCGAGCACGATCGCGGCGAGCAGCGGAAGGATCGCGACGAAGAGGAACGGCGCGTCCCCGGAGTGCGAGCTGTCGAGGGCCGCCCCGGGCTCGACGAAGAACGGCCAGAAGAACGCGACCAGACCGATCGCGCTGACCAGCCCGAGCGCGACCGCGGAGCGCAGCCGGAGCGGGACCAGGTCGGCGGTCACGGCCGCGACACCGTCGTCACGCCGGCCAGGGCCACGGCCACGTCGGTCGGGGTCAGCCACGGCGCGGGCGCGAGGATCTTCGCGACCTGCGGGGCGAACGCGGGGGAGGAGACCACGACGTCGGTGACCGGCCCGTCGGCGACCACCTCCCCGTCGGCGAGCACGACGACCCGGGTCGCCACCTCGGCCACGAGCTCGACGTCGTGGGTGGCGAGCATGACCGCGTGCCCGGAGCCGGCGAGGTCGCGCAGGATCTCCACGAGCCGGTGCTTGGCGGTGTAGTCGAGGCCGCGGGTCGGCTCGTCGAGGAGCAGCAGGGGCGGCTGGGCGGCGAGCACGATCGCGAGCGCCAGGGTCAGCCGCTGCCCCTCGGACAGGTCGCGGGGGTGCTGCTCGCCGGGCACACCGGGGGAGAGCCGCTCGAACAGCGCCGCGGTCGTGCCGGCCGGGACCCTCGCGTCCCGGTCGGCCTGGGCGCACTCGCGGGCCACGGTGGACTCGTAGAGCAGGTCGCCCGGGACCTGCGGCACCAGGCCGACGTGCCTCAGCAGCTGGGCGGGCCTGAGGGAGGCGGGGACGTGTCCGTCGACCTCGACGGTGCCGCTGTCCGCCGTACGCATGCCGACGAGCGTCTTGAGCAGCGTGGACTTCCCCGCGCCGTTACGGCCCATGAGCGCGACGATCTCGCCGCGGGCCAGAGCCGCCGTGACGCCCTTCAGCACGGGTACGCGCGTGTAGCCGGCGACGAGGTCCACCACGCGCGCCACGACGTCACCGGAGGACTCGCAGGAGTGGTCGGGCGGGGTCATCCCGTCGATCAGCTCACGCAGCGGCGCCACGCGGCGTCGGGCGTCGCGCACCGACAGCGGGAGCGGCCGCCACCCGGCCACGCGGCCCAGCTCGACCACCGGTGGTGCGATGGGGGAGGAGGCGAGGATGTCGTCCGGCTCGCCGTCGAGGACCGGCTGCCCGTCGCCGGGCACGAGCACGACCCGGTCGGCGTACTGCACGACGCGTTCGAGCCGGTGCTCGGCGAGCACGACGGTCAGCCCCAGGTCGTGGACCAGGCGCTGGAGCGTGGCGAGCACCTCCTCGGCTGCGAGCGGGTCGAGGGCGGAGGTCGGCTCGTCGAGGACGAGGATCCGCGGGTGCGTGGTGAGCACCGACCCGATCGCGACGCGCTGCTGCTGACCGCCGGAGAGGTCGGCGAGCGGCCGCTGCCGCAGGTCGGCGAGCCCGAGCAGGTCGAGGGTCTCCTCGACGCGCTTGCGCATCACGTCGGCGGGCAGCCCGAGGGACTCCATGCCGTAGGCGAGCTCGTCCTCGACGGTGTCGGTGACGAACCCCGACAGCGGGTCCTGCCCGACGAAGCCGACCACCTCCGCGAGGTCGCGGGGCCGGTGGTCGCGGGTGTCGCGGCCGTCGACCACGACGCGGCCGTTGAGGGTGCCGCCGGAGAAGTGCGGCACCAGCCCGTTGATCGCGCGCAGCAGCGTGGTCTTCCCCGAGCCGGTGCGCCCGATCACCAGGCACAGCTCGCCCTCGGGGATGGTGAGGTCGACGCCTCGCAGCACGGGGGAGTCCTGGCCGTCGAAGGTGACACTCACGCCGTCGAACTCGATCATGCTGCCACCTCCAGCCTCTTCTCGTGCGTCGTCTCCTCCGGTGCCTGCCTCGGCAGCGGTGGAGCAAGGATCGCAGGCAGCATCGCGGTCAGGATCCCCACGGTGGCGAGCACCGGCACCGGCGGGACCGCGGTGATGCCGGCCAGGACGAGGGTCTCCGGCCACACCTCGACGGTGACGAACATGGTGACGGCGGCGACGAGCCCGCTGCCCGCGACGAGCCACTCGGGCAGTGCCCACGGGTCGGGGCGGTACGTCGTACGCCCGGTGTTGCGGCCGCCGACGTGGACGCCGGCCACCGCCAGGGCAGAGCCGGCGAGCAGCATCGGCAGCCCCATCCAGTCGGCGCTGGTCCCCGAGAGCAGGCCGTACACGCCGACGCACAGGCCGACGAGGCCGCCCAGGGTGAACAGGCCGGCCACGCGGCGGGCGTGCGGGGTGGAGGCGGTGGTGCGTCCGTAGCCGCGGGAGTCCATCGCCGCGGCGAGCTCGACGGAGCGCTCGAGGGCGCCTTCGAGGACCGGCATGGCGAGGCGCTTGACCGAGCGCAGACCGCCGCTCTGGCCGCGCAGCCGGTGGGCGGCGCGGACCCGCGCGGCGTCGGTGACGAGCTGGGGCGCGAAGGTGAGCGCGATGACGATGGCGACGCCGACCTCGTACAACGCGCCGGGGACCGAGCGCAGCAGGCGACGCGCGCTGCCGAGGGAGTTGGCCGCGCCGACGCAGACCAGGATCACGGCGAGCTGGAGGCCCTCGTAGAACGCGCGGAGCACCGCCTCGAGGCTCACCTCGCCGCCGAGCTTGATGCCGGTGCTGCCGGGGACGGGGATCTCCGGCAGCGTGAACAGCACGGTCGGCCCCTGCGAGCCGCTCGAGAGCAGCGACTGGAAGACGATCCGGATCGCGATCACGAGCAGCGCCAGCTTGAGAAACGCGCCGTAGGACCTGGCCCACGGGGCGTCGCTCTTGCGCGCGGCGACGACGAACCCGGTCACGACCAGGATCAGCAGCAGGGGCACGGGGTTCTGCGTCCGGCTGGCGGCCGCGGCCAGGCCGAGCGCCCACAGCCACCAGGCCCCCGGATGCAACATCCGGGGGAAGGTGACGAGGTGCTGTGGGCGCATCGGCGCGGGCCTCGGTCAGGCCTTCTTGTTGCGTCGGGTCAGCAGGAGCGCCGCGACCGCGATGAGTACGACGACCAGCGCGATGACCAGGACCGGGCCGAGCGTGGTGCCGTCCTCGGCCTCCTCCGAGGCGACCGGGTCCGTGTCGGCGTCGGACGTGTCGGCGTCGGACGCGCCGGCGCCGGTGTCGATCGGGAGCGCGAAGGCGACCGGCTCCTCCTCGGCGGGGACCTCGGCGTCCTTGACCGGCTCGCCGCAGCCGCTTGCGGGGTAGCCGTCGAGGGCGCAGGTCATGCCGCTCTCCACACGGACCTCGGCGACCTCCCCGAGGATGTCCTGGGTGCTGGCCTTCTCGTCGACGACCGCGCACTGGGCCCGGGGCTCCGGCGGCGTGCCGTTGCCCAGCTCGACGCCGTAGTCGACGAGGACGGCGACGCGCTTCTCGCCCTCGGCGGCCTCGGTGTCACCGCACACCGCGTCGAAGTCGACCTCCGACAGGTCGGCGCGGGGCTCGATGCCCTGGGAGGTGGTGGAGGTGCCGTAGCGGAAGCCCTCGACGTCGCCGTCCTTCGGCTGGTAGTCCGCCGGACCGACCTGGGAGAACGCCCACGTGTCGCCCTCGAGGTGGAAGTAGTTCCAGTACTGGTACCCCTCCTCGGCGTGGGCCGGCGCCGCGAACGCGGACACGGAGACCGCGGCGAGGAAGAAGGTGATGATCGCGCCGACGACGCGGCGGGGGAGCAGGGTGGCCAACGAGGGGCCCTTTCTGTTGCGGCGGTTCACATGACGTCACCGGACCGCTGGGCCTGCTCTGCATCGGAGCCCTGATCCGGCTCCGCCCCGTAGACCTCGACGGATAGATGGGAGCCGCTGCCCCTCGTCGGCGTTCCGGCTCGCCGGGCCCGCGGGAAGCGGACCAGGCCTACGGTTGCGGGTCAGCGCCGGCATTCGACCGGCTTCCCCGACGCAGGGCAGTTGTTCATCTGAACAGTCCCATGGCCCCTCGGCGCCGTCAAAGGGGTCTCACGATTTCCCGGCGTTAGGCTCACCACATGACGAACTCTCTGGAGCCCACCGGACATTTCGCCGGCCCGTCCTCGCCGACCCCGGAGTGGCGCTGGCGGCTCGAGGACTCCTCGGGCGCCGAGGTCACGCCGCCGGGAGTGAGCTCGCCGGAGTTCCCCTCGCAGAGCGACGCCGAGTCGTGGGTGGGGGAGGTCTGGCGCGACCTGCTCGACGCCGGGGTCGACGCGGTGACCCTGTTCGAGGGGGACCGCCAGGTCTACGGGCCGATGTCCCTCCACGCCTGAGGTATTGCAATAACCATACGGTCGCGTATGGTAGAGACCATGCTGCGACCGTTCCCGTTCGAGACCCCGATTGCCCCTGAGGCGCTGATCGACCGACGCGAGGAGCTGCACCGGCTCAGCCAGGCCGCGGCCGAGCGGGTGCACGTCCGGCTCGCCGGCCCGCGCCGCTTCGGCAAGACGTCGCTGCTGCTCGCCCACGCCGCGGGCCTCCAGGGAGCGGGCTGGCGCACGGTGCACGTCGACATGTACGGCGTGACGTCGCTGGCCGAGGTGTGCGTGCGGATCGCGTCGTCGTACTCCCGCCTGCGCGACAGCCGGCTCCGCGCGCACCTCGACTCGCTCGGCAGCCGCCTGGGGCTCTCGCTCACCCCCGCGGGACCCGGCATCACCCTCGGCCCACGACAGCGGGTGCCCAGCCCGGAGGCGACCCAGACCGCGGCCGCCGAGCTGCTCGACCTGCCGCTGACCCTGCACGAGCGCGACCAGATCCCCACGCTGGTGGTGTTCGACGAGTTCCAGGACCTGCTCAGCGCCGGGACCGGCCTGGACGGGCTGCTCCGGTCGCACGTGCAGTACCACGGGGACGCGGCCGTCTACATCTACGCCGGTTCTCAGCCCTCGCTGATGCGCAAGCTGTTCAGCGACCGGGAGCGGCCGCTGTACGGCCAGGCGGAGCCGCTCGAGCTCGGGCCCCTGCCGGCCGACGAGGTGCTCGTCGAGCTCGCCGAGCGCTTCGAGCAGCTGGGGGAGGACCCCCGCGGTGCCCTCGCGCCGATCGTCGGGGTCGCGGCCGGGCATCCCCAGCGCACGATGCTGCTCGCGCACCTGCTGCACCGCGAGCTGGCTGCCCGCGAGGTGGGCACGACGACGCTGCCCGAGGGCGACGAGGTCGAGGAGATCGCGCTCGCGGATGCCGTCGTACGACGGGCGCTGTCGATGACCCACGAGGCGCACCAGGGCGTCTGGGACCAGATGTCGGGCGGGAAGAAGGCTGTGCTCGCGGCGCTGGCCGACGGGGACTCGCCCACGGGCACGACCACGGCACGCCGCTTCGAGACCTCGCGAGCGACCCTCCAGAGCGCGTTGCGTGACCTCGCCCGCGAGGGGCAGCACGTCACCCGTGACGAGACGCCGTCGGGCTGGGGGCCGTGGCGGTACGTCGACCCGCTCCTCCAGCTCTGGGTGCGCAGCAGGGGCCGGCCCCTGTAGCGGGACCGGCCCCTGCGCCGTTCGGTTCGGCTGGTCAGCCGAAGTCGCGGGTCGGCGGCGACTTCGTCTTCGACGGGTCCCGCTCGATGACGTCGCCGAGGACGTCGTCGATGCGCTTCATGGCCTCGTCGTCGAGCTTCACGCCGCTGGCCTTGACGTTCTCGGTGACCTGCTCGGGGCGGGTCGCACCGATGATCGCGGCGGAGACGTTGTCGTTCTGCAGCGTCCACGCGACCGCGAGCTGGGCCAGGGTCAGCCCGGCCTCGTCGGCGATCGGCTTGAGGTTCTGGACCCGGGTGAGGACGTCGTCGTTCATCCAGCGCGAGATCATGTTCGCGCCGCCCTTCTCGTCGGTGGCACGGGAGCCCTCCGGGTGCGGCTCGCCCGGCTTGTACTTCCCGGTGAGCACACCCTGCGCGATCGGCGACCAGACGATCTGGCCGATGCCGAGCTCCTGCGACGTCGGGACGACCTCGGGCTCGATGACCCGCCAGATCATGTTGTACTGCGGCTGGTTCGAGACGAACGGGATCCGGAGCTCACGCGCGAGCTCGTGGCCGCGGCGGATCTCGTCGGCGGTCCACTCCGAGACGCCGATGTAGAGCGCCTTGCCCGAGTGGACGACGTCGGCGAAGGCCTCCATCGTCTCCTCCAGCGGCGTCTCGTAGTCGAAGCGGTGCGCCTGGTACAGGTCGACGTAGTCGGTGCGGAGCCGC
>DASTPU010000005.1:0-52561 GCA_035762105.1 Nocardioidaceae bacterium | reverse complement strand
GCGTACCAGCGCGCCGAGCAGGTCATCAACTCCGCCGACCAGTCCTGCAACCTCACCTGGCAGCTCGTCGCCGCCATCGGCCGGGTCGAGTCCGACCACGGCCGCTACGGCGGCAACGTGCTCGGCGAGGACGGCAGGAGCCGCCCGGGCATCTACGGCATCCCGCTCGACGGCTCCAACGGCACCGCCGAGATCCGCGACTCCGACGCCGGCCAGTACGACGACGACCAGGTCTTCGACCGAGCGGTCGGCCCGATGCAGTTCATCCCGCAGACCTGGAACATCGTGGGCGTCGACGGCGACGGTGACGGCGCGCGCGACCCACAGGACATCGACGACGCAGCCCTGGCCACCGCGGTGTACCTCTGTTCCGGCGACGAGGACCTCTCCACGTACGGCGGCCAGAAGGCGTCCGTCTACCGCTACAACCACAGCCAGGAGTACGTCGACCTGGTCATCTCGATCATGAACGCCTACCTCGACGGCGACTACTCGTCGGTGCCGAACGGCGTGGCGACCTCCACCGTCCTCACGCCGAGCTACGACGACGCGGTCTTCACCTCCGGTACGACCGGCGAGAAGAAGGCGTCGACGCGCGACGGCGACGCCAGGACCCGCGACGGCAGGTCCGGCGGCAAGACCGACGGCCCGGGCAGCACCGGCGGGTCCGGCGACGAGACCCCGATCCCGTCCGGGGGCGACGACCCGACCGGCGACAGTCCGCTCGACGTGGTGGAGGACACCGTCAAGGACGTGACCGACACGGTCGAGGACACCGCCAACGACGTCGGCGACACCGCCGAGGACACCACCAACGACGTGACCGACGGTGTCGACGACGCCACCGGCGGCACCCTCACCGAGGCCGAGGCGACGGCTCAGTGCCTCGAGTCCGGCATCAGCGCTCTCGACACGGCGGCGCTGCAGGCTTGCGTCGCGGACCTCCTGAACTAGGCTCTGCGCCAACCCACAGGCTTACTCGCTCCTCCAGGAACTGAGCCCCCGTCCACCCAGGGCGGGGGCTCGGTCGTTCCTCGGCCGCCCCGCCTGCAGGCCCGGCCCGGAATGCCCGGCGGGCCCGCTCGACGTGCAGCTTCCCGGGTGGGACCGCTGGATCGCGGCGTGTCGCGCCAGAGCTGCACGTCCTCCGGGCCGCCCCGGACCGAGTAGCGCAGGGGTCAGGCGCGGAGCAGGGTGGCGGCCTCGGCGGCCCAGTACGTCAGCACGATGTCGGCGCCCGCCCGGCGGATCGAGGTCAGCGACTCGAGGATGGCGGCCTCACGGTTGATCCAGCCGTTGGCGGCGGCCGCCTCGACCATGGCGTACTCCCCCGACACGTTGTACGCCGCCACGGGGACGTCCACCGCCTCGGACACCGAGCGCAGCACGTCGAGGTAGCCCATGGCCGGCTTCACCATCACCATGTCGGCGCCCTCGGCCACGTCGAGCAGCGCCTCGCGGACGCCCTCGAGGCCGTTGGCGGGGTCCTGCTGGTAGGTCCGCCGGTCGCCCTGCAGCGAGGAGTCGACGGCCTCCCGGAAGGGGCCGTAGAAGGCAGAGGCGTACTTCGCGGAGTAGGCCAGGATCACAACGTCGGTGTGCCCGGCGGCGTCGAGCGCCTCGCGGATCACCGCGACCTGGCCGTCCATCATCCCGCTCGGCCCGACCACGTCGACGCCTGCCTCGGCCTGCGCGACCGCCATCTGCGCGTAGATCTCCAGCGTCGCGTCGTTGTCGACGGCACCGGACCCGGTCAGCACACCACAGTGGCCGTGGTCGGTGAACTCGTCCAGGCACAGGTCCGCCATCACCGGCAGCGCGTCCCCGACCTCGGCGACCACGTCGCGGATCGCGACGTTCAGCACGCCCTCGGGATCGAGACCGCACGAGCCCAGGGCGTCCTTGGTCGAGGGCACCCCGAACAGCATGATCCCGCCCAGGCCCAGCGACGCGGCCTCCTCGGCCGCGGACCGCAGCGAGTCACGGCTGTGCTGCACCACCCCGGGCATCGACCCGATCGGCACCGGCTCCACCGCGTCCTCGCGGACGAACACCGGCAGCACGAGCTGCCGGGCCTCCACGCTCGTCTCGGCGACGAGCCGCCGCAGCGCAGGGGTACGACGGAGCCGCCGCGGCCGGACCTCGGGGTAGCCCACGATCAGGTGGCCTTGCGCCGAGCCGACGGGCGACGCTCGGAGGGCTTGGTCACCGGCTGCCCGGCCTCGATCAGCGCGGCGCGACGGGCGGCACCGAAGTCGGCGAGCGCGTCGGCGAGCACCTCGACCGACGGCGACGGCGCGAGGACGTCGACCCGCAGACCGTGCTCCTCCGCGGTCTTCGCCGTCGCGGGGCCGATCACCGCGATCACCGTCGACGCGTGGGGCTTGCCCGCGATGCCGACGAGGTTGCGGACCGTCGAGGACGAGGTGAAGACGACGGCGTCGAACTTCCCGGACTTGATCGCCTCGCGGGTCGGCGCCGGCGGCGGCGTCGCCCGCACGGTCCGGTAGGCCGTGACGTCGTCGACCTCCCAGCCGAGCTCGACCAGGCCGGCGACGAGCGTCTCCGTGGCGATGTCGGCGCGGGGGAGGAAGACCCGGTTGATGGGGTCGAGCACCTCGTCGTACGGCGGCCAGTCCTCGAGCAGGCCGCGCGCGGACTGCTCGCCGGTCGGCACCAGGTCGGCGCGCAGACCCCAGTCGGCGATGGCCGCTGCGGTCTTGTCGCCGACGGCGGCGATCTTGAGGCCGGAGAAGGCGCGGGCGTCGAGGCCGTACTCGTCGAACTTCTCCCGCACCGCGCGCACCGCGTTCACCGAGGTGAACGCGATCCACTCGTAGCGGCCCTCGACGAGACCGCGGACGGCCTTGTCCATCTGCTGCGGGTTGCGGGGCGGCTCGACCGAGATGGTCGGCACCTCCTCGGGGACGGCGCCGTAGCCGCGCAGCCGGGCGGACAGCGTGCCTGCCTGCTCCTTCGTGCGAGGTACGAGCACCCGCCAGCCGAACAGCGGCTTGGTCTCGAACCACGACAGCGTCGAGCGCAGGTCCACGACGTCACCGACGACCGTGATCGCCGGCGGGGTCATCTTCGCGGCGCGGGCGTCGGCGGCGATGTTCGCCAGCGTGGAGACGACGGTCGACTGCTCGGTGGTGGTGCCGACCCGCGTCATCGAGACGGGCGTCTCGGCCGGGCGGCCCGCGGCGACGAGCGCCTTCGCGGTGTCGGCGATCGAGCTCACGGCCGAGAGCAGGACCAGCGTGCGGTTGTCGGCGTACTGGCTCCAGTCCACCTTCGTCTCGCCGCACGTGACGACCGCGACCTCGCGGTTGTTCTTGGTGGTGAGCGGGATGCCGGCGTACGCCGGGACCGCGGTCACCGACGAGACGCCGGGGACGATCTCGAAGGCGATCCCGGCCTTGACGCAGGCCTGCGCCTCCTCGGGGCCGGAGGCGTACACGAACGGGTCGCCGGCCATCAGGCGGACCACCCGGCGGCCGGACTTGGCGTGCTTCACGACGACCTTGGCGCGAGCCGCGTGCGTCAGCGGCTGGCCGTCGGTGCCGAACCCGCCGTCGACGATCTCCGGGCCGGCGGCGTTCTCGACGACCTCGTTGCCCTCCTCGTCCACGCTGACCCTGGGCTCGGGCAGCCCGAGGCAGGAGCGGACCAGGTCGGCGTGCGAGGGCACCTCGGTGATCACGACCTCGGCCTCGCGCAGCAGGTCGGCCGCGCGGACGGTGAGCAGCTCCGGGTCGCCGGGGCCGCTGCCCACGAACGACACGAAGCCCACCGGCGCGGACGGCTTCGGCGCCGGGGTCTCGGCGGCCGGGGCTTGCGTGGACTTCTTCGGCACGGACTTCGCCTTCGTGGCTCGGGGGGCTGCGGTCTTGTTCGCGGTCTTGCTCACAGTCGCCTTCTTGCTCTTCGTGTTCGGCCGTGCGGTCATGACACCTGTTCCTTGATCAGGGTGTCGGCACCTTCGTCGAGCATCTCTGCTGCGAGGCGCTGGCCCACTCCGACGGCGTTGTCGGGTGTGCCGGTGGCAGATCGTCGTACGGCGACCACGCCGTCGTACGACAGCGCAACCGCACGGATCCAGAGCTCGTCGCCGTCGTCGCCCTCGGCGACCTCGGCCAGTGCGCCGACGGGGGCCGAGCATCCGGCCTCCAGCGCGTTGAGCACGGTCCGCTCAGCCGTGACGGCTGCGCGGGTGCGGTCGTCGTCGAGCGCGAGGTGCACCTGGTCGACCAGGAACTCCTCGTCGCTGCGACACTCCACTGCCAGTGCACCCTGCCCGGGTGCGGGAAGCATCTGCAACGGGTCGAGCACCTCGGTGACCTCGTCGAGCCGGCCGATCCGCGCCAGCCCGGCACGGGCCAGCACGACGGCGTCGAGCTCGCCCGAGGTCACCTTCCCGATGCGGGTATCCACGTTGCCTCGGATGTCCACGATCTCCAAACCCAGGCCCAGCGCGTGCAGCTGTGCCGCACGGCGCGGCGAGCCGGTGCCGACCCGCGATCCGGGCGGCAGCTCGCCGAGGGTCAGCCCGTCGCGGGCCACGACGACGTCACGCGGGTCCTCCCGCAGGGGTACGGCGGCCAGCGCGATGCCGGGGGCCGGGTCGGTCGGCAGGTCCTTCAACGAGTGCACCGCCACGTCGACGTCACCTCGGAGCAGCGCCTCGCGGAGTGCGCTGACGAACACGCCGGCACCACCCATGGACGCCAACGGCGCCGACGAGACGTCACCCTCGGTCGTCACCTCGACGAGCACCACCTCGCGGTCGAGTGCCTCACGCAGGGCGGCGGCGACGGTCTCGCTCTGGGTGCGCGCCAGCAACGACGCGCGCGTGCCGACGCGCAACGGCTGCTCGGTCATGAGACCCCCTCGGCCCGGGTCACGGCCTCGACGGCCTCGGAGTCCAGTGCGAACAGCTCGGCGAGCGCGGCGGCGTAGGACACGGCGCCCGTCTCGTTGGCCAGCTCCTTGACCCGCACGGTCGGCTGGTGCAGCAGCTTGTCGGCGACCCGGCGGATGGAGAGCTCCACCTCGGCACGGATCTGCGGGTCGAGGTCGGGCAGACGCATCAGCAGGCGCTCCACCTCAGCCTCGACGACACCGGTGGCCATGGTGCGCAGCGCGACGACCGTCGGCGTGACGTTGGCGGAGCGGCGTGCGGAGAGGAAGGCGGTGATCTCCTCGGTCACGATGTCGCGCACCGCCACGACGTCGGAGCCGGTCTCGCCCTCGTGCAGCTCCTCGGCGAGCCGGGCCAGGCCGACGAGCTCGATGCCGGGGAGCTCCGCGACCGCGGGGTCCACGTCGTGCGGCAGGGCGAGGTCGAGCACGGCGAGCGGCTCCGTGGCGCGCATGCGTGCGGCCGCGACCTGCGCGAGCGAGAGCACGACGCCGGCCGCGCCGGTGCAGGACACGAGGACGTCCGCGGCGGCGATCTCGGCCTGGAGGTCGGAGAGCGCGGTGACCCGTCCGCCGTACAGCTGGGCGAGGCGTGCCGCGTGGGCGTCGGTGCGGTTCGCGATCGCGATGTCGGCGGCACCGAGCCGGGAGACGGTGGAGACGGCCAGCGACGCCATCGCGCCGGCACCCACCACCACCACGCGCTTGCCGGCGACCGGGCCGACGTGCTCGGTGGCCCGGTCGAGCGCGGCGGTCACCAGGGACGGCGCCGCGCGGTCGATGTCGGTCTCGGCGTGTGCCCGCTTGCCGACGCGAAGCGCCTGCTGGAAGAGCACGTTGAGCGCGGGGCCGATCGTGCCGGTCTCCTGGCCCAGACGCAGCGCATCCCTTGCCTGGCTGAGGATCTGGCCCTCGCCGACGACCATCGAGTCCAGCCCGGACGCGACGTTGAACAGGTGCGACACGGCGCCGTCGTCGTAGTGGACGTAGAGGTGCGGGACGACGTCCTCGGGACGCTGGCCGGCACGCTCGCACAGCAGGCGTGACACGGTCTCGACGCTTCCGTGGAAGCGGTCGACCTCGGCGTAGATCTCGATCCGGTTGCACGTCGCGAGCGCGGTCGCCTCGAGGACGTGCTCGGACTCGACGACGTCGCCGACCAGCTTGCTCACCGCGTCCGCGTCGAGCGCGAGCCGCTCGAGCACCGACACCGGCGCGGTCTTGTGGGACACCCCCACCACGAGGACGCTCATGCCGACTCCACCACCCTGCCGAGGTCGGCGGGCGCGGGCGCGCTCATCGCCTTGCGCTGCTCGTGGTAGGCGAGGATCTGCAGCTCGATGGAGAGGTCGACCTTGCGGACGTCGACGCCGTCGGGCACGGAGAGCACGGTCGGGGCGAAGTTCAAGATGCTGGTGACCCCGGCCCTGACGAGCCGGTCGCAGACGACCTGCGCCGCGGCCGCGGGCGTGGCGATCACGCCGATCGCGACGTCGTGCTCGTCGACGACGGCCTCGAGCTCGTCGGTCGAGCGGATGTTCATGTCGCCGACCCGCTCGGAGAGGCGGGCGGGGTCGCTGTCGAGAAGGGCGACGATCCGGAAGCCTCGGGAGGTGAAGCCGGAGTAGTTGGCGAGGGCGTGGCCGAGGTTACCGATGCCGACGATCACGACCGGCCAGTCCTGGGTCACCCCGATCTCGCGGGCGATCTGGTAGCGCAGGTACTCGACGTCGTACCCCACCCCGCGGGTGCCGTAGGAGCCGAGGTAGGACAGGTCCTTGCGGAGCTTGGCGCTGTTGACGCCGGCCGCTGTGGCGAGGTCCTCGCTGGAGCAGGTCGCGGTGCCGCGCTCGGCGAGCGTGATGAGGGCGCGGAGGTAGATCGGCAGCCGGGCGACGGTGGCCTCGGGGATGCCTCGCTCGGAGCGCGTGGTGCTCACGGACGGGGCCGCGGGGCGGCCGTCGGCTCGCGCCACACTGCCGCCGGCGCCCTCGAGGGGGCCGGTGCCGTTGCGGTTCTCACGCGCTGGGGTCACGACTCTCCTGAAACCCGCCGGGGCACGGGACAACCCCGTCTCTCGGGGGGCGCTTCCCGGCGGCGAGGCTCACTTTAGGAGTTTGTGAACGTGGGAACAAACCGAGAGAGTCTGGGGCCTATCACAGGTGACCTGCCTCACTCGATGCGGGGTCTCCCTTCCTTCTCGACGGTCTAGACGAGTGCGGCCCGGAGGCGCGCCGGATCGACCCTCCAGAAGTCGTGCTGCTCGCCGTCGACGAAGGTCACCGGAATCTGCTCGCCGTACTCCCGCATCAGCGCCTCCGACGAGGTGATGTCCACCTCGTCGTAGCTCTCGCCGAGCTCGGCGCACACGGCGGCGATGATCTCGCGGGCGTCGTCGCAGAGGTGGCAGCCAGGCTTGCCGTAGAGCACGACGCGCGGCGGGGTCTCGCCGAGCTCGGTGGGTCCGACGTCGTGGTTGCCGGTCATTCGAGCAGTCCCAGGTGACGGCGTCGTTCGGTCGCCCGGAGGCGGCCCTTGGCGACCTTGCCGGTCACCGTGTGCGGCAGCTCGTCCACGACGTTGACCACGCTCGGCTGCTTGAACCGCGCCAGCCGCGCCGCACAGTGCTCGCGCACCTCCTCGGCGAGCTCGTCCGGGGTGAGCGACGTTCCCGGCCTGCCCTTCACGAAGGCGGCCACCGCCTCGCCGGTCCGCTCGTCCGGGATCCCGATCACGGCGGCCTCCGCCACGGTGGCGAGCTCGCCGATCACGTCCTCCACCTCGACGGGGTAGACGTTGAAGCCCGACACGATGACGAGCTCCTTGAGCCGGTCGACGAGAAACAGGTCGCCCTCGGAGTCGAGGAAACCGACGTCTCCGGTGGGCCACCAGCCTTCGTCGTCCGGGCCGTCCGCACCGTCCGGCCAGTAGCCGGAGAACAGGTTGTCGCCCTTGACCCAGATCTCCCCGGGGTCCTCACCCTCGGGCGTGTGCCCGGCGTCGTCGACCAGGCGGAGCTCGATGCCCGGCAGCGCCGCACCGACCGACCCCTGCTTCGGCGTCGCGCTGCACCGGGTGGAGGTGACCACCGGCGCGGCCTCGGTGAGCCCGTAGCCCTGGTGCACGGTGATGCCGGTCCGCTCCTCGAACCGGGCGACGAGCTCGGGCGCGAGCGGCGCCGACCCGGACAGCACGACGCGGACGCTGCGGAGCCGTTCGGGCAGGTCCTCCACGTCGCGCCAGTAGGCGAACACCGGCGGGGCGACCGGCACGACGGTCACCGCCTCGTCCTCGACGACGTCGAGGGTGCCTTGTACGTCGAACCCCTCGGCGAGCACCATCCGGGCCCGCTGGCGGACGACCTGGCCCAGCACGGCGTTCAGGCCGTATACGTGGAACAGCGGAAGGACACCGAGGACCACGTCGTCGCCGGTGATCAGGGGCGGGTCGACCGCCGCGGCCTGCTCGATGTTCGCGACGAGCGCCCGGTGGCTCAGCATCGCCGCACGCGGTCGTCCCGACGTACCGCTCGTGTAGAGGAGGACGGCGAGCGCCTCGGGGTCCTCCGGGACGGGCAGCGCACGCCCCTCCTCGGCCACGAGGTCCGCCCAGGCGGCCTCCCCGGGAAGCGCGGGCGCGGAGGCGACCACGACCCGCGGCACCACGGTGCGGGCACGGAGCTCCTCGTCGGCGCCGGTCAGTGCGTCCTCGAGACCGGCCACCGCCGAGCGGACGGTGGTGACCGTGCCCAGGTCGGCGACGACGGCACGGGCCCCGCAGTCGGCCATCATCCGGACCATCTCGCCGGTCGTCGCCCGAGGGTTCACGGGCACCGCGACCAGCCGGGCGCGGAGCGCTCCGAAGTAGCCGGTGACGAACTCGACGCGGTTGGTCAGCGCGATCATCACGCGGTAGCCGGCGACGAGGCCCAGGGCGGAGAGGCCGCGGGCGACGCGGTCGGCCTCGGCGTCGAGCTCCGCCCACGTCATCCGCCGGCCGGAGGCGGCCTCGACGAGGGCGACCTTGTCGGGGCTCTCCTGTGCCGCCCTGGCGAGCAGGTCGGCGAGGTTGGAGGCTGAACTCACGCGGTCGAGTCTGGCACACGGGGGACGGCCGTCCGCGTGCGGATTCCCCTGCTGACACGAGGTGACCGTGGTCGGCGGCGGACACTAGGGTGACCTGCGTGAACCCGGCTCAGCAGAGGAAACGGCCCAGGACCCGAGCCCAGGTCGACCTGCGCCGCCGGTCCGTCCTCGCCGGCGAGGCCGCCGCTGCCGCAGCCGAGGTGGAGTCCGCGCTGGCGACGCCGCCGGACCCGACGTCCGCCGCCTTCTTCGACGTGGACAACACGATCATGCAGGGCGCCTCGATCTTCCACCTGGCCAAGGGCCTGCACCGCCGCAAGTTCTTCACGACCCGCGAGATCCTCGGTGCCGCCTGGAAGCAGGCGTACTTCCGGATCGTCGGCGTCGAGGACCCCGAGCACGTCGCGGAGGCCCGCACCTCGGCGCTCGAGTTCATCAAGGGGCACCGCGTCGAGGAGCTCCAGGCACTGGGCGAGGAGATCTTCGAGGAGGCGATGGCCCACCGGATCTGGCCGGGCACCCGCGCGCTGGCGCAGCTCCATCTCGACCAGGGCCAGCGGGTCTGGCTCGTGACTGCCGCGCCGATCGAGATCGCGACGATCATCGCCCAGAGGCTCGGGCTCACGGGTGCGCTGGGCACCGTCTCCGAGCACGTGGACGGGGTGTACACCGGCCGCCTGGTGGGCGACCTGCTCCACGGGCCGGCCAAGGCCGAGGCGATCCGGGCGCTGGCGGAACGCGAGGGCCTGGACCTGTCCCGCTGCTCCGCCTACTCCGACTCCTACAACGACCTGCCCATGCTCTCGCTCGTCGGCGACCCCTGCGTGATCAACCCCGACCACCGGCTGCGCGACCACGCGCGCGCCAACGGCTGGCGGGTCCGCGACTACCGCACCGGGCGGAAGGCGGCCCGGGCGGGGCTCGTGGCCGCGGGCGTCGCCGGCGCCGTCAGCGGGAGCATCGCCGCGGGCCTGGCGATCCGCCGCAAGCTGGACTGACCATTCGTCCCGGACGGGGACGTTTTGGTTTGGTCGGCGATGTGACGGGGAACACTCCAAATCGGTGCAACTCCGAGTTACAGATGGGTTCACAAACCCAGGTGCCACATCTAGCCTGGGACGCTGAGACAAACGGGGAGAACGGCTCATCGGGGCCGGACGAGGGAGCCACTCAGATGTACACGCGCAGCGCCGAGTTCGCACGTGGCTTCGCCGCGCTGCGCCTGGCGCTGGCGGATCTCCTCTACCCCGCCCCCGCGCTCGCATGCGCGGGGGTGACCCAGGCCTCACCGAGCACGGCGGTTGCCGCCTCGTGGCTGATGTCGGAGGCGCTGGACTACCACGCGACGACCCCCGAGGCGGGTCCCCCGGGCAACGACTCCGACCTGGCCTGTTCCTCCGAGGAGGACGAGGCCGCGGCCTCCCGGCTGATCGCGCTCGTCGAGCTCGCCCGTGGTGGCGACTCCGAGGCGTTCGGGATGCTGTACGACCACTACAACGCGTCGGTGTACCGCTTCATCTACTACCGCGTCGGCTCCGTCGCCCTGGCCGAGGACCTCGCCTCGGAGACGTTCTTCCGCGCGCTGCGGAGCATGAGCTCCTTCAAGTGGCAGGGCAAGGACTTCGGGGCGTGGCTGATGACCATCGCCCGCAACCTCACCGCCGACCACTACAAGGCCGGCCGCACCCGGCTGGAGTTCGCCACCGAGGACATGGGCGCGCACGACTCGGCGACCGAGGGCCCGGAGACGGCGGTGCTCGCCTCGCTCACCAACGAGGCGCTGCTCGAGGCGCTCGGACAGCTTCCGACCGAGCAGCAGGAGTGCCTGATCATGCGGTTCCTGCAGGGCCTCTCGATCGCGGAGACCGCGAAGGTCCTCGGCCGCAGCGACGGCGCGGTGAAGCAGCTGCAGCTGCGCGGCGTCCGCAACCTCGCCAAGCTCCTTCCGGAGGGGCTCAGGTGAGCGCATCGGGTCTTTACTTCCGCTGTCAAGGGTGGGCCGTGTCACGCGCCGTAACCTTGACGCCTCATGTGTCGTTAACGGTCATGACAGGCCACGGGGTCCCCCGGGAAGCCGACCGACACGACCGAAGGACAGGAACACCTCGATGACCTCCTTGTTCCAGGCGCGACGACGCGCCGAGGAGTTCGCCGCCGCCGTGGACGGCGGGGCGGAGAGCCGCCGTGACGGCAGCGAGGAGATCACGACCCTGCTCGGACTGGTCAGCACGCTCCGGGAGCAAGCCCCCGTCGAGCCCCGCGCCGAGTTCGCCAGCGACCTGCGCAGCCGGCTGATGCTCGAGGCCGAGACCGCGCTCCGACCCGAGACCGCGAACCTCCTTCTCCCCCAGCGCGAGCGGGGCCGCCGCGAGCGCCGCCTGGTCGCCGCTGCCTCGGCGTTCGTCCTCGTCGGCGGCACCGCGACCATGGCGGCCGCCGCCCAGAGCTCGCTCCCCGGCGATGCGCTCTACCCCATCAAGCGGGGCATCGAGCAGGCCGAGGCCGGGCTGAACATGAGCACCGCGGGCAAGGGCAAGGACCTGCTGAGCCAGGCCTCCGACCGGCTGGTCGAGGTCGAGGGGCTCGTCGGCACCGAGTCGGCCCGGAGCGCGCCGCGCGTCCCCGAGACGCTCGCCGACTTCTCGGGCTCCGCCGACGAGGGCGCGACGCTGCTCTTCGATGCCTTCCGCGAGAGCGCTGACCCCGAGGCGATCGTCGCGGTCCGTACCTTCACCACCGAGGGCATCGCGACCCTCGAGGCGCTCGCCGACGAGGTCCCCGACGACGCCCAGGACGAGCTCGCCGCCGCCGCGATGCTGCTCCAGGAGATCGACAGCGAGGCGACCGCGCTCTGCGGCGGCTGCGCGGCCGACCTGCCGGTGGTCGAGGTCCCGGACATCTTCCTCGCCCGCGCCGAGGTCACGAAGGCTCTCAGCCGCGCTGCCGGCGCCGACCTCGACAACAACCACCCGGTCGTGGTTCCCAAGGGCGCCGTTCCCGCTGCGCCCGAGGCTGCCGAGCCGAGCCCGGCGGACGACCCCACGGACACCACCGGCGAGGCGCCGACGCCGACGCCGCTGCCCTCCCCTGAGTGGGAGGAGCCCGAGGGCTGGCCGACGCTGCTTCCCGGCCTCGAGGACGGCACCACCACCAAGAACGACGAGCCCAGCGCGACCGAGTCCCTGGCCGACGGGCTCTCCGGCGTCGTCGAGACCCTGCTCCCCGACACCGACCTCACCAACTGACCGACGTTGCCGGGCCGTTCCCGGGTGGTCTACGTCCACCTGGACGGGTACGGCGGCCTGCTGCCCCCGCGAGGGAAGACCGCAGGTCAGTGGAAGACGGAACGCCGCTGCATCAGCAGGGAGTACAGCGTCTGCTGGATCGTCTCCCGCACCTGGTCGGTCACGTTGAAGACGAGCATCGGGTCGTCCGCGGCTCCGGCGTCGTAGGCGTCGGTGCGGATCGGCTCACCGAACTCGATCAGCCACTTCGACGGCAGCGGGATCAGGCCGAGCAGCCCGAGGGCCGGGAAGAGCGGCGTGATCGGGATGTACGGCACACCGAGCAGCCGCGCGAGGGAGGGGATGTTCCCCACCAGCGGGTAGATCTCCTCCGCGCCCACGACGGAGCACGGGATGATCGGGACGCCGGTTCGCAGCGCAGCCGAGACGAAGCCGCCCCGCCCGAACCGCTGCAGCTTGTAGCGATCGGCGTAGGGCTTGCCGATGCCCTTGAAACCCTCGGGCCACACGCCGACGAGCTCGCCGCCGCGGAGCATCCGCTCGGCGTCCTCGTTGCAGGCCAGCGTGGCGCCGCCCCTGCGGGCGAGCTCGCCGATGATGGGGAGCCGGAAGACGAGGTCCGCGCCGAGCGGTCGCAGGTGGCGTCCGGTGTGGTCGAAGATGCTGACGCCGGTGACCAGGCCGTCGAGCGGGATCGTGCCGGAGTGGTTGGAGACGACGAGCGCGCCGCCCTCCTCCGGGATGTTGTCCGCGCCGCGGACCTCGACGCGGAACCACTTTTCGGCGATCGGTCGGATCGCGCTGTAGAAGAAGCGCTCGGTGATCTCGCGGTCGAAGCCGTACTCGTCGACGGTGTAGTCGCCCATGGCACGACGGCGGAGGAACGCCATGAACTCCGCGAGGTGCGACTCCCAGTCGTCGCCGAAGATCTCCTTGGCTGCGAACGTGAAGGCCTGCACCCAGTCGATCGCGGGGATGCCGTCGCCCAGCGCGCGGTCGCGGGTCGTGGTGTCCGAGGTGGCCCTGGGTTCGTGGTCGAACGAGCCGCTGTACGTCGTACCGGCCCGGTCGGAGCCAGGGACGGAGTCCGCGGTTCCGGCGCCGTCGGCCGCCGCGGCGGGCGCCTCGGTGAGCGGCGGCTCGGCCACCGGGCGCGGACGCTTGGGGGCCGTGCGCTTCGGCGTCGCGGTCTCGGGCGCCTCGGGACCGGACTCGCCGGCCGGCACGTCGGACGGCCGGACCGGCTTCTTCGCGGCCCGCTTCGGGGCGGACGGAGTCTTCGGTTTCGCCCCGCCGGCGAGGCTGCGCGCCGAGGCGGAGGGTTTGGCGTTGCCGGTGCCACGACCCGGGCGGCCGCGGGTGCCGATCGGGATGATCTCTGCGTCAGCCACGGGTTGCTCCCAACAGCTGCGTCACCAGGTCCTCGAGGGCGTCGACGCGTTCGGCGGACAGCGGGCCGGGGCCCAGGGCGGTACGCAGGTCCTCGAAAGCCGAGGCCGTGGTGTGCTCGGGCTCGAACCCGAGGACGTGCCGCATCCGCGTGGTGTCCACGCCGCGGCCGTAGGTCAGGTACGTCATCTGCTCCGGCGAGAAGTCCGCGACCCGCGACTGCCGTACGAACGAGCCGACCTGGCTCGCGGCGAACGACGGGAGCGCCACTGAGGGCTTCCCGAGGCGCCGAAGCGCCTGCGACAGCATGAGGATGCCGTTCCCGGCGATGTTGAAGGTGCCGTGCACCCCGTCGAGCGTGGCGTGCCGGAGAGCGCCGAGGAGGTCGTCCTGGTGCAAGAACTGCAGCCGTGCGTCGAAGCCGAGCACCGTCGGTACGACGGGCAGCCGGAAGTACTGGGTCATCGGCGACGACACCGTCGGGCCGATCGTGTTGGCCGCCCGGAGCATGGTGACCTCGATGTCGGGACGCCGGCGCGCGAAGCCCCGGACGTACCCCTCGACCTCGACGACATCCTTGGCGAACCCGGACCTGGGCAGGCGCTTGGGCGCCATGTCCTCGGTGAACATCGCGGGGTCGCGCGGAGAGGAGCCGTAGACCGCGGTCGACGAACGGACGACCAGCCGCCTGAGGCTGGGCGCCTTCTGACAGGCGGCGAGGAGCTGCATCGTCCCGATGACGTTGAGCTCCTTCATCGAGCTGCGACCGCCCGCCGTGCCCGGCGTCGCGATGACGCTCATATGGACGACCGTGTCGACATCCTCGCCCGCGATCACCTTCGCGATCACGGGGTTGCGGATGTCGGCGCGCACGAAGCGCACGTCGCCCATGTCGCCTCGCGGAGGCATCATGTCGACGCCGATCACCCGCTCCACGGCGGGCTCGGCCGTCAGCAGGCGCGCGAAACGGCGCCCGAGGTCACCGGATACCCCGGTGACGAGAACGACCTGGCCCATCAGACGTCCACCCCGCTGTCCGGCTCCGCCGATAGGACGGCTTACTTGCCCTGACGACGACGCTGGATCCGCGTCTTCTTGAGCAGCTTGCGGTGCTTCTTCTTCGCCATTCGCTTACGGCGCTTCTTGATGACAGAACCCACAGGTGGACCTTTCGAGCCTCGAGTCGATCGCGCAGGCAGGTACGCCGCGCGAGCCAAGCGCCAAGCCTATCTGCCGCGTGCGCGGCGACGGTAATCGGCCGGACCTTGGACGGCCGCAGGCGTCGCCCGACGACGACACGCCACAAGATCCACCAACCGCCTCAAGTCGGCTGCGTCATGTTCCGATGTTCACGACGTCTCATCCCAAACCGGGAAAGGACATGACACGTCACCCGCGTGTCTCGTTGACATCTTTCTTCACAGTTTGCTCACCAGCAACGCCAAAAGGTGCATACTGGGACGCGGATGTCAGCAGTACGACAGTTTCGCTCAAGTGCACGTTTACGACGCAGCTCACACTGGGGACACTGCTCGACAAGTGCAGCAACTCAGTGCTTTCGTGACCTCGGTCGCGTTCCCGTAGAAAGCGGGACGACCAGGGACACGCTCATGAGGCCTTGGGAGGGGCCTTGATGATGAACACACGAGGCTTTGGCGTCCTGCGCCCCCGATCAACCCGTTCAGCGGCCCGCCGCGCTCTTGTCGCGGCCACCACGTCCGCTCTCGCCCTCGGGCTCTCCGCGACCAGCCTGGGGGCCGGCGCCGCCGCGGCCCAGGCATCGACCGCGACCGCCCCGGACACCTACGAGAAGCGGGTCCAGCGACTCGTCAACGTGCGTCGCTCGAACCACGACCTCCCGCGTCTGCGGATGGCGGCCTGCGCCGACAACGTGGCCGAGGACTGGAGCAGCTACCTCGCGATGAACGGCGAGTTCTTCCACCAGTCGATGTCGGACGTGCTCGACCGCTGCGACGCGACCTACGCCGGGGAGACCCTCGGGCGAGGCTCCATGACTCCTCGCAAGCTCGTCCGCATGTGGATGCAGTCGCCGGGACACCGGGCCGTGCTGCTGAGCTCGAAGTCGCGCCGGATCGGCGTGGGCGCCACCCCTGACGCCAAGGGGCGCTGGGTGGTCGCAGCCAACTTCATCCGGTTCTGATCCGCCGGGGCGCCGGCGCCCCGGCCCCGACCCGGTCTCAACACCCCCAACGACGACGGTGGCGGCCCCGCGAGGGACCGCCACCGTCGTCGTTCGTTGCGCGCCAGCCTCACCCGGTCTGGAAGAAGCTCTTGCGCAGGTACTCGTTCACTGCATCCTCGGGCACCCGGAAGGAGCGACCCACTCGCACGGCCGGCAGCTCGCCGGAGTGCACGAGGCGATACACGGTCATCTTGGAGACACGCATGACGGTTGCCACCTCGGCAACGGTCAGGAACTTCACCTCGGAGATGTCCCCGGAGCTGTTTGTGGCCATGTTGCACCGCACTTTCACAGCACACCACGTCCCCGGCTTCCCCACCGGAGACTGAACGTATGTGCTTACGTGAGAATAGAGCCTAGAGTGACCCGTGGGAAAGGGGTGACTTTTCGGGCACTTTTTACCAAACCCCTGCGTGTCGCCACGAACTCGCCGCGAGTCCCCGTGCTAGCTCACCAGGAGTGGTAGTCCAGACCATTGAGCGGGAAGGTCGCCTCCCGCGTGGCGTGGATCGCCCGGTCCAGCCAGGTCGACGGGTCGTAGCCACCCGACCAGTCCCGGTACACCGGGTCGCGGCCGTCGGTGAGCCGGAACGGCGCCACCCTGCCCAGCAGGGTCTGCACGTGGTCGCGCCAGCTCTCCGGGGTGTTCGTGTGCGGGTCCAGCGGCTCACCGCCGACGATCGCCAGCAGGTGTGTCCAGGCGCGCGGCACCACGTCGACGATCGCGTAGCCGCCTCCCCCGGTGACGACCCACTTGCCGTCGCAGACCTCGTGCGCCAGCTCGTGCAGCGCGAGGTACGCCGCGCGCTGGCCGTCGACGGTCAGCATCAGGTGCGCCAGCGGGTCCTCGATGTGCGAGTCGCAGCCGTGCTGCGTGACGAGTACGTCGGGGGCGAACTCGCGCAGGAGCGGCGGCACCACGGCGTGGAAGGCGCGGAGCCAGCCGGCGTCGGCCGTGCCCGGAGGCAGCGCGACGTTCACGGCGCTGCCCGGCGCGTTCGGCCCGCCGGTGTCCTGCGGGAACCCCGTGCCCGGGAACAGCATCTGCCCGGTCTCGTGGAGGCTGATCGTCAGCACGCGCGGGTCGTCCCAGAACACGCGCTCCACGCCGTCCCCGTGGTGGACGTCCACATCGACGTACGCGACCTTCTCCGCACCGTTGTCGAGCAGCCACCTGATCGCGATCGCGACGTCGTTGTAGATGCAGAAGCCGCTGGACTTGCCCGGCATCGCGTGGTGTAGACCGCCGGTGATGTTGGCGGCGTGGAGCACCTGGCCGGTCCACACCTGCCGGGCGGCCTCCACGGAGGCGCCGACGATGTGCGCGGCCGCGCCGTGCATGCCCTCGAACGTCGGGTTGTCCTCGGAGCCGAGGCCGTGCGCCTCGTCGACCTGGTACGGGTCGCGGCTCATCCGCTGCACGGCCTCGATCAGGTCGCCGCTGTGGACGCTGGCGATCAGGTCGTCGTCGGCGACCGGTGCGGTGACCTGGTGCAGGCCGCGGCCGTCCGTGCCCGGGGCGGCCAGCACGCCGAGCTCGTCGGCGAGCCGCATGGTGAGGTCCACCCGCAGCGGTGACATGGGGTGGGTCGGGCCGAAGTCGTAGTCGGTGAGCGTCTTGTCGAACACCACGCACGCACGGCCAGCCATGGATCCACGCTACAACCTCGGGTGTCGCAGCGTGACGGAGTCCACCCCGTCAGTCCCTCTCCCGGCGCGACATGCGCTGGTAGTTGAGGATCGACGCGGCGAGGCCGCCCCACAGGAACAGGGCGCCGAAGATCAGCATGACGATGGCACCGGTGCTCATCGGATCACTCCTTGACGGTGTGCGCGAGGGTGTCGTGGGGGGCCCTGCTGTTCAGGGAGAGCGACAGGGCGAAGAACAGCGTGAGGATCACTCCGCCGACGCCGACGAACAGCAGGCCGCTGGTCGGGTAGCCCTCGTAGTTCTCCTGGACCTCCTGGATGACGCTCCAGACGATCATGAAGCTGAGCAGCACGGGGGTGATCCACTTCAGCGACGCGGTCCACCACGGACCCATGGCGATGTAGGAGGTGGCGTTGATGTGGTCGCGCTGCTGGTCCAGCGTCCGGGCGATCCAGGCCACCAGCATCACCTCGGTGAGGCCGGCGACGACGAGCCCGTAGGCGTTGACGAAGTGGTCGATGGTGTCGAGGTAGAACAGGCCGCCCTCGGTGACGTACAGCAGGCTGATCACCGCGGCCAGACTGCAGATGTAGTTGACCGCGGCCTTGCGGCTGAGGTCGAACTTCTCCCGGATCGCGGCGACCACGGCCTCGAGGATGGAGACCATCGAGGTGATGCCGGCGAAGAACAGCGCGCCGAAGAACAGCACGCCGAACAGCCAGTTGAGGCCGGGGAGGGCGCTGATCACCTGCGGGAAGACGATGAACGCGAGCACCACGCCGCTCGTCGCGACCTCGGTGACCTCGACGCCCTGGACGGCGGCGAGGAAGCCGAGCGCCGCGAAGACGCCGATCGCGGCCAGGAACTCGAAGCCGGCGTTGGACAGACCGACGATGAAGCCGGTGTTGGACAGGTCGGTCCGGCGGGGCAGGTAGCTGGAGTAGGCGATCATGATCGAGAACGCGATGCTCAGCGAGAAGAACACCTGGCCGTAGGCGGCGACCCACACGCCCGGGTCTCCGAGCGCGGAGAAGTCCGGGGTGAGGAGCACGTCGAGGCCGTCGGCGGCACCGTCGAGCGTGAGGGCGCGGATCACGATGACGACCAGCATGATGATCAGCGTCGGCATCAGGATCTTGGACGCGACCTCGATGCCGCGGCTGACGCCCCTGTGCATCAGGTAGGCGACCATCCCCCACGCGATCGCGACCGGGACGAGGACCTTCCACTGCAGCCCGCCGACGTCCCAGAAGCCGGTCGGCGCCGCCCCCTCGGAGGTGGCGAGGTAGTCGCCGATGAAGAACGCCCCGGTGTCCTCTCCCCACTGCTCGCCGAAGGAGAACCAGATGAAGCTCAGGCACCAGCCGAGGATCACGATGTAGTACGTCGAGATCACGAAGGAGATCGCGGCCTGCCACCAGCCCAGCCACTCCCACCGGTTGGAGATCGCGTGGAAGGTCGCCGGCGCGCCCTGGCGGTACCGGTGGCCGAGCGAGTACTCCAGGATCAGGATCGGCAGACCGGCCGTGATCAGCGCGATGAAGTACGGCAGCAGGAACGCGCCGCCGCCGTTCTCGTAGACCACGTAGGGGTAGCGCCAGATGTTGCCGAGACCGATCGCCGATCCGATCGCGGCGAGGATGAAGCCGAGCTTCGTCCCCCACTGCGCACGGGCCGGGGTCTCCTGACCGATGTCGCTCACTGGAACCCTCCGGGAGGTCGTCCTACGCGGGCTTCTCGCAGGCTAGCGAACCCCGCCCCTCCCCGCCACGACCCGCTGTTTACCAGGGTCTGTAGGAAATTGGGCTCTTCCCATGGCGTGATCCCCATGGGAAGAGGCAGATTTCCTACATCCCCTGGTAATCCGCCGTCGGTCAGAGGCCCTCGGCGAGCTCACGGGAGCGGTCGCGGGCGGCCTCGAGCGCGACGAGGAAGGCCGCGCGCACCTTGTGCTCCTCGAGCTGCCGGACCGCGGCGGCCGTCGTACCGGCGGGTGACGTGACCTGCTCGCGCAGGACCGTGGGGTGCTCGCCGGTCTCGCGCAGCAGCTTGGCCGACCCGACCACGGTCTGTACGACGAGCTCGGCGGCCGTCGCCCGAGGTAGGCCGAGGTGCACGCCGGCCTCGATCATCGACTCGACCACGAAGAAGATGTAGGCCGGACCGGACCCAGAGACGGCGGTGACGGCGTCCTGCTGGCGCTCGGGCACCCGGATCACCTTGCCGATGGAGTCCATCAGCTCCTCGGCCTCGACGAGGTGCTCCTCGTCGCAGTGGGACCCGCGGGAGATCGCGGCCATGCCCTCGTCGACGAGGGCCGGCGTGTTGGGCATGACGCGGACCACCGCGACGCCCTCGGGGAGGTGCGACTCGAGGAAGGCGGTGGTGATGCCTGCGGCCAGCGACACGACGAGCTGGCCGGGCCGGACGACCGGCGCGATCTCCTTGAGGAGGTCCTCCATGTCCTGCGGCTTCACCACGAGGGCGAGGGTGTCCGCCTTCTCGGCGGCCTCGATGTTGCCGACCACGGCGACGCCGTACCGCTCCTCGAGCTCGGTGGCGCGCTCGGGACGCTTCTCGCCGACCATGAGGTCGTCGACCTTGCGGCCGGCCCGGATCAGGCCGGACAGCAGCGTCTCCCCCATCACACCTGCGCCGATGATGGCGAGTGTGGACATGGGCGTTCCTCCCTTACTTCTTGGAGACCAACGATCGCAGGAAGAGTCCCAGGTTCGACGGGCGCTCGGCCATGCGTCTCATCAGGTACCCGTACCACTCGGTGCCGTAGGGAAGGTAGACCCGGACCTTCTCCCCGGCCCCGGAGAGGCGCTGCTGCTCGTCGGGCCGGATGCCGTAGAGCATCTGGAACTCGTAGGAGCCCTGCGGCCGCTCGAAGCGGGTGGCCAGCGCGCCGGCGATGTCGATCAGGCGCGGGTCGTGGGTGGCGATCATCGGGTAGCCCTGGCCACCCATGAGGACCTTCATGCAGCGCACGTAGGACTTGTCGACGTCGGCGCGCTCCTGGAAGGCGACGGACTCGGGCTCCTTGTAGGCGCCCTTGCACAGCCGCACGCGCGAGCCCTCGTGGGCGAGGTCGCGGCAGTCGGCCTCGGTGCGGTGCAGGTAGGCCTGGAGCACGGCGCCGGTCTCGGGGAAGTCCTTGCGCAGCTCGTGCAGGATGCCCAGCGTCGAGTCGGTGGTGGTGTGGTCCTCGGCGTCGAGCGTGACCGTCGTGCCGGCGTTGCGCGCGGCGTGGCAGATCGTGCGGGCGTTCTCGAGCGCGAGCTTCTCGCCCTCGCCCGGCAGCGCCTGGCCGATCGCCGAGAGCTTCACCGACACCTCGGCGTTGCGCGACAGGCTGTTCTCGCTCAGCGCCGCGAGCGCGTCGAGGTAGGCGGCCACCGTGTGGTCGGCCTGCTCGCGGTCGAGGGTGTCCTCGCCGAGGAAGTCGAGCGTGACGTGGAGCCCGCTCTCGATGAGCCTCCGCGTGGCCTCGACGGCCGACGCGGTGGTCTCACCGGGCACGTAGCGGTTCACGATGCTGCTCGAGACCGGCATCGCGGTGACGAGGTTCTTCACGGTCGTGCTGCGCGAGAGCAGCAGCAGCGGCTGCCGTAACACTGGTCGGGCCCTCCTGACGTCGCCCTCCGCGTCGTTGCGGACCGGGCGCTCCCAGGCTACGCGGTACGACGTCGCAAGGTGGCCGCACCCAGAGCCAGCGCGGCGAGCGCGAACCCGCCGACCACCGCGAGGTCCACCCAGACGTCGGCGTCGACGCCGCCGAGGGCGTCGGAGGTGGTCGTGGACACGAGCGTGATCGCGTCGACGGCGTAGGACAGCGGCAGCACGTCGGAGATCTCCTTCAGCACCGTGGGCAGCTCGTCGCGCGGGACGAACAGCCCGCACAGGAGCACCTGCGGCGTCACCACGGCGGGCATGAACTGCACCGCCTGGAACTCGGTCCGGGCGAAGGCGGAGAGGAACAGGCCGAGCGTGGAGCCCAGCACGGCGTCCACCACCGCCACGACGACGAGCATCCACACGGGGCCGGCGATGTCGAGGCCGAGGAGGTACACGCTGGTGGCCACCGCGATGACCGACTGCAGCGCGGCCATCAGGCCGAAGGCCAGGGCGTAGCCGCCGAGCAGGTCCAGCTTGCCCGTGGGCATCGCAAGCAGCCGTTCGAGCGTGCCGGAGGAGCGCTCGCGCAGCGTGGTCACCACCGTCACCAGGAACATCACGAAGAACGGGAAGATCGCGAGCAGTGCCGGCGCGAACCTGTCGAAGGTCGGGCCCGCGCTCTCCTCGAACATCCACCAGAGCAGGGCCATGAAGAACGCCGGCATGAACAGCAGCAGGACCAGGGTCCGGTGGTCGTGCTTGAGCTGCGCGAGCACGCGCCGGGTCACCGCCATGGTGATGCGGACGCTCATCGCAGCTCTCCTTGCCTCGCGCTGTCGACCAGGAACAGGAATGCGTGCTCGACGCTCGGCTCGCCGGTGTGCTCGAGGAGGCCGTCCGGGGTGTCGTCGGCGAGGATCCGCCCGTTGCGCATGAGCAGCAGCCGGTCGCACCGCTCGGCCTCGTCCATGACATGGCTCGAGACGAGCACCGCGGCACCGGCGTCGGCGAGCCGGTGGAAGAGGTCCCACAGGTCGCGCCTGAGGACCGGGTCGAGCCCCACGGTCGGTTCGTCGAGGACCAGGAAGTCCGGGCTGCCGAGGAGCGCCACGGCCAGGGACACCCGGGACCGCTCGCCGCCCGAGAGCCGGCTGGCCAGCCGGTCCCGGTTGTCGTCGAGCTCGACGGCGGTGATGCAGCGGTCCACCTCGGCACCGTCGAGGCCCAGGACGCGCGCGAAGAAGCGCAGGTTCTCCTCGACGGTGAGGTCGTCGTACACGCTCGGGGACTGCGTCACGTAGCCGATCCGGTGCCGCAGCGGCGCTGCTCCGGCCGGCGTGCCGTCGACCACCACCCGGCCGGCCTTGACGATCTGGACGCCCACGATGGACCGCATCAGGCTGGTCTTGCCGCAGCCGGAGGGCCCGAGCAGCCCGGTGACCTCGCCGCTCGCGACCGTGAAGGTCACCCCGTCCACGGCCTTCACGCCACCGCGGACGACATGGAGGTCCGTGACCTCGATCGCCCCGTTATTCATCATGTGCTGAATTCTGCTCCAGCGTTGTCGGGGAGGTCCCCCACGGCGCCGGAGCGGACGATGGCCGGCAGGCGGAGTCGTGCGTCCGGGTCGTCCCGGAGATCGAGGAACGCCTCGACGAGTCGTTCGCCGACCGTTTCGCGGTCACCCTCCGCGATCGCGGCCATGACGGCGCGGGGATCGGTCGGCATCTCGAGGGCCGCGATGAACAGGTCGTCCTTGGTGCCGAAGTGGTGGTGAACCAGGGCCGGGTCGACGCCCGCGGCCGCGGCGACCTTCCGGATCGAGGTGCCGCCGAACCCGGCCTCGGCGAAGGAGGCCCGTGCCACCTCGAGGATCCGGCTCCTGGTCTCACGCCGACCCGCCGACCCGCCGGCCCGCGCGCTCACGGCGAGACCTGCTCCCCCGCACTGGCGAAGTTGAGGCGGACGAACGCGAGCGACTCCATCAGGTCGAGCTCGCGTGCCTCGCGGGAGCCGGCGCGGCGGGTGTTGATCTCGACCACGATGTGGCCGCGGAACTCCTGGTCCGCGAGGTGCTCGAGGAGCTCGGCGACGGGCTGGTTCCCACGCCCGGGGACGAGGTGCTCGTCCTTCGCGGACCCGGTGCCGTCGGTCATGTGGATGTGCCGCAGCCGGTCGCCGAGCGAGCGCGCCATCTCCACCGGGCACGACTTGGCGGTGGCCGCGTGCGACAGGTCGATGGTGGTGTTCGCGTAGTCGTGGTCGGCGGGGTTCCAGCCGGGCACGTACACCTGCATCTCGCGGCGTGACGCCCGCCAGGGGTACATGTTCTCCACGGCGAACGCGATCCCGGTGCGCTTCTCGAGGTCGGCGATCCCCTCGACGAAGTTGCGGGCGTAGTCCCGCTGCCACCGGAACGGTGGGTGCACGACGACCACGTCGGCGCCCACCTCGTGCGCCATCTCGGCGCTGCGCTCGAGCTTGCCCCACGGCTCGGTTCCCCAGACCCGCTGGGTGATCAGCAGGCAGGGAGCGTGTACGGCGCAGATCGGGATCTCGTGGTATTCCGAGAGGTGCTTGACCGCCCTGATGTCCTGGCTGACCGAGTCGATGCCGACCATGACCTCCACGGCGTCGTAGCCGAGCCGGGCGCCGAGGGCGAACCCGTTGGCCGTCGACTCCGGGTACACCGAGATCGTCGAGAGCGCCACGAGCGGACCGTCACGGTCGCCCATCGGCTGCGCGAGGTCGGAGGACGCCGGCACCGGCTGCCCGGCTGCCGCATCCGCCACGTCGCTCACCTCCTCAGGGTATGCGCGCCCCGGTCACCCGAGGATGCTGATCTGGTCGAGTCGCTCGAGGATGACGCCCTCGCGCAGCGCCCACGGGCAGATCTCCAGCCCGTCGAGCTCGAAGATGTCCATCACGGCGTCCGCGACGAGCGCGCCGGCGAGCAGCTGGTGGGCACGGTTCGCGGACACGCCGGGCAGCTCGGCCAGCTCGGCATGGGTCATCTTCGCCAGCTCGGGCAGCTTCTTCGCGAGCTCGTCGGCGGGCAGCACCCGTCGTACCAGCGGGCCTTCGGCCGAGGGGGCGGCACCGCACACGCGCGCCAGCGAACGGAACGTCTTGGACGTGGCGACCGCGTGGTCGGGACGGCCACCACGCAGCACCGAGCCCGCCTCCCGCGCGATGTCGGCCCGGATCTGCTTGCGCAGCTGGCGTACGACGTCGGCGGGCGGCGGGTCCTCGTGCAGCCACTCGCGCGTGACCCGGCCCGCGCCGAGCGGAAGGGACTGTGCGACGTCGGGTGCCTCGTCGGAGCCCGCGCCGATCTCGAGGGAGCCGCCGCCGATGTCGAAGACGGCCAGGCGTCCGGACGACCAGCCGAACCACCGGCGTACGGCGAGGAAGGTCAGCCGCGCCTCGTCTTCACCGGACAGGACACCGATCTCGACGCCCGTCTCGGTCCGCACGTGCTCGAGGACCTCGCTGCTGTTCAGCGCGTCGCGTACCGCCGAGGTCGCGAACCCGAGAATCTCCTCACAACCCTTGTCCTCGGCGACGACGAGCGCCTCGGACACGAACTCGGTCAGCGCGTCCACGCCCTTGGGGGTCACCGCGCCGTCGTCGAGGTGCTCGGCGAGGCGAAGCGGCTCCTTGTAGGAGAAGGCGGGCAGCGGCGCCGCGCCACCGTGCGCGTCGACGACGAGCAGGTGCCCGGTGTTCGAGCCGATGTCGAGAACTCCAAGTCGCATAGGGCTCCCAGCCTCCCATACAGGACGTAGGGTTGCTCCGTGCCAGAGGTAGATCTCGTCTTTCCCCGCGCCTGGGTCGAGTTTCAGGACCCCGCCGACGAGGGCCAGGTGTTCCGCTGCGACCTGACCTGGTTGACCTCCAACTGGATGTGCATCTTCGGCCAGGGCTGCCAGGGCATCTACGCGGAGCGTCCCCTGGACGGCTGCTGCACGCTGGGCGCGCACTTCTCCGACAAGGGCGACGAGAAGCGCGTCAAGACCTTCGTCAAGATGCTCGAGCCGGAGCACTGGCAGTTCCATCCGGAGAACCGTGGCGGGGGCCGCAAGGGCGGGTGGATCGAGACCGACGACGACGGCGACCGCAAGACCGCCGTCGTCGAGGGCGCGTGCGTCTTCCTCAACCGGCCCGGCTTCGAGGGCGGCGAGGGCTGCGCCCTGCACGGCCTCGCCCTCCGCCAGGGCCGGCACCCGCTGGAGACCAAGCCCGATGTCTGCTGGCAGCTGCCCATCCGGCGCACCTTCCGAGAGGTGGAGCTCCCGGACGGAAAGACCTACACCGAGGTCAGCATCGGCGAGTACGACCGCCGCGGCTGGGGCCCTGGCGGCCACGACCTGGACTGGTACTGCAGCGGCAACACCGAGGCGCACGTCGGGGTCGAGCCCGTCTACGTCTCCAACGGTCCCGAGCTCGTCGAGCTGATGGGCCGCAAGGCGTACGACGAGCTCGTGCGGCTGTGCGAGGCACACATGGCATCGCGCTCCGCCCTCGCGATCCACCCCGCCGACCCGCGGTGAGCCCCGCGCCCCGCCGGCTGACCCGGCTCGCGGACAAGCAGTCCACCGACCTCGCCGTCCTGCACGCTCTGCTGGACAGCACCTGTCTCGGTCACGTCGCGTACGTCGACGGCGACGAGGTCTCCGTCGTGCCCACCGCCGTCGCCCGGGTGGACGACCGGCTCGTGTGGCACGGGTCGACCGGCTCGCACTGGATGCGGATCGTGTCCTCCGGCGCCCCGGTCGCGGTCAGCGTCGCCTCGCTCGACGGGGTGGTCGTGGCGCGGTCGCGCTTCGAGTCGTCGTTCCACTACCGCAGCGCGGTGGTCCGCGGACGGCCCGTCGTGCTCGAGGGCGGCGACAAGCTCCGGGCGCTCGACGTGCTCGTGGAGCGGATCGTCCCCGGCCGGCTGGCCGAGACGCGCGACTCCGACGCCCGCGAGCTCGCCGCCACCCTGGTGCTCGCGATCCAACTCGACGACTGGGTGCTCAAGGTCTCCGACGGATGGCCGGAGGACACGGACGCGGACATCGCCGGCGACGCGTGGGCCGGCGTGGTGCCGATGGGCGTTGCCTACGGCGAGCCGCTCCCGGCTCCGGACCTGCGCCCCGGCATCGACGTACCGGCGTCGGTGCGGAACCTGCGCTGAGCCGACCTCCCACGGCAAACTGCCTCTTCCCACGGGTTGCTCCCCGTGGGAAGAGGCAGAACGCCTGCATACCCTGGTAAACCGCCGGTGGGTCACTCCGCCTTGAGGTAGCGCTGGGCGACGTTCTCGGGCATCGGCTCGTAGCGGGCGAACTTGCGGCTGAACGTCGCCGCTCCGTGGGAGAACGACCTCAGGTCGACCGCGTAGCGCACGATCTCGACCTGCGGCACCTCCGCGCGCACCATCGTGCGCCCGTCGCCGGCCTGCTCGCTGCCGAGGACACGGCCCCGGCGGCCGGAGAGGTCGCTCATCACCGAGCCGACCAGGTCGTCGGGCACGATCACGTCGACCTCGTCGACCGGCTCGAGCATCACGATCCTCGTCGCGGCCGCGGCCTCGCGCAGGGCCAGGGCACCCGCGGTCTGGAACGCCATGTCGGAGGAGTCGACGCTGTGCGCCTTGCCGTCGGTGAGCGTCACCCTCAGGTCGACGACCGGGTAGCCGTGCGCGACGCCCTTCTCCATCTGCGCGCGGACACCCTTCTCGACGCTCGGGATGAACTGCCGGGGTACGGCGCCGCCCACCACCTTGTCGACGAACTCGAAGCCCGTCCCCTCGGGGAGCGGCTCGACCTCGATGTCGCAGACGGCGAACTGGCCGTGCCCACCGGACTGCTTCACGTGCCGGCCGTGGCCCTTGGCGAGGCCGGCGAACGTCTCGCGCAGCGGCACCCGGAGGTCGACCTGGTCCACCTGCGCGCCGTAGCGGTTCGCGAGCCGGTCGAGGGCGACGTCGGCGTGCGCCTCCCCCAACGTCCAGAGCACGAGCTGGTGGGTCTCGGCGTTGTGCTCCACACGGAGCGTCGGGTCCTCGGCGGCGAGGCGCTGCAGGCCGGTCGAGAGCTTGTCCTCGTCGGCCTTCGCCCTTGCCTGGATCGCGATCGGCAGCAGCGGCTCGGGCATAGACCACGGCTTCAGCACGAACGGCTGGTCCTTGTCCGACAGCGTGTCGCCGGTCTCGGCACGGCTGAGCCGGCCGATCGTGCACAGGTCACCGGCGACCACGAAGTCGACCGGGCGCTGCTGCTTGCCCAGCGGCACGGAGAGGACGCCGATGCGCTCGTCCTCGTCGTGGTCCTCGTGACCGCTCTCCTCGCCGAAGAACGAGCTGAAGTGGCCCGAGACGTGCACCGTCATGTCGGGGCGGATCGTCCCCGAGAACACCCTCACGAGGCTGACCCGTCCGACGTACGGGTCGGTCGTCGTCTTGACCACCTCGGCGACCAGCGGGCCGTCCGGCGTGCAGCCGATGTCGGGGCCGCGCTTGCCCTCGGGGGTGTACACCTCGGGGCACGTGTGCTCGGGAGGAGACGGGAAGCCGGACACGACCAGGTCGAGCAGCTCCGTCGTACCGAGGCCGGTCGTGGAGCAGACGGGGACCACAGGAAAGAACGAACCTCGGGCGACAGCGCGCTCGAGGTCCTTGACGAGGAGGTCCCGGTCGACGGCTTCACCGCCGACGTAACGCTCCATGAGGGTCTCGTCCTCCGACTCCTCGATCACCGCCTCGATCAGCGCCCCCCTCTGCTCCTCGTGCGCGGGGTCGTCGCCGGTGAGCAGGCCGACCATCTGGTCGTTCTCGTGCAGGAACGCGGGGACCACCTTCTCCCCGAACGAGTCCTGGGCGCCGGCCACGACCGCGGCGTAGTCGGCACGCGCGTGGTCGAGCTTGGTCACCACCACGACGCGAGGCATGTCCACCGAGGCGCACTCGCGCCAGAGCTCACGGGTGGGCTCGTCGACGCCCTCGTTGGCCCCGATCACGAACATCGCGCAGTCGGCGGCACGGAGGCCGGCGCGCAGCTCGCCCACGAAGTCGGCGTAGCCGGGCGTGTCGAGGAGGTTGATCTTCACGCCCTCGTGGACCAGCGGCGCCAAGGACAGACCGACCGAGCGCTGCTGCCTGATCTCGGCCTCGTCGTAGTCGCTGACCGTCGTGCCCTCGTCGACGCGGCCCGCGCGGTTGAGCACGCCACCGGCCGTCAACAGGGCCTCGACCAACGTCGTCTTTCCCGATCCGGCTGGTCCGACGAGGACCACGTTGCGGATGGACTCGGGGCGGTCGGTCGTCGGAACCGGGTCCGCGCCGAGCTGGTTCGCAGATGCTTTGCCTGCCACGTCTACCTCCTCGTGCTCGTGCCTCCTCACCTTTCACCCGTCGGCGGCGATGCACAAGGGGTCGAAGGTCAGGTCCCCGACGGGACGAAAGGGACACCTGCCCGGTGAACCCCACCCCGCTGTCAGGGTGTCGAAGATCAATGGCGAGAATGCTTGACATGCGCCTCGACCACATCTCGTACGCGGCCGGCCCCGACGGACTCCAGAGCACTGCGCGTCGCATCGGCGAGCTGCTCGGCGAGGAGTTCCGCGACGGCGGCATCCACCCCCGGTTCGGCACCCGCAACATGGTGCTTCCGCTCAGCGACGGCACCTACCTCGAAGTCGTGGCCGTCCTCGACCACCCGGCCTCGGACAAGGCACCGTTCGGCCAGGCCGTGCGTGCTCGCTCCGAGCTCGGCGGCGGCTGGATGGGGTGGGTCGTGTCCTGCGACGACATCTCCAAGGTCGAGCAGCGGCTCGGCCGTGAGGCTGCCCCCGGCAACCGGCACCGCCCCGACGGCGTCGAGCTCAGGTGGCGCCAGATCGGCGTCAGGGGGCTGCAGTCCGACCCGCAGCTGCCCTTCTTCGTCCAGTGGGAGCCCGGCGTCGAGCACCCCAGTGCCGGCTCGAGCGGCAACCTGCACCTCGACTGCCTCGAGATCGCCGGTGACCCCGAGCGCGTGCGTGAGTGGCTCGGCGACGACGGCGACCCGCTCGAGGACGTCAAGGTCGAGTGGGTCGCCCCGCACGGCACCCCGGGCATCGTCGCCGTGCAGTTCCAGACCCCGAACGGCCTCGTCCGCATCTGACCGCCCCCTTGCCGCTGTCCGACGGGGCGATCCCGAGCCCGAACATCTGGGACCACCCCGACGTCTACGAGATCGAGAACCGTGCGGCCGACCCCGGCATGAGGATCGAGGCCGCGATGCGGTCGGTGCTCGACTGGTCCGGCCGTGACGTGCTCGACCTCGGCTGCGGCACCGGCTTCCACCTTCCCCGGTGGGCCGCCGCCGCCAGGTCCGTCGTCGGCGTCGAGCCCCATCCCGGCCTCGCGACGATCGCACGACGCCGTACCTCCCGCCTCGGCAACGTGCAGGTGCTGCAGGGCTCCGCACAGCGGATCCCGCTGCCCGACGCGGGCGTCGACGTCGCGCACGCACGCTGGGCGTACTTCTTCGGTCCCGGCTGCGAGCCCGGTCTCGCGGAGCTCTCCCGGGTGGTACGACGGGGAGGGGCGGCGTTCGTCATCGACAACGACGCCTCCCGCAGCAGCTTCGGAGGATGGTTCCGCCGCGGGTACCCGAACATCGACGCCGACGAGGTCGAGCGGTTCTGGTCCACACACGGGTGGACCCGCGAGCCGGTCGACATCGAGTGGCGGTTCGAGCGGCGTGAGGACCTGGAGGCCGTGGTGCGGATCGAGTTCGCCCCTGAGCTGGCCGATGAGATCATCACCTCGCACGAGGGGCTGACCGTGGACTACGCGGTGAACCTCTGGTGGCGCAGGTACTGAGCCACCCGTCGGCTCCCGGGCAGGCATCACCTCCTGCGACGTGTTCTGCGGGACGCAGCACTTCAGCCCGCCCTGCGCTGCGGACCGCGGAACGGCTCCGAGCCGCGTCGCGTCAGGAGGAGCCGCGGACCGAGAGGGTCGGCACCAGCAGCCTGCCCGGCTCCTCGATCGGCTTGTGGGACAGGAGCTTCCCGAGCAGGCCGATGATCTCCACGGCCACCTGCTCGAGCGGCTGGCGCACCGAGGTGAGCCCCGGCGGCACGCACTGCGCGGCGATCGAGTCGTCGAAGCCGACGACCGCGATGTCCTTCCCCAGGGCCAGCCCACGGTCGGCCAGGGCGTGCAGCACCCCCATCGCCACGGTGTCGCTGACGCACACGAAGGCGCTCGGTGACTCGTTGTCGAGCAGCGCGTCGGCGGCGCGGCGCCCGAAGTCGAGGGTGTCGTCGCCCCGTGCGCTGAGCCGGCTCGTCGACAGCCCGTGCCGGTGCATGGCGTCGACCCAGCCGGTGCGGCGGTCCTCGCCGATGAACGACGTCTTCTGCCAGCCCACCCAGGCGATCCGCTCGTGGCCGCGCTCGACGAGGTGGTCGACGGCGAGCATCACCCCGGTGCGCCCGTCGACGTCCACCCACGGATGCCGGGCGGCGGGCTCGTCCCAGGGCCGGCCGAAGGCCACGAACGGCGCCCCGCGCTCCTCCAGCCAGCCGGCCTGCGGGTTGCCGCGGTAGGTGTCGGTGATGACGAAGGCGTCGACCGCGGTCGACCGCAGCAGGTCGTCGTACCCGGCGACCGCACGCTCCTCGTCGAGCCCGCCCTCGTCGGAGCCCTCCCCGGCGTCGACGCCCGAGGAGAACAGCAGCACGTGGTAGCCGACGTCCTTCGAGCTCTCCACGAGCGAGTGCAGGAAGCGGTCCATCGTGGCGTTGGCGGTGCCCTCGACCACCCGGTCGACGCGCAGGCCGATCAGGTGGGACGAGCGGGTGCGCAGGCTCCGGGCGGCGCGGTTCGGGGAGTAGCCGAGGTCGTCGATCGCGCGGCGTACCCGCTCCAGCGTCTCGGGCCGGAGCAGGTGCGGGCTGTTCAGCGCGTTGGACACCGTCTGTCGCGAGACACCGGCCTCCTCGGCGACGGTCGCCAGAGTCGGCGGGCCGCTGGGGCGGGTGCCGTTCGTGGAGCCTCGTGACATCGCTTCGCAGATCCCCCGGAGTTGGACAATGGATCGATCCAATCCATTGTCACGCATGATCACCCGGGATTCACGCCCCGTCAACCTTGCGGTCTCGCGTGCCTCGGACGCGGGAGCCTCCCGGAGTTTGTCGGCGGGGTGGCATAACGTCCCGGGCATGAGCAGGACGACAGCGAGGACCCGCCCCTCCTTCCGGTGCAGCGAGTGCGGCTGGGAGACGGCGAAGTGGGTGGGCCGGTGCGGTGAGTGCCAGGCCTGGGGCAGCGTCGCCGAGGCGGGTGCGCCCAAGGGCCGTACGGCGGCGGGGCCGGTCACCAGACCGGCAGTGCCCATCGGCCAGGTCCCGGCCGACGAGTCCCGCGCGTCGACCTGCGGCGTGCCCGAGCTCGACCGGGTCCTCGGCGGCGGCCTGGTCCCGGGCGCGGCCGTGCTGCTCGCGGGTGAGCCCGGCGTGGGCAAGTCGACCCTGCTCCTCGAGGTCGCGGCCCAGCAGGCCCGGGTCGGATCACGCACCCTCTACGTCACGGGCGAGGAGTCCGCGTCCCAGGTGCGGCTTCGGGCCGACCGGACCCGGAGCGTGCACGACGAGCTGTTCCTCGCCGCGGAGACCGACCTCGGCGCCGTGCTCAGCCACATCGAGCAGGTCCGGCCCCGGCTGCTGGTGGTGGACTCCGTGCAGACGATCAGCGCCGCGGACGTCGACGGCGTGCCCGGCGGTGTCACCCAGGTCAAGGAGGTCGCGGCCGCCCTGATCCGCGTGGCGAAGGCGAACAACATCGCCACGCTGCTGGTCGGCCACGTCACCAAGGACGGCTCGATCGCCGGACCGCGCGTGCTCGAGCACCTCGTGGACGTGGTCCTCCACTTCGAGGGCGAGCGCAGCTCCCGGCTCCGCATGGTCCGCGCGGTCAAGAATCGCTTCGGCCCGGTCGACGAGGTCGGCTGCTTCGACCTCTCCTCCGACGGGATCGTCGCGGTGACCGACCCGACGGGGCTGTTCGTGGCCCGCCACCACGCGGCGGTGCCGGGCACCTGCGTCGCGGTGACGCTCGAGGGCCGGCGGCCGATCCTCGCCGAGGTGCAGGCCCTGGTCACCCCGTCGGCGTCCGAGCGCCCGCGGCGCACCACGTCGGGCCTCGACAGCGCCCGGGTCGCGATGACCGTCGCGGTGCTCCAGTCCCGGGCCCGGATCCGGCTGCACCAGCACGACGTGTTCGCCTCCACGATCGGCGGCGCCCGCGTGACGGAGCCGGCCGGTGACCTCGCCGCCGCGATCGCGATCGCCTCGGCCTGGAAGGAGCGCGAGGTGCCCACCGACGTCGTCGCGATCGGCGAGCTCGGCCTGGCGGGCGAGCTGCGCCGGGTCCGCGACCTTCCTCAGCGGATCGCGGAGGCCGCCCGGCTCGGCTTCCGGTCCGCGATCGTGCCCAGCGACGCCGGCGACGCGCGCGGCTCGGTGCGGACCGTCAACGGCATGCAGGTGGTCACCGTCCCCGACCTCGACTCCGCCCTGCGGGTGCTCGACCTGGCCAAGGGCGACGTCACTCCGCTGATCTCGCCGAACCAGACCTCACCGCAGCGTCCGGCGCTCGGTCTCGTGTGAGGCATTTCGAGCCGCCGGCGTGTCGCGGATCCCATACACTGGCAGCCGTCAGAGGCACATGAGCATGGGAGCACCTTGGTATCCACCGACAGGTCGGACGACACGCTCCGGCTGAGGGCAACCCTGGCCAACATCGCCCCGGGCACTTCCCTGCGCGATGGCCTCGAGCGCGTCCTGCGCGGGCGCACCGGCGCGCTGATCGTCCTCGGCAACGACAAGACCGTCGAGTCGATCTCCACCGGGGGCTTCACGCTCGACGTTCCGTTCACCGCGACCGGGCTGCGCGAGCTGGCGAAGATGGACGGCGCGATCATCCTCGACAAGGACGCGACCCGGATCCTCCGGGCCGCCGTGCACCTGATGCCCGACCCCTCGATCTACAGCGAGGAGTCCGGCACCCGGCACCGGACCGCCGACCGTGTGGCCCGGCAGACCGGCTTCCCGGTGATCTCGGTGTCGCAGTCGATGCAGATCATCGCGGTCTACGTCGGCGAGATCCGGTACGTCCTCGAGGACTCCGGCCAGATCCTGTCCCGCGCCAACCAGGCCCTCGCCACGCTGGAGCGCTACAAGCTGCGGCTCGACGAGGTCTCGAGCACGCTGTCCGCGCTCGAGATCGAGGACCTGGTCACCGTCCGCGACGTCGCCGTCGTGGCCCAGCGCCTCGAGATGGTCAGCCGGATCGCCCGTGAGATCGAGGACTACGTGCTCGAGCTCGGCAGCGACGGCCGGCTGCTCTCCCTCCAGCTCGACGAGCTGGTCACCGGCGTGGACCAGGAGCGGGAGCTCGTCGTGCGCGACTACCTGCCCAACGGCCGCAGGTCACGCAAGCCCGAGGACGTGCTGGCCGAGCTCGAGGGGCTCAGCGCCTCCGAGCTGGTCGACATCGCCATCGTGGCGCGGGCCCTCGGACTCGGCGCCGGGGAGCACCTCGACGGGGCCGTCACACCCAAGGGCTACCGCCTGCTGGCGAAGGTCCCGCGCCTGCCGAACACCGTGGTCGACCGGCTGGTGGACCACTTCGGCAGCCTCCAGAAGCTGCTGTCCGCAGGCATCGACGACCTCCAGGCCGTGGAGGGTGTCGGCGAGCTGCGTGCCCGCAGCGTGCGCGAGGGGCTGTCGAGGCTCGCGGAGTCGAGCATCCTCGAGCGCTACGTCTGAGCCTGGCTCAGTCGTCGCCCGCCGGCGACTCCGACGCCTCCGGCTCGGCCTCGCCCTTCGGCTTGGGGGTCGGCGTGGGCGTGATCGTGATCGGCGCGGGCGAGCGCAGCTGGAACTGCTCCGACTCCGGCTCGGACCCCATCGCGGCCGCGGTCACGTGGTAGTAGCCGGCCTGCGCCCAGTCCGTCAGCCGGGAGCAGTCGGAGTCCGACCTCCGGCCGGACCACACGACGTCGACGAGCGTTGCCCTGCGGTCGCGCAGGACGACGTCCTCGGTCGGCACGGCGGTCGGACAGTCCTGCGAGGACCAGATCCGGTCGTTTCCCGAGGTCAGCTTCACCGCGACGTTGTCGGGTGAGACCTCCCAGGTGCAGGCCGGGGACTGGAATGTCGACAGCCGGAGGGTGAGCCGGACGTCCTCGCCCATGAAGGCGCTCTCCTCGAGGGAGGGCACGATCCGCACGTCGCTGTCCTGGCACGGACCCGTGGGCACCGCCAGAGGAATGCGTGTCTTCTTCTTGGCGGGGTTCGTGGTCCTTGGCACGGCGTCGGCGGTGGAGGTGGCCGACGGGGTCGCGTCCGCCGTGGCGACACCTGACGCCGGCCGGGCGGCGGGCTCGGGCGACGCGGCACCGCTTCCCCCGAACACGCGGGAGAGCCCGAAGACCAGACCGAAGACGACGCCGAGCAGGAGCAGACGGCGGAACCAGTACACGCGCGCGGGCAGAGGTCCGCGAGGTCTGGCAACCGACATGGGGTAAAGGTAGCTTTCCACCCCGTCCGCTGCCGGTAGGCCACACCGAGGAGGTCCGATCCGCCTGGTCCCGGCTACGATCGCGGCACCATGACCGACCTCCACGAGCGCGTGCTCAGCTGGTACGACGAGCACGCCCGGGACCTGCCCTGGCGGGCCGACGACGCGACGCCGTGGGGCGTGATGGTCAGCGAGTTCATGCTGCAGCAGACGCCGGTGAGCCGCGTGCTGCCGGTGTACGAGCAGTGGATGGCCGCCTGGCCCTCCCCGGGCGACCTCGCGGCCGCGAGCACCGGGGACGCCGTGCGTGCCTGGGGCCGGCTCGGGTACCCGCGGCGGGCGCTCCGCCTCCACGCTGCCGCCACGGCGATCGTCGAGGAGCACGGCGGCGAGGTGCCGTCGTCGCACACCGCCCTGCGTGCATTGCCGGGCGTCGGCGACTACACCGCCGCGGCCATCGCGTCGTTCGCGTTCAGTCAGCGTCACGTCGTGCTCGACACCAACGTCCGCCGGGTCCTCGGGCGGGTGGTCCGCGGTGAGGAGCTCCCGCCGGTGTCGGTCACCCGGGCCGAGCGGGAGGTCGCCACGGACCTGCTGCCGGGGGACGACGCGACCGCCGCGGCCTGGGCGGTGGGAGTCATGGAGCTCGGCGCGCTCGTGTGCACCGCGACCAACCCGCGCTGTTCCACCTGCCCGGTCGAGGACGTGTGCACCTGGGTGCAGTCCGGGCGTCCGCCGTACGACGGACCGCCGCGGCGGGGACAGACCTACGCCGGGACCGACCGGCAGTGCCGCGGCCGGCTGCTCGGTGTGCTCCGCGACGCCCACGGGCCCGTGCACCGCTCGCGGCTCGACGCGGTCTGGGCCGACGAGGTGCAGCGAGCCCGCTGCCTCGCCTCCCTGGTGGAGGACGGGCTCGTCGCCGCGACCTCCGCCGACACCTACGCGCTCCCCTGACCCGACGGGTCTAGGCTCCGGTGATGATCGGCGCCTTCCTGCTGCTCCTCCTCGCGATCGCCACGGAGGTGGCCGCGACTGCCTCGCTCCCGCGCGCCGAGGGGTTCCGCAACCCGCTGTGGACCGCGGTCGTGCTCGGCGGCTACGCGCTGTCGATCTGGCTGCTCGCCCTCGTCGTCCGCACCATGCCGGTGTCGGTCGCCTACGCGATCTGGTCCGGGATCGGCACCGCGGCGATCGCGGTGATCGGTGTGATGTACCTCGGCGAGCGGATCGACCTGCTCAAGGCCGCCGCGATCGCGATGATCGTCGTCGGTGTCGTGGTGCTGAACCTGCACCACACGTCCTGAGCCCTACAGGGTCTCGTCCACGGCGGTTGCCTCGCCGACCTCGCCGCCGAGCTCCACGGGTCCGGTCTCGGCCGGCGCCCCCGGCAGCAGTGCGTCGACACGCGCGGCCAGCGCAGCCTCGTCGGGACCGAGCCCTGCTCGGATGCTGCGCACCAGCTCGACGACGGCGTGAGGGTCCTTCTGGTCCATGAGGGGCGCCTTGGGCGCCCGGACGAGGTGACCGAACAGCGCGTCGACCAGCCGGAGCTCCTCCTCCGGGAAGGGCACCGGGGTGTGGTCGTGCAGCGCCGGGTCGGGCGTGACCAGGAGACCGAGGTCCTCCAGCAGGTCGACCGGGTCCTCGACGAGGCGCTTGTAGATCCGGCGGAGGTACTCCTGCCGCTCCTCGTGACCGAGCTTCGGGTTGCGCTGCACCGCGGTGATCGCCGCGCGGAGCAGCGTCTTGGGCGGGCGGAAGCCGGCGCCGTGGCCGCCGCTGAGATGGGCGTCCCACTTCCGGACGAACTCCTCGCCGGAGTACGACTCGTAGTGCAGCAACCTCAGGTGGTCGGCGGCGAAGTGCTCGCGGATCTCCCCTGTCCTGGTCCTCACCCGGTGCACGCCGACGGTCAGCTCGAGCGACGGACGGACGCCGAGCTTGCCCTGCAGGTGCCCGCGGAAGTACTTCGCGTTGGACGGTACGTCGATCGCGCCGAGCGCCGCGAGCAGGGACAGGTCGGGGACGTCGAGGAGACGCTTGAACCGGTCGACCTCCCCGTCCCAGTGCTCCTTGCTGATCGCCTCGAGCGGCTCGAGGCTGATGCAACGCACGTCCTCGGGGACCTCCGCGAGCCGGTGGCGGTCGAGGTCGAGGCACTCGTCACCGTCGAGGTGGACCAGCCACTCGACCGTCGGCACGAAGGCAAGCAGGGTGTTCACGAGGTCGGCGTTCACGACCTGGCGGACGTTCAGGTTGGCCGGCTTCTCTCCGTGCCAGTAGCCGTCGTCGGTCAGCACCGCGGTGACGTGGGAGTGCGCGTGCAGCGTGTCGAGCAGACCGTCGTCGTCCCCCTCGAGCATCACGAACATGTGGTCCGCTCCCGACGCAAGGTTGCGCTCGACGTACCGGAGGACACCCGCGCGGGTGTCCTTGACCGTGCTGACGGTGCAGAGCATGCGGTTGCCTCCAGAGACGACGATGGCGGCACCGGAGGTGTCCGGTGCCGCCATCGTGTGGATCAGCGGGTCAGTCCGAGTCGCCGCTCGCTGCAGCCTCGATCGGCGGGAGGTCGGGAAGCTCCGACTTCGGCTCACCCTTGAAGGTGAAGGTGGCCGTGGTCGGGTCCTCGCCCTCGACGTCGACCAGGACGATCTGGCCCGGGCCGACCTCGCCGTACAGCATCTTCTCGGCGAGGACGTCCTCGATCTCGCGCTGGACCGTGCGGCGCAGCGGACGGGCGCCGAGCACCGGGTCGAACCCGCGCTTGGCGAGCAGGTCCTTGGCCGCCTGGGTCAGCTCGATCGACATGTCGCGGTCCTTCAGGCGAAGCTCGACGGCCGCGATCATGTTGTCGACCATGTGGATGATCTGCTCCATGGTCAGCGGCGGGAACACGATGATCTCGTCGACACGGTTGAGGAACTCCGGACGGAAGTGCTGCTTGAGCTCCTCCGAGACCTTCGCCTTCATCCGGTCGTACGAACCCTGGGTGTCGCGGTCCTGCTGGAAGCCGAGGTTGACACCCTTGGCGATGTCCCGCGTACCGAGGTTCGTGGTCATGATGATCACGGTGTTCTTGAAGTCCACGACCCGGCCCTGGGAGTCGGTCAGGCGACCCTCCTCCAGGATCTGCAACAGCGAGTTGAAGATGTCCGGGTGCGCCTTCTCGACCTCGTCGAAGAGCACGACCGAGAACGGCTTGCGGCGCACCTTCTCGGTGAGCTGGCCGCCCTCCTCGTAGCCGACGTAGCCCGGAGGCGAGCCGAACAGCCGCGAGACGGTGTGCTTCTCGCTGAACTCCGACATGTCGAGCTGGATCAGCGCGTCCTCGTCGCCGAAGAGGAACTCCGCGAGCGTCTTGGACAGCCACGTCTTACCGACGCCGGACGGGCCGGCGAAGATGAACGAGCCGCCGGGACGCTTCGGGTCCTTCAGGCCGGCACGGGTACGGCGGATCGCCCGGGAGAGTGCCTTGACGGCCTCCTCCTGCCCGATCACGCGCTTGTGGAGCTCGTCCTCCATCTTGAGCAGACGGGTGGACTCCTCCTCCGAGAGCTTCACGATCGGGATGCCGGTGGCGACGGCGAGGACCTCGGCGATGAGCTCCTCGTCGACCTCGGCCACGACGTCCATGTCGCCGGCCTTCCACTGCTTCTCGCGCTCGCTCTTGGCGAGGATCAGCTTCTTCTCCTCGTCACGCAGCGACGCGGCAGCCTCGAAGTCCTGGCTGTCGATCGCGCCCTCCTTGCGGCGGCGCACGTCGGCGATCTTGTCGTCGAACTCGCGCAGGTCCGGCGGCGCGGTCATCCGGCGGATCCGCAGACGGGACCCGGCCTCGTCGATGAGGTCGATCGCCTTGTCCGGGAGGAACCGGTCGGAGACGTACCGGTCGGCCAGGGTCGCGGCTGCGACCAGGGCCTCGTCGGTGATCGTCACGCGGTGGTGCGCCTCGTAGCGGTCACGCAGCCCCTTGAGGATCTCGATCGTGTGCGCGATCGAGGGCTCCTGGACCTGGATCGGCTGGAACCGGCGCTCGAGCGCGGCGTCCTTCTCGAGGTGCTTGCGGTACTCGTCGAGGGTCGTCGCACCGATCGTCTGGAGCTCACCACGGGCGAGCATCGGCTTGAGGATCGAGGCGGCGTCGATCGCGCCCTCGGCGGCACCGGCACCCACGAGCGTGTGCAGCTCGTCGATGAAGAGGATGATGTCGCCGCGGGTCTTGATCTCCTTGAGCACCTTCTTCAGGCGCTCCTCGAAGTCACCGCGGTAGCGGGAGCCGGCGACCAGGGAGCCCAGGTCGAGGCTGTAGATCTGCTTGTCCTTCAGCGTCTCGGGCACGTCGCCGCGCACGATCGCCTGGGCGAGCCCCTCGACGCAGGCGGTCTTGCCGACGCCGGGCTCACCGATCAGGACCGGGTTGTTCTTGGTGCGGCGCGAGAGCACCTGCATCACGCGCTCGATCTCCTTCTCGCGCCCGATGACCGGGTCGAGCTTTCCTTCGCGCGCGGCCTGGGTGTAGTTCCGGCCGAACTGGTCGAGGACCAGCGAGCTCGACGGCGCTCCCTCGGGGGCGGTGCCGGCCGTGGCCGTCTCCTTGCCCTGGAAGCCCGAGAGCAGCTGGATGACCTGCTGGCGGACCCGGTTCAGGTCGGCGCCGAGCTTCACCAGCACCTGGGCGGCGACGCCCTCGCCCTCACGGATGAGGCCGAGCAGGATGTGCTCGGTGCCGATGTAGTTGTGGCCGAGCTGCAGCGCCTCGCGCAGGCTCAGTTCCAGCACCTTCTTGGCCCGCGGCGTGAACGGGATGTGCCCGCTCGGCGCCTGCTGGCCCTGGCCGATGATCTCCTCGACCTGTTGGCGCACGGCCTCGAGCGAGATGCCGAGACTCTCGAGCGCCTTCGCCGCCACACCCTCGCCCTCGTGGATGAGGCCCAGGAGGATGTGCTCGGTGCCGATGTAGTTGTGGTTGAGCATCCGGGCCTCTTCTTGGGCCAGGACGACAACACGCCTCGCGCGGTCGGTAAACCTCTCGAACATCAGTGGCGCTCCTTGCCGAGCGGTCGGCTGTGGAGACGGGGGACTCCACATCTGACCATTCGATGCTATATCCGCCGGCCGCCGCTCTCTCCGCGGTGGTCCCGGAACGAGACGGCGGCGACGGATCCTTCGTACTTACTGTGCCTGCAAGAACACCACGCCGGGTACCCGATGTTCCACTCGATGAGCCTGTTGACCCCGGAGTTCGCTGCGGGCGAAGTTCCGTAGAGTAGCCCGATGCGCCGCGCCGCCGTCACTCTCGCGGCGTTCGTGGCTCTGTGCGCGGGCTGCGCGGCCGGCGACGAGCCGGCGCTGACGCCCGTCACCCCGTCCCCCGCCGCCGCGACCTCCTGGGACGACCTGAGCGGCCGGCTGGAGGCCCTCGACGCCGACGTCGGCATGGTGGCGGCCCGCGTCGACGAGTCGGGGCGCTGTGAGCCGGTGGCGGAACTCGACCCTGCCACGCCTCGGCCGATGGCCTCGATCTTCAAGCTGTATGTGCTGGGCGCCGTCGCGGCCGCCGTCGACGCCGGCTCACTGTCCTGGGCCGACCAGCTCACCGTCAACGGCGGGCTGCGCAGCCTGCCGTCAGGCGAGCTGCAGGATCTGCCCGACGGCACCGCGGTCTCCGTGGAACGGGCGGCCGCGGCGATGATCGCGGTCAGCGACAACACCGGCACTGAGCTGCTGATGGACCGCGTCGGACGGTCCGCCGTCGAGGACGCGATGACGGCGATGGGACACGCGCGGCCGCGGCTGAACCGTCCGTTCCTCACCACGCGCGAGTTCTTCACCATCGGCTGGGGGCCGCTGGACCTGCGTGACGACTGGGCCGAGGCCGGGGCGGCGGCGCGGACGCGGATGCTGGCGGCGCTGCCCGGCGGCCCGCTGCGGGTCTCCGGGCCGGACGTCACCGGCCCGGTCTGGAACTCCGGCGTCGACTGGTTCGGCTCCGCCCTGGACGTGTGCGCGGCCCACGCGGCGCTGCACGCATCGCCGGACCCCGTCCTGCGCGAGGTGCTGGGGCAGAACCGCGGGGTGACGATCGACGAGGGCCACTGGCCCTACGTCAGCTACAAGGGCGGCAGCGCACCCGGCGTACTGACGGCGTCGTGGTACGGCGAGCGCGCCGACGGGCAGCGGTACGTGTTCGTCATGCAGGCCGCGGCGACGTCCGCGAGCGCGCTGGCCGACCCCGACGCGTTCTTCGCGCTGGGCGCGGACGCGTTCGCGCTACTGGCCGGTCACCAGGGGCCGTAGGGGCCGTCGTGGGTGTTGCCGCCGCGCCGGCCGCCGCCGTACTGCCGCACCGCCGGCCGGACGTCGACCAGGTACACGGCCGCGCCGACCACGCCGAGCAGGTTCACGAAGAACAGCGGCGACGGGAACAGCGCGATCTCGATGAGGGTGGCGACGCCCAGGATGGACAGCCAGATGGTCTTGCTCCATTTGCCGGCGGCGGGGAACGCCTGCTGCGGCACGCGGAGCGCGTCGACGAACGCGTACCCCTTCAGCCCCAGCGCGCCGACACCCAGCAGCACCAGGATCCAGGACTGGAAGTCACCGAAAGCGTTGGGGCCCATGGCGCAACTCTACGTGATCTAGCGGTGTGCGCCGAGGTCAGCGCTTGGTCTTCAGGTCGTCGGCCGCCTTCTCGGTGATCTCGGCCACCTCGTCGGCGGCGTCGGCCACCCGGTCGCGCACGTTCGCGACGGCGTGCTCGACGGCCGGCCCGTACTCGGCGCGCAGCTTCGTGACGACGCCCTCGCCGCGGGTGGCGAACTGCTCGTAGGCCTTGCCGGCCTCGCGACCGGCGTCGGCCAGCAGCTCGCGCACCTTCTGCGGCAGGTCGGCGGCCTTCGCCTGCGCCGACAGCAGGAGGTCGGGCAGGCCCTCGCGGAACGCCTTCACGTCGGCCGGCAGCTCGGCGAACCGCGTGCGGAACTCGTCGCGCAGCTTCTCGTCGTTGACGGCCTCGGCGACCTTCGCCGGCAGCTCTCGCAGCGCCTGGACGGCGGCCTCGGCGGCTCCGGCGGCGGCGTAGAGCGGCTTGCGGTCGGTGTTCTCGGTGGTGGCAGGCATGGGTCTCATCCTTCTTTCTCTGTGCTCGTGCGGGCGGCGTTGGCCGCGCGGAACGACGCGTAGACGTCGAGCAGCGCCCGCTTCTGCTGCTCGTCGAGGCCCGGGTCGGCCAGGACGGCGTCCTCGACGCTGTGGTCGCCGCTGGGTTCGTCCAGCAGCCCGGCCCGGACGTAGAGCGCCTCGGAGGAGATGCGCAGCGCCTTCGCGATCTGCTGCAACACCTCGGCCGACGGTTTGCGCAGGCCGCGCTCGATCTGGCTGAGGTACGGGTTGCTGACGCCGGCGAGGTCGGACAGCTGCCGGAGCGACAGCTGCGCGGTGCGCCGCTGGTCGCGGAGGAACTCGCCGATGCCGACCTTCGTCATGCTTCGACTGTAGCTAACTTTTGCAAGCATCTGCAAACGGTGGCTAGCGCGGGGGTGAACGGGCCTGGGCTGGAGGGGCCGGCCGGGCAACGGGACGGCGGGCCGGCGGGACGGCGGGACGGCGGGCCGGCTGGCCGGCTGGCCGGCGGGACGGCTGGCCGGCGGGACGGCGGGACGGCGAGTCGGCTGTGCGGCGAGTGGCGGGTCGGCAGCGAGGCAGCGGGCGGCGGCCACCTGAGCGGTTCAGCCGGAGCACGGTCCCCGCCCGGCTGGGAGGGCACCCACCCTACGGGCGGGCACCGACAACGTTCGCGCGGCGACCGGCAGGTCCGCGGCGACCGAACGGCTGGCCGGTAGAGCAGCCTCAGTCGGCGGCGGGCACGACCGGAAGCCCGTCTTCCAGCTCCGCCAGCGTGAGCAGCACCAGCGACGACGTCCAGGCGAGGGGCGCGACGGAGGCGGGCGTCGCCTCGGAGTCGACCTTCTCGGGCAGGGAGCCGAGCGGCGTGCGGTAGTCGTCGAGGAAGGTGAGCAGGCGATCGGCGTCGTCGCGATCGCCGTTGCCGGCCAGCGCGAGCGCCAGCAGCGCCGTCTCGGGCGTCCACGCGACGTCGACGTCCTTGCGCCAGGCCTCGCCGGGGCGGTGGCCGCCGTTGGGGACGCGCAGCGCCACCTCGGTGTCGCGCACGGCCGCGCTGACGTCGGGCGTCGACGGCGCGAAGGGCGGGGCGAGGAACGTCACGGCGGCGTCGGCGCCACCGTCGGGCAGGGTCCGCGGGTACCCGTGCGGCCCGAACTCGCGCGCGATCGCCTCGTCGAGACGCCGGGCCGCGTTGCTCCAGACGAACGGGTCGTCGACGCCGAGCTGCGGGGCCAGCGCGAGCGCCGAGCGCAGCCCGAGCGACAGCGGCGCCGCCACCCCGAGCGTCAGCTCCGACTCCTCCTTCTCCCAATAGTCCGACGACGGCTCGGGCAGGCCGTCGTCCTCGAGGGAGCCGACGATGGCGTTCGCCGACGCGATGACGGCCGGGCGCATCTCTTCGAGCACCTCGGACGCGACCTCGGGCTCGACCGTCCGCGACACCAGCCACACCGCCCACAGCACCCAGCCGGCGCTGTCGAGCTGCTTGGGCCGGTCGTCGGGCGGGCCGGAGCCGTCGGCGAGGTAGCGCGCCTCCCACTCGCCGTCGGCCGGGGCCACCCGGGCGAGGAAGCCGAGCACGTCGGCCGCTTCGTCGTCGTGTCCGGTGACGGCGTAGGCGGCGGCCGCGAACGACGCGTCGCGTGGCCAGACGTGCCGCCAGGCGGTGACGGGGGCGGCGATCAGCGCGCCGGTCGGCGACGTCAGCGCGCGGAGGTCGAGCAGCGCCCGCTCGGACATCGCGTGGTACCGGGTGCCGTGGCCGGGGATGTCGCCGTCGGACAGCCAGCGGCGGTCGTCGTCGATCTGGGCGGAGACGGCGGGATCGGACCGGTTCGCGGAGCTGAGCACGCTGCTGCCCGGCACGAACGCCGCGTCGGATCCGGCCGGCACCGTGGCCACCGCGCCACCGGGCTCGACCATGACGCCGTCGGCCCGCAGCGGGAGGACCGTGCCGCGCGACGGGGCCATGCTGAGTGCGGCGATGACGAGGATCACCGCCGGCAGCCCGATGCGCCACCCGAGGCGGCGGGACGATCGCACCTCACCAGCGTACGTGGTCCAGACCATTGCGACGTTCTCCGCCCGGTCACGGTTCGGCCGCCGTCCGTTCTCCGGGAGTTGGTTCGAGGGTCCAGGATGGTGCCGTGACCCCACCCCCAGAGTCCCGGCTGGTCAGACGGCTCGGCACCGGCGACGCGGTCGCGGTCGGGCTGGCCGCGATGATCGGCACCGGCGTGTTCGTCGCCTGGCAGCCGGCGGCGGACGCGGCCGGCGCGTGGCTGCTGGCCGGGCTGGCGGTCGCGGCGTTCGTCGCCTTCTGCAACGCGACGTCGACCGCCCAGCTGGCCGCCGTCCATCCGGAGGCCGGCGGCGCCTACCACTACGGGCGGCTGCGGCTGGGCGACGCGTGGGGCGCGCTGGCGGGGTACGCGTTCGTGCTGGGCAAGTCGGCGTCGTGCGCGACGGCGGCGCTGGCGGTCGGCGCGTACCTGTGGCCGTCGCAGGACGTCTTGGTGGCGCTGGCCGCCGTCGTGGCCGTGACGGCGGTGAACCTGGCCGGGGTGACGCGGACGGCGCGGGTCGGCGCGGTGCTCGTGGCGGTGGTGGTCGCGGTGCTGGCGGCCGTCGTCGTGACGGGGCTGGGCGGCGCCGGGGTGGCGCCGGACTGGTCGTCCGGGCCTTCGGGCGGCGTCCTGGGGGTGCTCGGCTCGGCCGCCGTTCTGTTCTACGCGTTCGCCGGGTACGCGCGCATCACGACCCTGGGCGAGGAGGTCCGCGATCCGGCGGCGATCCCCCGCGCCGTCGTCGTCTCGCTGACGGCGACGCTCGTGCTCTACGCGGCGGTCGGGCTGACGGTGCTGCTGGTGCTCGGCGCGCACGGGACGGCGGAGTCGGCGCGGCCGCTGCGGGCGGTCGCGGCCGCCGCCGGGGCGTCGTGGCTGGAGCCGGTCGTGGCGGCGGGCGCGGCGGTGGCGGCGCTGGGCGCGCTGCTGTCGCTGCAGGCCGGCGTCGGACGGACGGCGTTCGCGATGGCGTCGGCCGGCGACCTCCCGGCCCGGCTCGCGGCCGTCCACGCCCGCCGTCGCGTCCCGCACGTCGCCGAGCTGGCCTCCGCCGTCGTGACGGTCCTGTTCGTGCTGGTCGGCGACCTCGCGACGACGCTCGCGGCGAGCGCGTTCGCCGTGCTGGTGTACTACGCGGTCGCCAACACGGCGGCGTGGCGGCTGGGCCCGGACGAGCGCCGGTGGCCGCGCTGGCTGTCCGCCGCCGGCCTGGCGTCGTGCGTGCTGCTCGCGGTGTCGCTGCCGTGGCGGACGGTCGTGGCGGGCGCCGCCGGGCTCGCCGTCGTCATGGCCGTCCGCGCGCTCCTGCGGCGACGTGCCCGGCCGTGACCGGCCGCGGCTGCCGCAACGTCAGGACGGCCGGGACGAGGAGCGCCCAGAACCCCGAGGCCGGCATGAGCGCGACGCCCCACACGGTCACCGCCAGCAGCCCCCAGCCCAGCCCGCGCGGCGGCGCGTCGCCCCGTCGCTCCATGGACCGCACGACGCCGCCGAGCAGGCCGACGCCGAGACCGGCCGTGACGTACCAGAAACCGACGCCGCGCTCGGCGATCAGGGCGGGGTCGGCCTCGACCGCCAGCACGACGCCGGCCTCCCACGTCGAGCGCAGTGAGTCGGGGTAGATCATCGGGGCGCTCAGGACGTGCAGGCCGGCGATGATCAGCAGGGACCAGCCGACGAGTGGACGGCGCGCGGTGTGCGTCATGATGCCATGATGGCACAATGTGCCACCTACGGCCAGATCGCGGCCAGCCGGTCGAGGATCAGCTCGACGGCCTCGGCGACGGTGCCGCCGCCCTCGGCCGCCCACCGCAGCATCGCCGCGTCCAGCGCACCCAGATAGGCGCCCGCGATCACCACGGCGGTCGCGTGGTCGAGCGGCGCCCCGCGGGCCGGGTCCTCCAGCACCGTCACGACGCGCGCCGTCCAGGCCGGGTTCGCGAGGAACGCCGCCTGCAGGGCGGGGACGGCGTCGCTGATGCGCCAGGCGGTGCGGATGCGCGCGCCCTCGTCGTCCAGCCGCGCCCCGATGGCACGCGCGGCCTGCTCGACCACCTCGCGCGGCGGGAGGTCGGCCGGGACGCCCGCGACCACCTCGTCCCACATCGCCATCCACTCGACCGGGAGGTCGAGCAGGATCCGGTCCTTCGTCGGGAAGTGCCGATACAGCGTCCGCCGCGACACCCCGGCGGCGGCCGCGATCTGCTCCATCGTCACCGCGTCGTAGCCGCGCTCGTCGAACAGCCGCAGCCCCGCCTCGACGATCTCACCGCGGGTCGTGCGGCGCCGGCGGGCGCGGAGGTCGCTCACCGCTCCGGCCAGTCCACGGCGGGGCGGAGGGTGCCGACGGGGTGACCGCCACCCAGGACGGGGGTGTCGGAGAGGGCGTCGAGCACCGGCGCCTCGACCCCCAGCCGGCGAAGTGCTGCGACCAGGACCGGCATGCGCGCCCGCGCTCCCCCGTCGTCGATCTTGACGGCGACCGCGCGGCCGTCGTCGAGGGCGGCGGCGAGGACGGCTTCGGCGCCGGCCTTGGCGAAGAGACCGGGCACGCCGCGGATCAGCCGTGCCTCGTCTCGCGTCGTGCCGCTGGTGTACTCGGGGTACGCCTGGATGGCGTCGACCACCCGCCGCTCCGGCGTCCCGGGCGGCGCCAGCGCGAGCGACCGGAACAGCCGCGCCAGCCCGGTCAGCGGCAACGCGAACAGCGGCGCGCCGCAGCCGTCGACGCCGGTGTGCGCGACCGGCGCACCCGCCAGCGAGCCGACGGTGTCGTGGATCGCCGCCTGCAGCGGATGCGCCGGGTCCAGATAGTCCTCGACCGGCCAGGAGTTGACGACGCAGGTCAGCAGCATCGCGGCATGCTTGCCGGAGCAGTCGGCCGCCAGTGACGACGGCTCACCGCCCTTGCGGACGTAGTCGACCATCGTGTCGTGGTCGATCGGGAAGCCCGGCGTGTTGCGCAGCGCCGACTCGTCCAGGTCGCCGAGCGCGAGGATGCGCCGCACGCCGTCGAGGTGGATCGGCTCGCCGGAGTGGCTGGCCGCCGCGAGCGCCAGCAGCTCCGGCGCGTCGTCCAGCGGCAGCCCCAGCCGCAGCATCGCCGCGGCCTGCGCCGGCTTGTTCGACGACCGCGGGTACATCGGCTCGTCGGCGCGGCCGGCGGTGAACGCCACCGATCCGTCTGCGGCCAGCGCGGCCACCGAGCCATGGTGCCGTGACTCGACCAGCCCCGACCGGACCACCTCAGCCACCAGGACGGCGTCGCCCGCGTGCATGTCGCTCCTCGGATCGTCGGCGCAAACAGGTGCGACGATCCTGTCACGAGCGCGCTCAGATGGTGAAACCGCCGTCCACCAGCACCGACGTCCCGGTGATGTAGCGGCCGTCGTCGCCGGCGAGGTGCGCGACGGTGGCGGCGATCTCGTCCGTGCCGGCGTACCGGCCGAGCGCGGTGTGCGACCGGATGGTGTCGGAGTACGGCCCGTCGGCCGGGTTGAGGTCGGTGTCCGTCGGCCCGGGATGCACCAGCGTCGCCCGGATGCCCCGTCCGCCGAGGTCGCGCGCGAGCCCCTTCGTCAGCCCGACCAGCGCGGTCTTGCTCATCGAGTACAGCCCGTAGCCGGGGAAGACCGTCCGCTCGGCGACCAGGCTGCCGATGGTGACGATGCTGCCGCCGCCGGTCATGTGCCGCGCGGCCGCCGTCGCCGCGACGAACGGGGCACGGACGTTGACGGCGACGGTGCGGTCGAACTCCTCGACGGTGAGCTCGTCGATCGGGCCGACGGGGTAGAGGGCGGCGTTGTTGACCAGGACGTCCAGCCGGCCGAACCGGTCCGCGACGACGTCGACGGCGGCGGACAGCGCGGCGGCGTCGGCGCTGTCGACCGGCAGCGCGAGCGCGCGCCGTCCGGTCCGCTCGACCTCGGCGACCAGTTCGTCGGCGGCCGCGGCCGCGGTGACGTACGTGAAGCCGACGTCGGCGCCGTCGCGGGCCAGCCGGCGGACCACCGCCGCGCCGATGCCGCGGCTGCCGCCGATCACCATGGCCGCACGGCCGTCAAGAGGAAGTTTCGTGTTCATGCCTCGATCCTGCGTGCGGCCGGCGGGCGGTGCTGGCGGCAAACGGCCGCCGCGTTCGTGCGACGATGCGCTGCATGCGAGCGGTCGTGCAGCGGGTGACGTCGGCGTCGGTCTCGGTGGACGGCGAGGTCGTCGGCGCGATCGAACCGGACGGGCAGGGGCTGCTGGTGCTGGTCGGGGTGACCCACGACGACAGCGCCGACGACGCCGCCAAGCTGGCCCGCAAGGTCTGGGGACTGCGCATCCTCACCGACGAACGGTCCGCGTCCGACGTCGGCGCGCCGGTCCTCGTCGTCAGCCAGTTCACGCTCTATGCCGACACCGCGAAGGGCCGCCGCCCGTCGTGGGGCGCGGCGGCGCCGGGGCCGGTCTCCGAGCCGCTCGTCGCCGAGTTCGTCACCGCGCTGCGCGGGCTCGGCGCGGCCGTCGAGACCGGCGTGTTCGGCGCGGACATGCGGGTCAGCCTGGTCAACGACGGCCCGGTGACACTCCTCCTCGAGACCTGAAGGGCAGCCCATGATCATCGTGACCGGTGGCAGCGGCCAGGCCGGCCGGGCCTGCGTCGCGGACCTGACGGCGCACGGCTACGACGTCGTCTCGGTGGACCTCGCGCCGCCGGCCGACCCGTCCGTCCGGCACAGCCGCGTCGACCTCACCGACTACGGGCAGACGGTGGCGGCGTTCGCCGGCATCGACGACCGCGTCAGCGGGGTCACCGGCATCGTGCACCTGGCGGCCATCCGGGCGCCGGGGCTGGCGCCGAACCCCGTCACCTTCTCCGTCAACACTCTGAGCACCTACAACGTCTTCGAAGCGGCCCGTCAGCTCGACATCAAGAACGTCGTGTGGGCGTCCAGCGAGACGGTGCTCGGGCTGCCGTTCGACACGCCGCCGCCGTACGTCCCCGTCGACGAGGAGTACCCGGGCCGGCCGGAGACCGCGTACTCGCTGTCCAAGCTGGTCGGCGAGACGATGGCCGAGCAGTTCTGCCGATGGGACCCGGAGCGCAAGATCATCGGGCTGCGGCTGTCGAACGTCATGGACCCCGATGACTACGCGCGGTTCGCGTCGTTCCAGGACGACGCGCTGCTGCGCAAGTGGAACCTGTGGGGCTACATCGACGCCCGCGACGCCGCGCAAGCCGTCCGGCTGGCCCTCGAGGCGCCGCTGACCGGCGCCGACGTGTTCGTCATCGCCAACGCCGACACCGTCATGGAGCGTCCCAACGGCGAGTTGCTGGACGAGGTCTTCCCGGGTGTGCAGCGGCGCGACGTCGGCGAGCACGACACGCTGCTGTCGATCGAGAAGGCCCGCCGGGTGCTCGGCTACGAGCCGCGGTACGGGTGGCGTCAGCGCAGCTGAGGCCGCACGTGCAGGCCGGCCTCGGGGTCGACGACGACCTCCTGGGCGGCGGCCACGCCACCGGCCAGCAGCTCGGCGTCGACGGGAGTGTTCCGCTTGACGACGGCGAGCGCGACGGGGCCCAGCTCGTGGTGGCGGGCGGCCGAGCCGACGGTGCCGACGGCGCGGCCGTCGAGCTCGACGGGGGCGCCGTGCTCGGGCAGGGTGTCGACGGAGCCGTCGAGGTGCAGCAGGACGAGGCGGCGCGGCGGCCGGCCCAGCGTGTGCACCCGGGCGACGGTCTCCTGGCCGCGGTAGCAGCCCTTGTCGAGGTGGACGGCGGTGCCGATCCAGCCGACCTCGTGCGGGATGGTGCGGTCGTCGGTGTCGAGGCCTTGACGCGGCTCGCGCGCCTCGATGCGCAGCGCCTCGTACGCCCACACGCCGGCCGGCTCGGTTCCGCCCACGTACGCCGCCAGTTCGGCCCGCGGGACGAACACGTCGCGGCCGCGCTCGGTGACCCGGCTCAGGTGCCGCTCGGCCGGTTCGGGCCGGGGCTCCCAGACGACGGCGAACTCGTCGGTCACGTCGGCGACCTCGACCTGGGACCAGAACTTCATCTTCTCCAGGTAGTCGCGCAGCGGCTCGGCCGACGTCGGCTCGGTGTGGAACCAGAACGCCTCGCCGTCGTCGACGCCGTAGAGCGCGTGTTCGACCCGGCCGTGCGCGTCGAGGACCAGCGCGGACGTGGCGCGGTGCGGCTCGAGGTGCTCGACGTGCTGGGTGAGGAGCTGGTGCAGCCACGTCAGGCGGTCGGGGCCGCTGACCCGCAGGACGCCGCGGTGGGAGAGGTCGACCGCGCCCTCGCCGTCGACGAGGCGGCGCTGCTCGCGGAACGGGTCGCCGTAGTGCGCGGCGACGCCGTCGTCGGGCGCGGTGGCCGCGACGGCCCCCGGGGTGGCGAGCAGCGGGCTGCGGTAGGCGTCCATATCTCTTCCCAACGCCGGGAGGGCCGGAATCAGTCCCGGGCTTCGGTGGCCCCGGTGACCCGCTTGAGCTCGGCCGACAGGTGCGGCTGCAGCTCGTGGCCCATGGCCGACATCTCGTACACGTACATCAGCGCGCCCTCGACCAGCCCGTACAGCCGGTGGCCGGTGCGGTAGTCCTTGGCGGTCTCGGTCTTCAGGACGCCGCGCGTGGCCAGCTCGACCCGGGCCGGCTCGGTCTGCCCGAGGTAGATCTCGACGAACCCGGTCGGGTGCGTGAGCAGCACCTCGATCTCGTCGTTCTCCTGCGGCCGCCAGTAGCCGGTCTCGCGGGCCGCGGGCCGCACGAGGTTGCCGTCGTCGTCGAGGATCCAGCTGCGGCTGCGGTAGGACAGGAACGGCTTGTCCGGGACGTAGCCGAACTCGACCTCCTGGCCGAACCGGAACGCCTCGATGGTCGGGTAGTCGCCGAGTCCCGCGCCCTCCCAGCGGCCGAGCAGCCAGGCGATCGGCAGGCAGGCCGGGTGGAGGTCTTCGGGGATCTCGATCAAGCCTGGCCCTTGAACAGCTTGTAGACCACGAGCACGCCCATCATCCCGGCGGCGATGGTGACCAGGACGAGGATGCTGGTGAAGACGAGTTCGAGCACGCCCGCAGTCTAGCCGCCCGGCACGAGGTCCATCGCCGCGGTCCCCTGCGGGAACTCGACCGGCAGCGACACGTGCTCGTGTGCGATCGTCCAGCCGCCGGGGCCGCGCCGCAGCCCGTCGGTGGCGCGGACCCAGTAGCCGACCTCGCGGCCGGTCACCAGCGTGCCGCTGGTCCGGATCAGCATCCGCACGATCGCGACGTCGCCGCCGGCCTCGACGTGCACGTCATCGGTTTCCTGGCCGATCGGGCCGGACCAGCGGGCGAACCAGTCGGCGAACCGGTCGCGCATGGCGTCCGCGCCTGCGTAGAACAGCGGCGGGACGACGTCGAAGTACACGATGTCGTCGGCGTAGAACGACATCAGCCGGTCGAGGTCCTTCGCGTGGATGGCGGCGGACCGGGCGTCCAGCAGGGTCGTGATCTCGGTGGTGTCCATGCCCCTACGACGAGGCAGCGCGGCGGTGTGTGAGGCTTGCGGTCATGGAGCGCACCCTCGTCGTCAAGGTCACCGCCGGGTCCGACGCGCCGGAGCGGTGCTCGCAGGCCTTCACCGTCGCGACGACGGCGCTCGCGGCGGGCGCGTCGGTGTCGCTGTGGCTGACCGGTGAGTCGTCGTGGTTCGCGCTGCCCGGCCGGGCCGCCGAGTTCGAGCTGCCGCACGCCGCGCCGCTGCCCGACCTGCTCGACGCGCTGCTGGCCGGCGGCACGGTGACGCTGTGCACCCAGTGCGCCGCCCGCCGCGGCATCGGCCCCGACGACGTCCTCGACGGCGTCCGCATCGCCGGCGCACCGACCTTCGTCGAAGAGATCATGGCCGACGGCGTCCAGGCCCTCGTCTACTGAGGCCGGACGGCAGAAACCCCGGGGCAGCGGAACGGGACCGGTGAGAACCGGCCCCGTTCGTGCGTCCGTGCGTCAGCCGACGTGGACGTCGACGTCGGTGACGCCGATGTCGGCGACGACCGAGCGGTCGACGGTGTCGGCGCCGGGGGCCAGCGTGCGCAGCGTCCAGGTGCCGGGCGCGGCGAAGAACCGGAACTGGCCGGTCGCGCTGGTCGGGACCTCGGCGGTGAACTCGCCGGTCGCGTCGAGCAGCCGCACGTACGCGCCGGACAGGGGCGCGTCGTCACGGTGGACGACACCCTGGATGACGGTCTCCTTGGTCACGTCGACTCCTTCCAGCGACACGCCGCCGGTCGTGGCTCCGCACATGTCAGGCCGTCCCGGGCTCGTCGCCGAGGGCCACGGGGACGCCGACCAGCGAGCCGTACTCGGTCCACGAGCCGTCGTAGTTCTTGACGTTCTCGACGCCGAGGATCTCGCGCAGCACGAACCACGTGTGCGACGAGCGCTCGCCGATGCGGCAGTAGGCGATGGTGTCCTTGCCGAAGTCGACGCCGGCGTCGCCGTAGAGGGCGCGCAGCTCGTCGTCGGAACGGAAGGTGCCGTCGTCGTTGGCCGCCTTGCTCCACGGGACGTTCGCCGCGGTCGGGATGTGGCCCGGGACCTGCGACACCTCCTGCGGCAGGTGGGCCGGGGCCAGCAGCCGGCCGGCGTACTCGTCGGGCGAGCGGACGTCGACCAGGTTCTGCGCGCCGATGGCGGCGACGACCTCGTCGCGGAAGGCG
>DASTPU010000004.1:0-6950 GCA_035762105.1 Nocardioidaceae bacterium | reverse complement strand
CATCGCCACACCGGCCCTGTGGTGGGTGACGATCGGGGCGATCGTCGTACTCCTGGCACTGGACTTCGTCCTGACCCGCCGCCCCCACGAGGTCTCGATGAAGGAGGCCCTGGGCTGGTCGGCCTTCTACGTCGCGCTGCCGCTCGCGTTCGGCGGGTTCGTCTGGTGGCGGTACGGGTCCGAGCGGGGACTGGAGTACCTCACCGGATACCTCGTCGAGAAGTCGCTCAGCGTCGACAACCTCTTCGTGTTCATGCTCCTGCTCGGCGCCTTCGCGGTGCCACGCGCGCTCCAGCAGCGGGTGCTGCTCTACGGCATCGTCGGCGCGCTCGTGCTGCGTGGCATCTTCATCGCCCTCGGTGCGGCGGCGTTGGCCCGCTTCGACTGGATGTTCCTGGTCTTCGGCCTGGTCCTGGTGGCCACCGCGGTGAAGATCCTGCGCGACGCGGTGACCGGTGCCGCCCACCAGGTGCACGTCGACGACCTCCGCAGCGTGCGGGTCGCGCGCCGATTCTTCCCCGTCACCAAGGGGTACGACGGGACGCGGCTGCTCGGCCGGGTCGACGGCCGGCGGGCACTCACACCGCTCGCCCTGGTGGTGCTCGCCGTGCTCGCGACCGACATCGTCTTCGCGGTCGACTCCGTCCCCGCCGTCTACGGCATCACCGGGGACCCGTTCCTGGTCTTCGCGACGAACGCCTTCGCGCTTCTGGGCCTTCGTGCGCTCTACTTCGTGCTGGAGGGTGCGCTGAGCAAGCTCGTCCACCTCGGCTACGGGCTGGCGGCGATCCTCGGCTTCATCGGGGTCAAGCTCGCGCTGCACTGGGCGCACATGCAGTGGCCCGCGGTGCCCGAGGTCCCGACGCTGCTCTCGTTGCTGGTGATCGTGCTGGTGCTGGCGGTCACGACCGTGTCGAGCCTGGCGGCCGGCCGCCGGCAGGATGCTCGCCGAGAGGCCGAGGCGGCCGGTCGGGCGCGGGAGGAGGCAGCTCGACGGTGACGCTCAGCAGATGGGCGCCGTCGTGCTCGACGGCCGTGGGGCCGAGCCGGCGCAGCATCGCCAACGAGGCCGGGTTGTCCGCGGCCACCTCCGTGACGATCCGTTCGACCCCCTCGGGCCGGTGCCGGAGCAGGTCGTCGAGCAGGGCGGAGGCGATACCGCGTCCCTGGTTCTCGTCGGTGACCGTCACCGCGACGTCGGCCGCGGACGGTTCGTCGGCGTAGCGGATCATCCTGGCGAGGCCCGCCGGCTCACCGACGCCCTGCTCGTCGACGACGAAGAGCACGCGCGCCACGTGGTCCACGCCGTCCACGTCGTCCACGAGGTGGTGCAGCATCGCCTCGGTCAGGTGTGGCACAGGGGTGAGGAACCGGTGCAGCTTGGTCTCCGGTGAGAGGTGCTCGTAGGCCTCGCGGAGCCCGTCCCGGTCGGAGGGCAGCAGTCCCCAGATCAGGGCACGGGACCCGTCGCGCAGTCGTACCTCCGTGGCCACGCCGCAAACCTAGCGGCCGGGTCGGGCCGGCTCGGGGGTCGGGGCGGTCGTCAGGCGGCGGCGGTCACCCCGGCACGACGAGCACCGGCGAAGGGCCGACGCTCACGCGGACCCGCTTGCCCGGCTCCAGACCGGAGACCTCGGCACCGGCGGACTGGGCGACGACCTCCACCCCGCCGTCGAGTGTGCAGGTCACCCGGGACAGGGAGCCGAGGAACGAGCGAGAGGTGACGGTGGCGTTGCCGTCGGCGTCCGGGTCGATGACGAGCGCCTCGGGTCGCACCAGCGCGACCCCGCGGCCGGTGACCGAGCCGTCCAGCAGGGGCACCCGTGCGCCGAGGACCGTGGCGGTCGACCCGTCGACGACGGCCTCGAGCCGGTTGGTCAGGCCGACGAACTCCGCGACGAACTGGGTCCGCGGCCGGCTGTAGAGCTCCTCGGGTGGCGCGATCTGCTCGAGCCGGCCGTTGGACATGACGCCGACCCGGTCGGCGATCGCCAGCGCCTCCTCCTGGTCGTGCGTGACGAAGACCGTGGTGCGTCCGACCTCGAGCTGGACCCGCCTGATCTCCTCGCGCAGCTGGGCGCGCACCTTGGCGTCGAGGGCCGACAGCGGCTCGTCGAGCAGCAGCACGGAGGGCTCGATCGCGAGCGCGCGGGCCAGCGCAACCCGCTGCTGCTGGCCGCCGGAGAGCTGGTGTGCGTAACGGTCTCGCTGGGTCGCGAGCCCGACCAGCTCGAGGGTCTCGGTGGCACGGGCGCGGCGCTCCTGCTGGCTCACCCCGCGCATCTTGAGGCCGAAGGCGACGTTCTCGAGCACCGTCATGTGCGGGAACAGGCTGTAGGCCTGGAAGACCATGCCCATGTCGCGCCGGTTGGCCGGGACATCGCTGATGTCCCGGCCGCCGACCAGGACCCGTCCGGCATCGGCACGCTCCAGGCCCGCGAGGATCCGCAGCGCCGTCGTCTTCCCGCAGCCGGAGGGCCCGAGCAGCGCGACGAGCTCACCCGGCTCGATCCGGAGGTCGAGGCCCGCGAGGGCGTGCACGGTGCCGTAGTGACGTTCGAGTCCCTGGAGGACCACCTCGACACCGGCGCTCTGTCGGGAGGTCACGTCGGCCTTCCTTCCCGGCCACGCCCACGGCCGACGTACGACAGGGCCAGCAGCAGCGTGAACCCGAAGAGCAGGGCCGCCAGCGACGCTGCCACGGACGTCCGTGCCGCGCTCTTCCCGAGGAAGTTGATGACCACCTGCAGATTCTCGTAGTTCGTGAGCGAGGCGATGGTGAACTCGCCGAGAACGAGTGCGACCGAGATGAACGCCGCGGAGAGCACGCCGGACCAGATGTTGGGCACGACGACCCGGGTGATCACCGTGAGCCAGCCGGCTCCGAGCGAACGCGCCGCCTCGGAGAGGGTGACCACGTCGATGGCGGACAGGGCCGCGTCGATCGCCCGGTAGGCGTAGGGCAGCACGAGCACGACGTAGACGAAGGTCAGGGTGAACACCGAGTCGCTGACCAGGTAGTTGACCCAGGTGTAGACGTTGCGCATGCCCACCACGATGACGAGCGCAGGGATCGCGAGCGGCAGCAGGCAGAGGAACTCCACCAGTCGTCCGGCGTTCGGGATCCGGAGCCGCACCCAGATCATGGTCGGGAGCAGGAGCAGCAGCATCCCCAGGACCGTCAGCAGTGCCAGCACCAGCGACGTGACGATCGCCGACGACAGGTCGGGGTCGGTGACGAGCGCGGCCCACGCCGCGCCCGACCTGCCCCCGCCGATGTCGCGTGTGCTGAAGTCGAGCATGGCGTAGAGCGGGACCAGGAAGAACAACGCGAAGAGCAGGAGAAGAGTGACCCGGGTGGTGCGCCAGGTGCGGGAGGTCCTCATCGCAGCCACCGGGAGGTACGACGCACCAGCAGCGCGTAGGCCGTCATGACCACCGAGACCACGACGATCATCTCGAAGGCGAGCGCGAACGCGAGGTTCTGCCGGCCGAGCACGATCTCGCTGGTGAGGGCGGACCGGATCAGCAGGGGCACGATCGGGTTGCCCTGGCTCACCAGCGCCGCCGCGGTCGCATAGGCGGCGAAGGCGTTCGCGAACAGCAGCAACATGGACCCGAGGAACGCGGGACGCAGCAGGGGGATGGCCACCTGGGTCCAGTACTGCCGGGTGGTGGCCCCGAGGTTCAGCGCCGCCTCGTGCCACTGGGGCCGCAGGCCCTCGAGCGCGGGGAGGAAGACGATCACCATCAGGGGGATCTGGAAGTACGTGTAGACCAGGATCAGCCCGGGAAGGCCGAAGAGCCATCCGGAGCCGAACACGTCGACGCCGAGGCTGGTCCGGAGCAGCTCGGTCAGGACGCCGGAGAAGCCGAGGGTGGCGATGAACGCGAAGGCCAGAGTGACGCCGCCGAACTGGGCGAGGACGCTGGCGACGGAGGTGACCGCCCGGCGCATCAGGCTCGTCGGTGCGGCGGTGACCACCAGGTAGGACAGCACGGCACCGAACACCGCCCCGATGACTGCGGTGGAGCCCGACAGCAGCATGCTGTTCCACAGCGTCCGCAGCGCGGTCTCGCTGAACAGCGCCTCGATGTTCGCGGTCGAGAAGCTGCCGTCTTCCTGGAACGCCCCCACCACCACGGTGACGGTGGGGATGAGCAGGAAGATCGTGAGGTAGCCGAGGAACGGGAGCAGCCCGAGGGCCGGCGTGACCGCCGCGCGGCGACTCACGCCGAGACCCCGAGGTGTGCGTCCATCGGCTCAGCCAACCACCTTGGCCCAGTTCTCGGACAGGTACTGCGCCGCCTTCTCGGTCTGCTCGTTGGTCGGGATCACGGGGTCACCCGAGACCTCCGGGAGCGCGTCGTACAGCTGCTGGTCGATCGTCCCGGCCTCGGCCATCGCCTCCGCACGGACCGGCCGGGCGCCGCCCTCGAGCCAGAGGTTCTGCCCCTCGTCGGAGTAGAGGAACTCCTGCCACAGCCGGGCCGCGGCCGGGTTCGGAGCGTCGGCGTTCACCGCCTGGAAGTAGTAGCCGGCCACGACAGCGCCCTCCGGGACGACGACCTTCCAGGTCGGGATGTCCTTGGCCAGTGCGGCGTTGAGGTAGTCCCAGTCGATGACGACCGGGGTCTGCCCCGACTCCACCGTGGCGGGCGTCGGGTCGACCGGGAGGAAGTTGCCTGCGTCCTTGAGCTTCTGGAAGTACTCCACGCCCGGCGCGATGTCGTCGGCAGAGCCGCCGTTGGCGATCGAGGCCATCATCACGCCGCTGAACGCCGCACCCGCCTCGGTCGGGTTGCCGTTGAGCGCCACCTTCCCGCGGAAGTCGGAGCCCAGCAGGTCGTCGAGCGTCGAGACGTCGGGGACCTTGCTGGAGTCGTAGCCGATCGACATGTACCCGCCGTAGTCGTTGACCCAGGTGCCGTCCGGGTCCTTGAACTCGTCGGGGATGTCGTCCCAGGTCTCCACCTTGTACGGCGCGAACATGTCCGTGTTCGCCAGCGCCACCGACTGGCCGAGGTCGAAGACGTCAGGTGCGCGGTCGGTGCCCTCGAGCTGGTTGGCCGCGTTGATCTCGTCCTGGCTGGCCGCGTCGGGCTGTGCGGAGTTCACCGTGATGTCGTACTTCTCGGCGAAGGTGTCGATGATCTCGCCGTAGTTGGCCCAGTCCGGCGGCAGGGCGATCACGTTCAGCTCACCCTCCTCCTGAGCGGCCGCGACCAGCTCCTCCATGCCGCCGAAGTCCTCCGCCGAGGTGGCCTCGGCCGCCGCGACCCCGCCGTCCCCGCCGCCGCCCCCGGTGTCGCGCTCCTCGGTCGGGGCGGCGCACGAGGAGAGGATCAGGGCGGTCAGGCCGACTCCTGTGCCGATCAGCACAACTGCTCTACGGGTCATGGGAACTCCTCTGGACGTCGCCGCACGGAGCTTCCAGCGGACGAGCGGTCCGCTGCGCGCCCCTCTAAGGGGAAGGTAGCGGAGCAGCGACGTCCGTGGGGGGTGAGAGCGCTTTCGTGCTGAAAAGACCCCATCTGTTCGCGGCCAGGTGGGCCTCGTGCAACCTTCGCCGGCCGGGTCGCGTCTGGAGGGCACGACCAAGTCCCAGCGCCGGTCGACCGGCCCGCCAGCGAAAGAGAACGACCATGTCCGCCCGTACCGCCCTCACCCCCACCATCACCGCAGCCGCCCTGGCAGCGAGCGCCCTGCTCGGGGCCGGCGCCGCCAACGCGGAGGCGGTCGTCTACAAGACCCGCAACGTCGAGGCCGTCTCCCCGGACGGCGGCGTCGAGCACGCCGCCATCGAGATCCCGACCGGCTACACGCGCCACAAGGCCAGCTGGCACAAGTGGTACTGGTACGACGACGACAACGGCCTGACCGTCGCCCTCGACCTGCAGCCAAGGCGTGACACCGTCAAGGAGCTCGAGGCCGAGCGGTCGACGTTCATGGAGGAGTTCGGCGAGGGCTACGAGGAGCTCGAGTTCACCGTAAACGGCAAGGACGCGCGGGTGCGTGCCCGATGGGTCTTCACCCACTTCGAGGCGAACACCGGCAACGTCGACCCCTACACGAGCGTCGTCCTGATGCGGGGCGGCAACCGGATCCTCGTCGCGGGCAGCCTGCCCGAGCAGGACCTTGCCGACCGGATCCGCCGCCATGTCGTGAGGACGATCAGCTTCCCAGGCTGAGCCTCCCCACGGTGGGCCACGGCCCGAGAACGTGAAAAGGGCTCCCGGAAAGTCCGGGAGCCCTTGTCCAACGAGCGGATGACGAGACTCGAACTCGCGACATCGACCTTGGGAAGGTCGCGCTCTACCAACTGAGCTACATCCGCAGACGGAGCCCTTGTGGGGCTACCGGCAGGAATAGTACCCGACGCCTCGGCGCCTCGGCGGCCCCTTCAGCGACCGAGTGCCGCTGCCAGACTCGCGACCGCGTCGACGACCGTCTCGCACGCCACGACCTCGGGACCGGGAAGGTCCCAGCTGTCGACCGCGAAGACCGGGACACCGGTCCTCGCAGCGAGAGCGATCTCCGAGAGCGTGCCCCAGGCACCGCCGATCGCGAGCACTGCGTCGGCGGTGCGCACGACCAGCGCGTTGCGCATCTCGCCCATGCCGGTCGGGATGACCACGGTGTTGCCGGGCGCTGCGTCACCACGGTCTGCCGTGGGGAGGATCGCCACCGTCGTGCCGCCAGCCTCCGAGGCGCCCAGTGCCGCAGCCGCCATCACGCCACCGAGCCCGCCGGTGACCACGACGTACCCCAGGTCGGCGAGGAGGCGTCCCGCCTCGCGTGCGGCCTCGGTCGTCCCCGCGTGGTCCGGCTGCGAGGGGCCGACCACGGCGACGTACGGCGGATGCATGTCACGAGCCTCCCATGTGCAGGTAGGTTCTCCCTGTGCTGCTCTCAGACCGCGACATCCTCGCCGAAGTCGAAGCCAAGA
>DASTPU010000003.1:0-31534 GCA_035762105.1 Nocardioidaceae bacterium | reverse complement strand
CTCCGTCACGGGGATGCGCATGGTGCGCATCGAGCGGTCGTCCGGGTCCGCGCTCATCCGCTGCACGAACGTCGTGCCGTCCTCGAACCGCCAGCGCACGCGGGTGATCCGGTTGTTCTCGGCGTACCGGTCCACCCCGTTGGCCGGGTCGGTCTTCGCGTAGCCGGGGACGAGCCCCACCTCCGACAGCGAGGTCTGCTGCGGTAGCTCCAGGGTGAGCGCCTGCCCGATGCCTGTGCCGTCGCACCGCCAGGCGGTGGTCAGGTCGGAGTCATGGGCCTTGGCAGGTTCGTAGGTCACCGGGTTGCCGGCGGCGTCGACGCTGCCCGCCGACTGGCAGGTCGCGCTCGCACTGGCGACGCGGACCGCGCGCACGGCGCCCTCGTAGGCCTGCTGGCCATCGGTCCCGGTCGGTTCGGACTCGCCGGCCCCCGAGCCCGTGGTCATGCCGTCGTCGGCGAACATCCGGCCGATCCCGAACGCTCCGACGACGAGCACCAGCGCGAGCCCCGCCAGCGCCGCGACCCGGGGCCGGCGCCGCCGGCGCTCGTCTCGACGACCGGTGTCCGGCGTCCGTTCGTGCGAGGCGTCGCTCTGGACGCCCGGCTCGTCCACCCCGTCGTCGTACGTCGAAGCGGCGAACGCTCCGGCGAGGAAGCCGATCTGCTGGGTCGGCTCTTGGCCGTCCTCGCCATCGCGCTGGACAGGGACCCGATGGGCCTCCGTCGGCATCTCGTCCAGGCGGACCGTCGGCTCGGCGCCCTGGCGGGCCCGTTCGTAGCCGCGTCGATAGGCCTCGGCGTACTCGTCGTCGCGTGATCGGTTCATGACCCGCGACACCCTACGGAAGCCGGGCCCCGACGTGCCAGACCCGTCCAGACGACCACGAACCGGCCCAAGGCGTCTTGTGCGACGAAATCCGTCCCCGGGACCTGTTGTTGCTGCCGAACGGGCCGATCCACAGCAAGAACCGGTCCTGGGGACCGGTCGTGCCCTCCATGGCCCGGCTCGCGCCCGAGGCAGCCTGTGGACAGCCGCGGCGGCGCCCGCCCGGATCTTGGCATCGTCTGCTCATGCCCCGGCTGACCTTCGACCCGACCACACCGTTCACGCGCGCGGCCGCACTCCGAGCCGGCGTCACGGACGCCATGCTCCGCGGTCCGGGCTTCCGCCGGCTGTACACCGGCGCGCACATCAGCAGCGACGTCCGGGTCTGGCCGACGACCTACATCGAGGCTGCCCTGCTGCTCCACCCGCCGTCGGCCTTCGCGAGCCATTTCAGCGCGGCCGTGGTCCATCGCCTCCCGGTCCCGGATGACCACGAGGTCCACATCAGCGTGTTCACCAAGGCGGACCGACGCCGGAGGGACGGCATCCGCCATCACACCGCCGTCGCCGAAGCAGCGGTCACGACTCACCTCGGGGTGCGCGTGTCCAGCCCGGTCCAGCTCTTCCTGGAGCTGGCTGACACGCTCAGCCTCGTCGACCTGGTGGTGCTCGGTGACGCGATCGTGAAGCGGGGCCTCGCGACGACGGGCGACCTGCGGCAGGCGAGCAGGGCCTGGACGGCGCGCGGCAGCGAGCTCGCGAGGCGCGCCGCCGACCTCCTGCGGGAAGGTGTCGACTCCCCGATGGAGTCCCGGCTGCGCATGCTCATCGTGCTCGCCGGCCTGCCGGAGCCGTTTGTGAACTTCACGCTGCGCCGCCGCGACGGTTCGGTGATGATGCGGCTCGACCTGTCGTACCCCGATCTGCGCATCGTCATCGAGTACGACGGTCAGCAGCACCGCACCAACCTCGACCAGTGGGACACCGACATCCAGAGGGACGAGTGGTTCGGCGAGGAGCAGTGGCGGGTGGTCAAGGTCGTCGCCCGCGACATGTACCGGCGACCTGACAGGACGATCGAGCGGGTGCAACGCGCCCTCGAGTCCCGACACGCGCGGAACCTGCCGCGCACCCTGTCGGACGAGTGGCGGCGCTACTTCCCCGTTCGGCCATGACCCGCGTCCCAGGTCCGCGCCCGGGTCTCCGGGTCCCAGGGACCTGTTCTTGCTGTGGAAACCGCGGTTCCACAGCAATCTCCGGTCCTCGGGAACGGAAGCTGCGGAGGGGCATCCGAAGACCGGACCGCAAGCCGTCTGGACCGGTGTTTTCGTACGGTCCTGCCGGGAACGCTGGCGGTGAGTGAACAGTGGCGGCCGGGAGTGGTGCCCCGGCCGGACATGAGAAGGCCCCCGCGTCGGCTGCGTAAGCAACGCGGGGGCCTCGTCCGCCTCAGGAGTGAAGAGTGGCAGGACGATCTGGCTCGCTGGTTCCCCAGGAGCGGGTCCTCAAACCCCTCTGACCTGCACGAAGGCGTGTCAGAGCCGGATCGCCACCTCGGCGACCGCCCCGGTCCGGGCCTCGACCTCCTGGTCCACCCGGTCCACCTGTGGGGCGAGGACCCGAAGCGTCCAGGCCCCGGTGGAGGCGAAGAAGCGGAACGACCCGGTGTCCGAGGTCTGCACCTCGGCGGTGAACTCACCGCTGCGGTCGAGCAGCCGGACATAGGCGTTGGCCACCGGCTCGCCCGACCCGGAGGTCACGACGCCCTGGATCACCGCCTCCCTGGTCGCGTCGACCCCGTCGATCCCGTAGCCGCCTGCGGGCGCGCCGCACCCTGCGATCGCCGTGCCCATCAGGCCTCTCCGCGCTCGTCGCCGAGGGTGATCGGCACACCGATCAGCGAGCCGTACTCGGTCCACGAGCCGTCGTAGTTCTTCGTCGAGGTCTCGCCGAGCAGCTCGTGCAGCACGAACCAGGTGTGCGAGGAACGCTCACCGATCCTGCAGTAGGCGATGGTCTCCTTGTCCCAGTCGACCCCGGCGTCGGTGTAGAGCTTCTTGAGCTCCTCGTCGGACTTGAAGGTTCCGTCGTCGTTGGCGGCCTTGCTCCACGGCACGTTCGCGGCCGTCGGGATGTGGCCGGCGCGCTGCGCCTGCTCCTGCGGGAGGTGGGCGGGGGCCAGCAGCCGGCCGGCGTACTCGTCGGGGCTGCGCACGTCGATCAGGTTCTTGGTGCCGATCGCGTCGACGACCTCGTCGCGGAAGGCCCGGATCGCGCGGTCCTGGTCGCCCGCGACGTAGTCGGTCCGCTCGCGCACCGGCACCTCGTCGCTGAGCTGGCGGCTTGCGAGCTCCCACTTCTTGCGACCACCGTCGAGGAGGCGCACGTCCTGGTGCCCGTAGAGCTTGAAGTACCAGTAGGCGTAGGCGGCGAACCAGTTGTTGTTCCCGCCGTAGAGGACGACGGTGTGGTCGTTGCGCACACCGCGCTCGGAGAGGAGGGCGGCGAACTGCTCGCGGCTCACGGCGTCGCGGCGCACCTGGTCCTGCAGGTCCACGCTCCAGTCGAGCTTGATCGCGTTGCGGATGTGCCCCTTGTCGTAGGCGGTCGTGTCCTCGTCGACCTCGATGAGGACGACGGTCGGGTCGTCGAGATGCTCCTCGACCCAGTCGGCGGTCACGAGTACTTCGTTGCGGCTCATGGTGTTACCTCTCTGCGGCGACCGAGACGGCGCCGTTGTTCGTTGTCTGGTTGGGGTCTGCGGTTGCCCGGCTCGTGGGGAGCGCCCGTCGTACGAGCAGGTAGAGCTCGCAGCCGAGGCAGAAGCCAAAGGCTGCGTTGAGGAAGGCGGCCGCCAGCGCGAAGCCGGTGGCCACCAGCCCGAGAGCGGTGACGCCGGTGCCGAAGCCGGCGAGCGCCACCAGCGCGAACGCCAGACCGACGGCCTGCGCGAAACGAGGTGGCGCTGCGTCCTCGAGCTCGGTCGGCGGTGCGAGACGCGGCCGGACGAGGCGCTTGAAGAGCCAGGCGTACGGGGTGTTCTGGATCCCTGCGAACGCTCCGACGGCGAACAACGCCGTCTGCACGACGAGCAGGGCCGTGGCCGTGGTCGACGGGGCGGTGAGCAGCACGACACCGAGAAGCGCGGTGGTCAACGTGGCTGCCAACCGCGGACCGCGCGGATCGATGCGGGTGTGGCTGGACATGAGTTCTCCTGCGATGGGCGTGCAGCGACCCGCCGCCGGCAGACGGGACCGCCGGACGTCGCCGTCCGGCACTGCGTCACGCGGGCTGCGGCAGTGCTGCAAAGGGAGGGAAGGGCCTAAGAGCTAGGCACGGGTACGTCGACGTGGAGCACGCGTCAGGGCTCACACAACGGGTCCTGGGAGGACCGGACGGGACGTACCCGTCAGGACATTCGACACAGCGCCGAGCGCACGAGGCAGTGGTCCACTGCACGGCGCTTGGTGAGCATGGTCGAAGGCATGCGGGAGACACTAGACGACCGGTTCCGGAACTCACAGTCCGTGTCTCGCGATACGGACGCGCGTCTCACAGAGAGAGATGAAGTCGAGGCAGCAGCCGGTCGAGCAGCTCATCGATGTGCGCGGCTGCAGCGGCGGCGGCCTCCTGCCCACGCCCGAACGGGTCCGCCACGTCGTCGTCGGAGACCGCAGTCGCGCGCGCCCTGCGCGCGGCCGCCAGGAGCTCCTGCCCCGACACCCCGGCGGGCACCGCTTCGAGGGCGGCGGCGAGCTGGCCGAGGCTGAAGGTGCGGCGCACCGCAGTCGGCAGCTCCTGGAGCACGAAGGTGCGGTGCGCAGCGGTGGCAGTGAGCACCACGTCGGCCTCGTCGACCATGCCCTTCGTGAGGCGCCGGCTCCGGAACCCGGACGGGTCCACCCCGCGTGCCCGGAGCTCTGCCGCCATGGGGCGGTCCATCGGATGGTCGATCCAGCCATGGGTCCCGGCACTGCTGACCTCGAGCCCCTCGACGCCCCGCTGCGCGGTGCGCAGCTCGGCGTACGCGGAACGGCAGATGTTCGCGGTACACACGAAGAGGATCCGGGTCACGGGATGGCCCTGGCCAACGTGGCGATCACCTCGTCGCGCTGCGGCGCCCCGCTGGCGCGCGAGACCTCCCGGCCGTGGGCGTCGAGAACAAGCGTTGTCGGGGTGCGCGTGACGCCGAGCCTGCGGACGAGGTCGAGGTGGTGCTCCGCGTCGACCTCGACGTGCGCCACGCCGGGGACCACCTGGGCCACCTCGGTCAGCACGCGGCGGGTGACGCGGCAGGGGGCGCAGAAGGCTGACGAGAACTGCAGCAGCGTCGCGCGCTCCCCCAGCTCGTGCTCGATGTCGGCGCCGTCCAGCACGCTCACCGGTCGCTCCTGCTGCTCGTCGACGGTCGCGGCACCTCGGACCTGGTGGGTGCCGCGGAAGCGGCCGTCACTCGCTGCACGCCAGACCCCGAAGCCGGTGGCCAGCACGAGCGCGACGACAAGGACCCAGGCTCCATCACTCACGCTGGGATTCAACCACCTTCGTCCGCGCCGGGCTCGCGCCGTCCGTGCACCGGCAGCGGCCGCGCCGGCAAGGACGAGCCCCGTCGAGCACGTGCGGTGCTCGACGGGGCTGTCAGCGGATCACCTTGCGGTCGCGTTGCGGTCAGTCCCTCCGCACGTGGGCGCCGACCCGCACGGGACGACGGCGGCTCAGCAGCAGCCCGCCGACGACGACCAGGCCCGCGCCCGTCAGCAGGAGGACCTCGTGGTCGTCAGCACCCGCTGCGGGCAGGACCCCGCTGGGGGCAACCTCCTGCTGGACACCGGCGATCTCTTCCTGGACCGGCTGGGCGGCCGGCTGCTCGGGCTGCTGCACCGGCTGGATCACGGGCTGTTCCGGCGGCGTCACCGGCTGCTCCGGCGGCGTCACCGGCTGCTCCGGCGGCGTGACGGGCTGCTCCGGCGGCGTCACCTTCACCGGGGGCTTCTCCTCCGTCACGCACCCGGTGTGCGCCGGGTTGCCCTCGGCGATCCCCTGGTTGGGCCGCGAGCCGGGCCAGTCGCACTCGTAGCCGCGGTTGCCGTCCTCGGGACCGGGCTCCTGACCGGGCGGGTTCTTGTTGTCGGCGCGGCCGACGCTGCCCGCCGCGGGTCGGCCGACGGCCTCGCCGTCACCGAGGCCGTTCTCTGACCCGTGACGCGTGGTGGCGCAGTACGGGCCCTCGGGACCGTCCTCGCAGTCGTACGCGTTCGCGCCGCCGTCGTTCTGGTCTGCGTTGCTCTCCGGCTGCGGGCTCGGCACGGTCCCCTGCGTCGAGGCGTTGCCCAGGCTGTGGTCCGGACCCGTCGTGCGGTTCTCAGGCGGACCGCCTGGGTGGTCGCCTGGGTGATCGCCCGAGGTCTCGGCCGAGTGCTCGCTCGAGGAGCCGGTCGTGCTCTCCGAGGAGTCGTCGTCGGTCTCGCCGGTCGCCTCGAACGCGGCGTCGGCGGCGTTCTCGTTCGGCCCGCCGCCGGCATCCGCCGATGCTTCGGCGCTCGCCGCGCTCCCAGCGCCGCTGGTGTCCTCATCGGCGTAGACGGGAGCCAGCGCTCCCAACGTGGTCAAGGCTGTGACAGTCGTTGCTACGGCCATGCGCCGCAGACTCGGTCTGGCGTGCATCGCACCCCCTGTGGTCCCCCCGGCCTTTCCCTGAAAGGCCAGTCGTTTGCCGGTGCACGGATCGGCGCCGGCCCTCCCAGGGCATTTCCGTACCCGACGAGAGGACTGCCCCCACTGCCACGGGGGAGCGGTTCGGGCCGACAAGGCGAGAAAGGAGCCCGTATGACGCCATCAGGTCATGTCCGTCCCTTTTGCCGAGCACCCGGAAGGGGGACCGGTCCGACCCCGCTTCGCGCCACAGCGGACCGGGCTGCCGTCCCCCGTGTGAGTCGGCATTCGGTACGAAACGGCTGAGGACCGGCGGCTCTGACGACCCTTTCGTACCGAACCGGACGTCTGCGAGGGTGACGCATCGCCTCCCGGAGCACGAGAACCCCGCCGGACCGGGTCCGACGGGGCTCTCGTAGGAGTCTGCTGGGTGTGCGACCGCCAGGTCAGCTGTCGCCGTGCAGCCGACGACGAGCGAGAAGGGCGGCACCGGCCGCGATGAGACCGGCGGCACCGACCAGCACGAGGGCGTAGTCCCCTGCACCGGTGGCCGGAAGGATCCCGGCTGCGGGCGCCACGACGGCGGGAGCCCGGTTGGCAGTCGCCTGCACTCCGAGCACCTCGGGCTCCGCGTCCCGCTCGGCCTGGGCGCCCAGCACCTGGAACTTCTCGACGACCCGGTCGGCGGCGGTGGCCGACGTCAGGTCCGGTTCCGTCGGGTCGTCCGCGGGAGCCAAGGGGGCCGCCGTCTCACAGTCGGCCACGTCGGTGGCCTCGTGGTCGCCGTGCGCCAGGTGTGCGCGAAGGGCGCTGTCGTCGAAGGTCAGCAGGTTGTACGAGCCGTTGCCGAGAATGTGACAGACAGAGGCGCGCTCGGTGCCGCCGCCGGCGACCAGGGTCTCGACGGGAACCGGGCAGCCGGTGCTCGGGACCGGGTAGATGTCCCCGTGGTTGTCGAGATGCTTCTCCAGGGCGTTCTCGTCGAAGGTGATCTCGATGAAGCCGCCGTTGCCCAGCGCGTGGCACACCGTGACCGGCGTGTGGCCGTTGCCGTTGGCGCTCTTGTCCACGGAGTTGCCGCTCGGCTTCGAGGTCGCCGGCCTGTCGGTCGTCCTCGGGCCCTGTGCCTTGCTGTCCCGGCTCGGTGCAGGCTCGACAGCCTTGCTCTCGCCGCTCTGCTCGGCAGGAGCGGTCGCACCCTCGGCGCCCTTGGTCTCCTCGGGCTGGTTCTCGGTGCCCTGTGCCTGCTTGTCGTCCGCCGCGGCCTGCTTCTCGTCAGCCGTCTGCTGGCCTGCGTCGCCCTGCGTCGTCCCTTGCTCCGAAGCCTTGCCGTCGTCGCCGGACACCATCGCGGCCTGCGCCGGAACACCGCCGCCGACTGTCAGGAACGCCGTGACGGTCGCGGCTGCGGCCACGCGCAGCAGACTGTTCTTGATGTGCATCTCGCACTACCTTCCGATTCCCCCCGGCCCTTCAGTCGAGGGCCGAAAACCCGAAGCCGTCGCGCGTGGTTGGACGACGGACTTCCCTGATAACGAGAGGGGGTCGAAAGGCGTTACGCCCTAATAGTCAGAAGTGACCATTTCTTTACGTTGACGGCTGGTTCCGGCTCGAGGGCGCGTCAGCCGCCGGCGAAGGGCGGGAGCAGCTCGACGGTGTCGCCGGGCTCCAGTACGACGTCCGCCGGGTCCGACGTACTGACGGGCCTGTCGCCGACCAGCACCGAGCACACCGAGACGACGTCCTTGAGGCGCGGCCGGTCGAGGTGACGCGTGGTGACCTCGTCGAGCAGGTCGGCGAGGCTGGTCGGCGCGGGGAACGACTCCTCCGCCACGCCCGCCGCGGCGCGCGCGCCAGCCCAGTAGCGCACGGTCACCACCGGACCGGCCGTCTCGTTCGCGCGGGGCTGCTCTCCCATGTCAGGTATCCTGCCTTACCTGGCCAAGTCGTCCAGACCACGTGTCACGCGGCGACAGGCCGGACGCAGCGCGGCTCAACGGCGAGTCGGCTACCCCCTCACACCCGAGGAGGTGCCATGAGCACCCTGCTCCTCCTGACGAGCGCACTCCAACCCTCCGCCGAGGTGCTTCCCGCCCTCGCCCTGCTGCCCCACCACGTGCGGATCCTGCCGGCCGAGGGAAGCGCGCTGCTCGAGGCCCCGGACTCCGACGTCGTGCTCATCGACGGACGCAAGGACCTCGCCCACGCCCGCGACCTGTGCCGGCTGATCCGTACGACGGGCTCGGACCAGCCGGTGCTGCTGATCGTCACCGAGGGCGGCCTCTCGGTCGTCGCCGTGGACTGGGGCATGGACGACGTCCTCCTGACGACGGCCGGGCCCGCCGAGCTCGAGGCCCGGCTCCGGCTGGCCCTCGGCAGGTTCACGGCGGCCAAGGAGCAGGCGGACCCGGAGGCTCACGTGATCCGCTCCGGCGAGGTCACGGTCGACGATGCGACGTACACCGCGAAGCTCGAAGGACGCCCGCTCGACCTCACGTTCAAGGAGTTCGAGCTGCTCAAGTACCTCGCCCAGCACCCCGGGCGCGTGTTCACGCGGCAGCAGCTGCTGCAGGAGGTGTGGGGATACGACTACTTCGGAGGCACCCGGACGGTCGACGTGCACGTGCGGCGGCTGCGGGCCAAGCTGGGCCCGGAGCACGAGGCGCTGATCGGCACGGTGCGCAACGTGGGGTACCGGTTCGTGATCCCGGCGGTGGATCGCTCGGTACAGCCCGAGGACACCGACATCGAGGACGAGGTGGTCTCCGACTAGGAGACCCGTGCTGCGACCGCGATCAGGCGGCGGCGGTCGCAGGGACGACAGCCTCGTTCACCGCCACGGGCGCCGGCTCGCGGGTCGCCGTCGCGGGCTCCAGGCCGTCGGTCAGGGTGTCCTCGAGGCGGGCGAGCCACAGCAGCAGTCCCAGGCAGAGAAACGGGACGGCGACTGCGAACGTAAGCGTCAACGCTTCGTTCATGACATAACTCCCAAACCTCGACAAGTGGTCATCCGCACGGTTCCCCGTGCTTCGGCGATCATGCGGTTCTTCCCTAGAGTGGCCACGTGATGTCCATCGCGCGGGTGACCCCTGACCAGTACGACGCCGCAGACACCGGACCGGTTGTCCCCGGCGCCGGCCCCTCCGACGCGGCTGCCGCGGAGGCCCCTGCGGAGGCGGTACGACGGGTGGCGGCCGACGCCGCACGCGAGGACGGGCGCAGCCCCCTCAACGAGGCCACGCTCCTGTCGCTGCGGCGCGGCGGCCTGCGGGACAAGGCGTTGTGGGTGGCACGCGACGACGCAGGTGCGGTGACCGGCTTCGCCCTGGCCGCGCCGTCCGACGACTCCGGTCGCGTGGACCTGAACCTCGTGGTGGCGCCCCGCTCCCGCGGCGCCGGCGTGGGGCAGGCTCTCGCACAGGAGGTCCTCGCCGCCTACCCGAGCAGCCCGATCTCGGCGTGGTCCCACGGCAACCACCCAGCGGCCGCACGGCTCGCCGCCGCGCTCGGCTTCGACCGGGTCCGCGACCTGTGGGTGATGCGTCGCCCCCTGACCGACGACGAGCCGTTGCCTCCGGTCACTCCGGCAGCCGGGGTCGTCGTGCGCACCTTCCGGCGGGGTCAGGACGAGGAGGCGTTCCTCGCGATCAACGCCGAGGCGTTCGCGGACCACCCCGAGCAGGGCAACATGTCGAGGGACGACCTCGAGCAGCGGATGGACGAGCCGTGGTTCGACCCCGAGGGGCTGTTCCTGGCGGAGCCGGCCGACGCGCCCCCGAACGAGGCCAACGACTTCATCGACAGCCCCTCGCTGCTCGGCTTCCACTGGACCAAGGTGCACGACGACCGTGTCGGGGAGGTGTACGTGGTCGGAGTCTCGCCCTACGCCCAGGGGCGCGGGCTGGGCAGGACGCTCACCCTCACCGGTCTCCACCACCTGCGGGACCGCGGGCTCGCGGAGGTGATCCTCTACGTCGAGGCCGACAACGCGCCGGCGATCGCGGTGTACTCCGGCCTCGGGTTCACCCACGCCGACGCGGACACCGACGTGCAGTACGCCCGAGGCCTCGGCTGACACCGCTCAGGTCAGCGCGCGCCTGAGCTTCACCGCGACCTCGGCCATCGCCGCGCGGTTGGTGCGGCCGACGCCCACGATGTTGGCGAACCCGTGGATGAAGCCGGGGTACCTCTTCAGCTCCACCGTCACGCCGGCGTCGGCGAGCATGCGCGCGTAGGCCTCGCCCTCGTCGCGCAGCGGGTCGAACCCGGCCGTGACGACGTACGCGGGCGCGAGCCCCTCGGGCACCTTCTCGTGGAAGTACACCGACACGCGCGGGTCACGTCGGTCGTGGTGCTCGTGGAGGTACGACGACTCCGCGAGGTCCATGAACTCCGTGCTCAGGAAGAACCCCTCGCCGAAGATCCTCCGGCTGTCGCTCTTGTCGGCCATGTTCGTCAGGGGGTAGACCAGCAGCTGGTAGGCCACCGGAAGACCGACCTCGGCGGCCCGGATCGCGGTCACCGCGCTCAGGTAGCCGCCGGCCGAGTCGCCGCCCACCGCGATCCGCTCCGGGTCCGCGCCGAGCTGCTCGGCGTACTCGCTCACCCACTGGAACGACGCCCAGCAGTCCTCGACCGCGGCAGGGAACCGGTGCTCGGGTGCGAGGCGGTAGTCGATGGAGAGCACGCGTACGTCGGCCCGCTCGGCCAGGAAGCGGCACAGCGCGTCGTGGGAGTCGAGGTCGCCGTACATCATCCCGCCGCCGTGCACGAAGAACAGCAGCGGCGACGGCCGCGGGCTCGCGACCTGGCTGCGCGGCACGTACAACCGCGCCGGGATCTCCTCCTCCGCGCCGGGCACCTGCAGGTCGCGCACGAGCCCGATCGACTGGGTCTGCCCCACGAGCCGGGCCTGCCGACGCAACGCGGACCGGGCCTCGTCGAACGGCAGCCTCTCGACCACCGGCTCGCGCATGATCCGCTGCAGGCGGAGCATCCACTGCGTCTCGAGGTCGAGCGTCTGACCGTCGAGGACGACCGGTCGACCGGCGAGCGCGCGCATCACCGGCCGGGGCAGTCCCATCAGGGCGCGGAAGACAGCGGGCTCGACCTTCTCGACGTATGCGTGGGCCATGCGCGGCAAGATACCGGCAGTCGGTCCGGGGCTGCGCGATGACTACCCGCCGTTCACCACGGGGTGGGACGATGGATCCATGGATGCCGCGCCCGAAGTCTCAGTGCCCACCCTCGTCGAGGACAGGTTCCTGGACCGGGAGCTCTCCTGGCTGCACTTCAACACCCGCGTGCTCGAGCTCGCGGAGGACGAGACCGTGCCGCTGCTCGAGCGTGTGCGCTACCTGGAGATCTTCTCGTCCAACCTCGACGAGTTCTTCATGGTCCGGGTCGCGGGCCTCAAGCGCCGCATCGCCGCGGGCGTGGCCGTCCGCGCTGCGTCCGGCCTGATGCCGCGCGACGTGCTCGAACAGATCTGGAGCACCACGGGCGCCCTCATGCAGCGGCAGGCCGCGCTGTTCCGCGACGAGATCATCCCTGCCCTGGGCAAGGAGAACATCGAGCTGCTTCGCTGGGACGACCTCACGCGCGAGGAGCAGAAGCAGATGAAGCGGCAGTTCAAGGAGCGCTTGTTCCCGGTGCTCACGCCGCTGGCCGTGGACCCCGCACACCCGTTCCCCTACATCTCGGGGCTGTCGCTCAACCTTGCCGTGCTGGTGCGCAACCCCAAGACCGGCAAGGACCACTTCGCCCGCGTGAAGGTCCCGCCGATCTTCTCGCGGTTCGTGGCAGTCGGCGAGCAGCGGTTCGTGCCGCTCGAGGACGTGATCGCAGAGCACCTCAAGGCGCTGTTCCCGGGCATGGAGGTGCTCGCGGTCCATACCTTCCGCGTGACCCGCAACGAGGACCTCGAGGTGGAGGAGGACGACGCCGAGAACCTCCTTGCCGCGTTGGAGAAGGAGCTCCTGCGACGTCGCTTCGGACCGCCGGTGCGCCTCGAGGTCGAGGAGTCGATGGACTCCCACATCCTCGAGCTGCTGATCTCCGAGCTCGGCGTCTCCCAGGCAGAGGTGTTCCGTCTGCCCGGGCCGCTCGACCTGCGCGGCCTCGGCGTCATCGCCGACATCAACCGGGCGGAGCTGAAGTACCCCGCCTTCGTGCCCTCGACGCACACCGACCTCGCCGAGGTCGAGTCCGCCTCGCCCGTGGACGTCTTCGGGGCGCTGCAGCGGCGCGACGTGCTCGTCCACCATCCGTACGACTCGTTCTCGACGTCGGTGCAGCGGTTCATCGAGCAGGCCGCCGACGACCCGCACGTGCTGGCGATCAAGCAGACGCTGTACCGCACGTCGGGCGACTCCCCGATCATCGACGCCCTCATCGACGCCGCCGAGGCCGGCAAGCAGGTGCTGGTGATCGTGGAGATCAAGGCACGCTTCGACGAGCAGGCGAACATCCGGTGGGCCCGCAAGCTCGAGCAGTCCGGGTGTCACGTGGTGTACGGGCTGGTCGGGCTGAAGACCCACGCCAAGCTGGCGCTCGTGGTGCGCGAGGAGCCCGAGGGCATCCGCCGCTACACCCACATCGGGACCGGCAACTACAACCCCAAGACCGCCCGGCAGTACGAGGACTACGGCCTGCTCACGGCCAACGCCGAGATCGGCGAGGACGTCGCCCACCTGTTCAACAACCTGTCCGGGTTCTCACGGCACACCGACTACCAGAACCTCCTCGTCGCGCCCGACTCGGTCCGCGACGGGCTCATCGAGCGGATCCGCGCCGAGGCCGCGAACCAGGCGGCGGGCAACCCCGCGCGGATCCGGATCAAGGCCAACTCCATCGTCGACGAGGCGATCATCGACGCGCTGTACCTCGCCTCCCAGGCCGGTGTCCCGATCGACCTGCTCACCCGGGGCATCTGCGCTCTGCGCCCTGGCGTGCCCGGGCTCTCGGACACGATCAGGGTGCGCTCGATCCTGGGCCGGTTCCTCGAGCACAGCCGCGTCTTCTGGTTCGAGAACGCCGGCACGCCCGAGGCGTGGATCGGGTCGGCCGACATGATGCACCGCAACCTCGACCGCCGCGTCGAGGCGCTCGTGCGGCTGCCCGGGCAGGCGCAGGTGGACGAGGTGGGCCGGCTGCTCGACCTCGCGTTCTCCCGGGGCACCGCGTCGTGGTGGCTCGAGCCCTCGGGCGAGTGGGAGCGGCATGCCTTCGACGCCGACGGCGCTCCGCTGCGCGACATGCAGGAGGTGCTCATCCAGACCAAGCGCCGCCGTATCCGCTGACCCACCCCGCCCCGCCCTCCGTCGTACGGCATCCCCGCCCTCCGCCGTACCGCTCGGACGCGGGTCCGTCACCGGAGGGCACCCTGTCGATCGCGAGCACGCGACGGTTCGGAACGAGACGGCTACCACGACGCGCCGATCACGACCATGTCGTACCGAACCGGCGGCCACTGGCGCCCGCGATGTCCGCCACCACCGCGGTTGGTCCGCCCGGTCCGCATCGACCCGACCGGGGTCACCGGACCGACTCGCGGGCAGAGCCGAGGCCCCGGATGGCGCAGGACTTCCCACGGCTTCTACGTGCCGGCAGACGTCAGCGACGGGATGCCCGAACAGCGAGTCATGGAGCAGTCGGTCCGCCTGCCTACCGACGGAGCGGTCACCGGTTGGGCGGCCTGCCGCCTGCACCGGGCTGCCTTCTTCGACGGACTGGATCGCGACGGGGTGACCCGGCTGCCCGTCCCGCTCGCTCTCGGGACGAAGAGCCGCATCCGCGGTGACTCAGCCGTGCGGCTCTCCCGTGAGAAGCTCGCCGAGGACGAGGTCGTCGATCTCCGGGGGCTCCGGTACACGACCATCTGTCGGGCGTTGTTCGACGCGATGCGATGGGCGCCCGACGTGCGTGAGGCCTGCGTAGCCATGGACATGGCGGCGGCGGCCGAGCTGGCCTCCGTCTCGATGATGCGCGGGTACGTCGACAGCCACTCGGGTTGGGAGGGCATCGAACAGGTGAGAGACGCGTTGGAGCTGGCCGACGAGAACAGCAAGTCGCCCAACGAGACCCGCCTACGTCTGATCTGGATACTCGACGCCGGTCTGCCGCCGCTGCTCGTCAACGCCCCGGTCTTCGACTCACGTGGAGGACTGCTGGGAATCGCCGACCTGCTCGACCCTGTGGCCGGCGTGGTCGGCGAGTTCGACGGAGCCGCCCACCGCACCGCGCGGCGACACCGCCGCGACGTGGTGCGCGAGGATCTCTTTCGTCGTGCCGGCCTGGAGTACTTCAAGGTCGTCGGGCTCGACCTGCGGGATCCCGCGACTCTCGTCGCACCCGACGGCTGGTACGAGTGCCCTGAGGACCTCATGACGCTCGACCAGCGAATCGCCTACCGAGCCTCGTTGCGCGCAGAGGCTGGCTGACGTCGATGGTTCGGAACGAAGTGGTCGCCGATGCGGTCCCCGGAGGTGCACTTCGTTCCAGATCGCCCGCGGGTGCGGGGACGAACCGCGTACGACGGGCTCGCCAGACTCGAGGGGACCACCCACGGGCGCGGGCGACACGCGCCGAGGCCGAACGGCGGCGCGGTGGGTCAGCAGGAGGCGAACAGGAGCGGGCCCTGGGTGAGGTCGCTGAGCAGCGGCAGGTCGTCGGCGGCCGGCTCGAGCTGCATCACGATCTCCTCGCCGTCGGCGGCCGCCTCCTCCACCCGGAACCGTTCGGGGAAGGTGCCGCCCTGGCCGGGCGCCTCGCCGGTGGCCAGCGCGGTGCGCGGTCGCAGGTCGTCGGAGGCCTGTGAGGACTCCTCGAAGTGCATGCCCACCACCATCGACCGGTCGGGCTGGACCGCGAAGACCACCCCGGCCAGCGGACTGACCCCGCCGGCCGACGCGACCAGGTCGTCGGCGAGCGCCTGGTCGTCCTCGTCGGCGGAGGCCATGCTCAGCGCCTCGCAGGCGAAGTCGGAGGCGAAGAGCACGGCGCTGACCGGCGACTCGGCCGCGGCCGCGAGCGACGAGGTGCCGGGGACCTCGTCGAGCCCTGCCGCGGACCCTGTCACGACGGAGGCGGAGGAGGAGGCGTACGCCTGGTTGTCCGAGAGCAGCACGACTCCCTCGGAGGGAAGCACGACGACGTTCTGCATGACCGGCGTCAGCGAGCCGTCGATGGTGGCGACCAGGTCGGCCGAGCCGGTCCACACTCCGCCGTTGCCGGCGCCGGAGGACGGAGGGGTGTAGCCGAGCGAACGGAGGTTCCGCTCCACGCCCTCGAGGTCGACGGACTCGTCGAGCTTCATCACGACGACCTGCCCCTCACGGGACTGCCCGAACATCTCCCACTCGGCGTCGATCGGCGAGAACCCGTAGCGACGGTTCATGGCGTACGTCGACTCGACGACCGCCGAGGTGCCCGTCAGGTCGAGGTCGTAGGCCTTCGACAGGAAGTCGCCCACGTCCCGCGACGTCGAGGCCGCGTCGAGGTCGGAGCCGCCGGCCAGCGAGCGCACCGAGGCCCAGTCGGTGTAGGTGGCCCGCAACGTCGACTCCGGCAGCGAGGTCACGGCCTCCTCGTACGACGTACGCTGCCACGACTGCCAGCCCACCCACGCGCCGACGACGAGCGCCACCACGACCGCGACCGCGACCACGACCACAGCGACACGTCGAAGCACCCGGGGCCAACCTCTCATTGCGGGGAATTGGGTGTGAGACTAACGCCATGGCGCAATCAGCCCGCCGCCCCGCCGACGTGATCGCCGCCGGCGCCGTCGTCACACGCAAGGGCGGCGAAGTCCTCCTCGTGCACCGTCCGAAGTACGACGACTGGTCGTTCCCCAAGGGAAAGCTCGACCCCGGCGAGCACGTGACCACCGCCGCCGTGCGCGAGGTGGCCGAGGAGACCGGGCTCGACATCCGGCTCGGCCCCCCGCTCGGGACGCAGCGCTACCCCATCGAGACCGGCGAGCGCCGGATGAAGCGCGTGCACTACTGGGTCGGACGCGTCGTCGGAGACGACGACGTCTCGACGTACAAGGTGAACAGCGAGATCGACGAGGTCGTCTGGCTGCCGCTCGAGGAGGCGCGCGAGCGCCTGCACTACGACTACGACAAGGCCACGCTCACGAGGTTCGAGGGGGTCCGCAAGAAGACGTACCCGCTGGTGATCCTGCGGCACGGTCGGGCGAAGTCACGCAAGGCGTGGACCAAGGACGACCGCGAGCGTCCCCTCACGAAGGCCGGCGAGTTCCAGGCCGAGCAGGTGGTGCCCGTGCTCGGCGCGTACGGCGTCACGCACGTGCTCACCTCGAGCAGCCGGCGGTGCTGGCGCACCGTCGCGCCGTACGCCGATGTGGCCGGCCTCGAGATGGAGGACACCGACGACCTCTCCGAGGAGGACGCGACGCCGGAGACCGTGGCCGAGCAGGTGCACGGTCTCCTGGCGCTCAAGGAGGCGAGCGTCCTGTGCACGCACCGCCCCGTGCTGCCCTGGGTGTTCGAGACGCTCGGCATGTCGCCTCAGCAGCTGGCCCCCGGGTCCGTCTTCGTGGTGCACCACCGCAAGGGCCGGATCGTGGCCACCGAGCACCACGACGTCAGCTTCCGCTGACGCACACCGCGCCGCGGTCGCACCCGCTTCACACCGTCAACCGGTAGCCCAGGCCGCGAACGGTCCGCAGCTCCGCCGTACCCGCGAGGCGCTGGCGCAGCCGACCGACGTGGACGTTGACCGCGTTCGACGACGGCCCCGCCGCTTTGTCACCCCACAGGGCGCACCTGATCTGCTCCACCGCCACCACGCGGTCGGCGTGGGTCATGAGGAGGCGCAGCAGCTCGAACTCCTTCAGGGGAAGGTTGTCCCAGACCACACCGTCGACCCTCACCCGATAGGCCAACGGGTCCAGCTCGAGCGGCCCGTACACGACCTTGAACCGCTGCTCCACGTCGTGGACCACCGCCCCGAGTCGCCCGGCGACCTCGCCTGCGTCGTACGGACGCGCCACCGCCCCTGTCGCACCGTTCACGAGTGCCGGCCCGACGGCGTCCAGGTCACCGGACCCGGCCCCGACGAGGATCGGCTGGCTCCCTGCCTCACGCATGGCCCGCACGACCGTCGGCGTGTCCACGAGCGCGAGTCGTGGGGCCAGGAGCACCGCGTCGGGATGCCTCCGTCCGAACTCGACGAGCGCCTCGGCGCCGTCGCGGCACCAGAACGTGTCGAGGCCCGCCGCGCGCAGCCCTCCGTCGACCTCGGAGCCAGCGAGGCTGTCCGGGTCTGCTACGAGCAGGAGCGGCCCAGGGGTGGACGACCGGGTACGGCTCATCCGTCGAGCGCGCTCCGAGTCGTCCTGATGGTGCTGAGCCTCCGCCGCGGCGGTCCCTGCGTGGTCGTCGGCGCTGTCAGGGGAGGCGACCCTGCCTGAGGTGGACACCCGCAGCTCCGTCAACCGAAGCGGCCCGAGATGTAGTCCTCGGTCCGCTTGTCGCGCGGGTTCTGGAAGATGTTGGTCGTCAGGTCGTACTCGACCAGCAGACCCGTCCGGTCGCCGCTGCCCTCCTCGGCCAGCGCGGTGAAGAAGGCGGTCCGGTCCGCGACGCGCGCTGCCTGCTGCATGTTGTGCGTGACCACGACGATCGCGTAGTCCTCACGCAGCTCGAGCATCAGGTCCTCGATGCGACCGGTGGCGATCGGGTCCAACGCGGAAGCAGGCTCGTCCATGAGGATCACGTCCGGCTTCACGGCCAGGGTCCGTGCGATGCACAGCCGCTGCTGCTGCCCGCCGGAGAGCCCGAAGGCCGACTGCTTCAGCTTGTCCTTGACCTCGTCCCACAGCGCCGCTCGGCTGAGGCTCTCCTCCACCACGTCGTCCATGCTGTCGACCTTCATCCCGGTGACGCGGGGACCATACGCGATGTTGTCGTAGATCGACTTCGGGAACGGGTTCGGCTTCTGGAACACCATCCCGATGCGGCGACGCACCTCGATCGGGTCGACGTCACGGTCATAGATGTTCTTGTCGTGGTAGCTGACCCGGCCTTCCACCCGCGCGCCCTCGACGAGGTCGTTCATCCGGTTGAGCGACCGCAGGAGGGTCGACTTGCCACAACCCGAGGGGCCGATGAGGGCGGTGATCTCGTTCTTGCCGAAGCTGAGCGACACGTCGGTGACCGCCCGGAAGTCGCCGTAGTAGACGGAGACGTTCTCGCACTCCATCACGGGGTCGATCTGCGAGGTGAGCTGCCTGTGGGCGATGTGGTGCTTCAGGCCGCCGGTGGCGCGGAGATGTCCGTCCCTCTCCAGGGACACGGGAGGCTCCGCGGGGAGCTCGGCGGAGGTGTACTTGCCGGTCGAGTAGGAGTGAGCCATGACGTGATCACCAGCGCTTCTGGTAGCGGTTACGGATGAAGATGGCCAGGGCGTTCATCACCAGCAGCAGGAAGAGCATGACGATGATCGCGGCCGAGGCGACCTGCTGGAACGCGAGCTGCGGCTGGGACGCCCAGTTGAAGATCTGGATCGGCAGGGTCGTGAAACCGGACATGAGCCCGTCAGGGTCGTAGTTGACGAACACCAGCCCGCCGAGGAGCAGCAGCGGGGCCGCCTCGCCGAGCGCCCGAGAGAGCGCGAGGATCGCTCCGGTCGCGATCCCCGGTACGGCGGAGGGCAGCGTCTGCCTCCACACGGTCTGCAACGGCGTGGCCCCGAGGGCAAGCGAACCCTGGCGGATCTCCTGCGGCACCGCCCGGACCGCCTCCCTCGTGGCGATGATGATCACCGGGAGGATCAGCAGCGCGAGCGCGATGCCACCGGCGAGCACGACCCGCCGTTCGAGGCCGATCGCGAGCGCCAGGCCGGCGGTGAGCATGCCGTAGACGATGGCCGGGACCGCGGCGAGGTTGGTGAGGTTGACCTCGACCAGCCGGTTGTACCAACGCTTCTGGTCGGCGAACTCCTCGAGATAGACGCCCGCCGCGACGCCGAGTGGGATCGCCAGCGCGGCAGTCACCGCGATGACCCAGGCGGAACCGAGGATCGCCGCCCTGGCCCCGGCGGTCTCGGGAAGGATCTGCGAGCTGTAGCGCGTGAACAGGTTCGCGTCGAGGCGGACCGCCCCGTCGAGGACGGCGTCCACGATCAGCACGCCGAGCGTGACCACCGCGAACGCGACCGCGAGCCACAGGGCGACCAGGAACATGATGGAGCCCGGGCTGTTGTTGCCGGCCCGCTCGGCTCGCATGGGCTGCCCGGCCAGGCTTCCGATGGTCGTCATCAGTAGACCTCCCGGATCCGGCGGACGATCGCAGCCGCGATCAGGTTGATGATCAGGGTGATCACGAACAGCAGCAGGCCGACCGCGAAGAGTGTGTTGTAGGTGAGCGACCCGGGGCTGCTCTCGCCGGTCGCGGTCTGCGCGATGAACCCGGTCATGGTCTGCCCGGCCTCGGTCGGCGAGGTGACCATCTGTGCCCGGGTCCCGGCTGCGAGAGCGACGATCATCGTCTCTCCCACTGCGCGCGAGAGCGCCAGGACGATGCTGGCCGTGATGCCCGAGATCGCGGCGGGGAACACCACGCGCAGCGTCGTGCGCATCCGGTTGGCGCCGAGCGCGTAGGACCCCTGGCGCAGTGCCTGGGGAACCGCGCTCATGGCGTCCTCGGACAGCGACGCCACGGTGGGGATGATCATCACGCCGAGGACCAGCCCGGCCGCCAGCACGCTGAAGGTGCCGACCTCGATGTCGAGCAGGTCCTTCAGCAGCACGGGGGCCACGAAGTAGAGCGCGAAGTACCCGTACACGACGGAGGGGATACCGGCGAGGATCTCCAGGACCGGCTTCAGGATCTTGCGGACCCGTTCGTGCGCGTACTCGGACAGGTAGATCGCCGCACCGAGTCCGAACGGGACGGCGATCAGCAGGCCGATGAGGGTGGTCCACAGCGTGCCGGTGACGAGCGGGGCCACGCCGAAGTCCGCGTCCGCGAACGTGGGTGCCCACCGCGTCCCGGTGAGGAAGTCCGCGACCGGGACCTCGCGGAAGAAGTCGAGGGCGGGGCGGACCAACGCCACCACGATCGCCACCGTGATCCCCACCGAGAGCGCGGCGGATCCCCCGAGAAGGAGCATCGCGAGCCGCTCGCCGTGGCGCTTGCGGTTGCGGGAGAGGTTGACCGACTCGGCGGTCGGGCCGGCCGGGTGCTGGGAATGCCCCATAGGGGGGCCCGTCCGGGTGGACGAGCCCCCTGGGGAGGCTGTGGACCTCACGTGCACGTTCCTGTCCCGCACTCAGCCCTGGAGCTGACCGTGCGCGCCCTCGAGCTCGCCGACCTGCTCGTCGTTCAGCGGGATGTACTGAGCCGCCTCGGCGATGGAGTTGACGTTCTCGACGTAGTAGTCGACGAAGGCCGAGACCTGAGCCTTGTCCGCGTAGGACTTGTTCGCCACGTAGATGAACAACGGTCGGGCGAGCGGGGTGTAGGAGCCGTCGCTGGCCGTCTCGGCACTGGGCTCGACACAGCCCTCACCGCTGTCGATCGACACCGCCTTCAGGGCGTCGGCGTTCTCCTCGAAGTAGGTGTAGCCGAAGTAGCCGAGGGCGTTCGCGGAGCCCGAGACACCCTGGACCAGGACGTTGTCGTCCTCGGAGGCGTTGTAGTCCGAGCGGCTCGCGCCCTCCTCGCCGTTCACCTCGTCGGTGAAGTAGTCGAACGTGCCCGAGTCCGTGCCCGGACCGTAGAGCTCGAGCGGCTCGTCCGGGAACTCCGGGTTCACCTGGCTCCACGTGGTCACCTTGCCCTCCGCCTCGGGCGCCCACATCGTGTTGAGCTCGTCGATGGTCAGGCAGTCGAGCCAGTCGTTTTCGGCGGAGGTGACGACGGTGAGGGCGTCGGTGGCGACGCGGAGCTCGGTGAACTCGACGCCGTTCTCCTCGCAGACCGCCTTCTCCTCGTCCTTGATGGGGCGCGAGGCGTTGGAGATGTCGGTCTGGCCCTGGCAGAACTTCTCGAACCCGCCGCCGGTGCCGGAGGTGGCGACGGAGACGTTGACGCCGGGCTGCTCCTCGGCGTAGAGCTCGCCGGCGGCCGCGGTGAGCGGCTGCACCGTGGAGGACCCGTCGGCGACGACCTCGCCGCTCACGCCCGCCCCAGAGCCTCCGCTCGCGTTGGCCGCCTCCTGGTTCTCCCCGCCACACGCAGCAAGGACGAGTGCCAGCGCCACGCCCGCCGGGATCGCGGCCAGGCTCTGTGTACGTCGCTTCACTAGGATGTGCCTCTCAGTCGATGGCCGTCCGTGCGACGGCCCGAAGAACTTGACGTCCCGGACGCTAGGAGCCGGTTGTGAACGAACCGGCTGCCGACGTTGAACGCGAGGGAAACAGTTGCCGTCGCGTCTCCTACAGTGGTTCGGCTGCGTGGCGGCCTGACCTCGACGCGGGGAGGACGTGACGCGCGTCTCCCGAGGGAGAAGATCGCCGGCTGTTCACGCAGGCCGGGCTCGGAGGGGCGGAATCGTTCACCTCTCGTTCACCTAAACCGCAGAGTCACTTCACCAAGCGTCCCTACCTTCGCGAAAGCACCTCACAAGGGTGACCACCGAGCAACAGGAGAGTCGGAGCTTGCACCGCACTTCCCACCGCCGCGCCCTCACCCCGGGGTTGGCGGCACTCGGCGTCATCGGCCTGCTCGCCGCGTGCACCCCGCCCAACGAGCGGATCGACCCGGACGCGACCAGCAACCTCGAAGGCACCCTGAACGGCGCAGGCTCCAGCGCCCAGGAGGCTGCCCAGGGCACCTGGCAGGCCGGTTTCCAGACGCTGAACCCCGGCGTCACCGTCAACTACGACCCCGTGGGCTCAGGCGGCGGGCGCGAGCAGTTCCTCGCCGGCGGCGTCGCCTTCGCGGGCTCCGACGCCTACCTCTCCGAGGACGAGGGCGAGCTGAGCGCCGCGGAGAAGCAGTGCGGCTCCCCGGCGATCGAGGTGCCCAGCTACGTGAGCCCGATCGCGGTCATCTACAACATCGAGGGTGTCGACCGGCTCCGCCTGTCACCCGAGGTCCTGGCCGGCATCTTCAACGGCAAGATCACCTCCTGGGACGACCCGCGGATCGTCGAGGACAACCCGGACACGGATCTTCCCGCCTCCCGGATCACGCCCGTCCACCGTGCCGACGACTCCGGCACCACCGAGAACTTCACCGAGTACCTCTCCCAGGCCGGAGGGGGCGCCTGGCCGCACGACCCCGACGGCGTGTGGCCGATCAAGGCCGGTGAGGCCGGCCAGGGCACCTCCGGCGTCGTGTCCGCGGTCAAGAACGGCCAGGGCACCATCGGCTACGCGGACGAGAGCCAGGCAGGCGACCTCGCCGTCGCCGAGGTCAGGGTCGGCGACGAGTACGTCGAACCGACACCGGAAGCCGCGGCCAGGATCCTCGAGGTCTCGGAGCGGGTCGAGGGCCGCGCCGAGGTGGACATGGCGTACGAGCTCGACCGGGCGACCCAGGAGTCGGGCGTCTACCCGATCGTCCTGACGTCGTATCTCATCGCCTGCCAGACATACCCTGACGAGGAGACGGCAGAGCTCGTGAAGGGATACCTCTCGTACGTGGTGGGCGAGGAGGGCCAGCAGGCCGCTGCGGAGTCCGCAGGGTCCGCACCTCTCTCGCCCAGCATCCAAGAGACTGCCCTGGACATCATCGAAGAGATCTCGGTGCGCCGATGACCGGGCCGGCGGACCGAGCTCTCACCGTGGGAGGAGCAACCAGGTGTCGGCGACCGTAGTGACCAGGAAGCCCCGGCAGCGCCGGGGCGACCTTCTGTTCTCCGGCGCGGCCCGCGCCGCGGGCCTGCTGATCATGCTCGCCCTCGCGGGCGTCGCCCTCTTCCTCACGATCGAGGGGCTGCCGGCGATCGACGCGCCACCGAGCAAGCTCGGCGGAGCCGAGAACATCGTCGCCTTCATCTGGCCGCTGCTCTTCGGCACGCTCCTGGCGGCCGTCATCGCCCTCCTCATCGCCACACCGCTGTCCCTGGGAGTGGCCCTCGTGATCTCCCTCTACGCGCCTCGGTCGCTCAGCCGACCTCTCGGTTACGTCGTCGACCTGCTGGCCGCGGTACCGAGCGTCGTCTACGGCCTCTGGGGCATCGCGTTCCTGGGCCCCCAGCTGGTACCGGCGTACATCTGGCTCGACGAGAACATGGGCTGGCTGCCCTTCTTCGCGGGTCCCGCGTCCACCACCGGCAAGACCATCCTGACCGCCGGCATCGTGCTCGCGATCATGGCACTCCCGATCATCACCGCGATCACGCGCGAGATCTTCGCCCAGACACCCACCCTGCAGAAGGAGGCGGCGCTGGCCCTCGGCGCCACCCGCTGGGAGATGATCCGACTGTCGGTGCTGCCCTACAGCAAGTCCGGCATCGTGTCCGCGGTCATGCTCGGTCTTGGCCGGGCGCTCGGAGAGACCATGGCGGTCGCCATGGTGCTCTCGGCGAGCGGAGTGGTGACCTTCAACCTGATCAGCAACGTGAACCCGTCGACCATCGCGGCGAACATCGCGCTCCAGTTCCCGGAGGCCACCGGGCTCGGTGTCAACGCCCTTATCGCCAGCGGCCTGGTGCTGTTCGTGATCACGTTCGTGGTCAACTTCACCGCGCGCGCCATCGTCGCCCGAGGCGAGAAGAGGCTCCGATGAACACGCAGATACCTCGTCCCGTGCCGCAGGCGGAGGCGGACATCCCGGTCGGCTCGGACCACGAGTCGCCGGAGGACCGCCGGTCGCATCTGCCGCTCACCCACCCGCAGCTTCCCCGCTGGGCCCCGCTGCTGGTGGCCGCTCTGGCCGTCGCGTCCTCGGGCCTCCTCACGCTCACCCTGGGCTGGGGGCTGGTCGCCTGGGTGCTCGTGGCCGCGTTGCTGTACGTGGTCGCCCTGCCGCTGTGGGCCCGCGCCCTGGAGGGCCCCCGTGCGGCCAAGGACCGCCTGGTGACGACGCTGGTCTGGGCTGCGTTCGCTGCGGCGCTCGTGCCGCTGGTCTCCCTGGTCTGGGAAGTGCTGCGCAACGGCCTCGGTGTCATCGACTGGGAGTTCCTCACCTACTCGATGCGCAACATCGTCGGCGAGGGCGGCGGCATCTACCACGCGATGATCGGCACGCTGCTGGTGACGGCCGCCGCGGCCGTGCTCTCGATCCCGGTCGGTCTGATGGCCGCGATCTACCTCGTGGAGTACGGCGGCAAGTCCCGCCTCGCGCGGACGATCACCTTCCTGGTCGACGTGATGACGGGCATCCCGTCAATCGTCGCCGGCCTGTTCGCCTACGCGCTGTTCGTGCTGTTCTTCGGCGAGGGCATCCGCTTCGGCCTCGGTGGCGCGGTGGCGCTGTCCCTGCTCATGATCCCGATCGTGGTGCGCTCCGCCGAGGAGATGCTCCGGCTCGTGCCCCACGACCTCCGGGAGGCGTCGTACGCACTGGGCGTCCCGAAATGGCGCACGATCGTCAAGGTCGTGATCCCCACCTCGCTCGGCGGGATCATCACCGGTGTCACGCTGGCCGTCGCCCGCGTGGCCGGCGAGACGGCGCCGCTGCTGATCATCGCCGGGTCCACCGACTCCCTCAACCGCAACCTCTTCGACGAGCGGATGATGACCCTGCCGGTTTTCATCTACTACTCCTACACGCAGCCCGGTGTCCCCGCGGAGTTCGGTCAGGAGCGCGCCTGGGGGGCGGCTCTGGTCCTGATCGTGATCGTGATGGCGCTCAACCTGCTGGCCCGTGCCGTGGGCCGACGCTACGCCCCCAAGACCGGTCGCTGAGCCGGAACCCTGAGGAGAACCAGAAGCAATGGCGAAGAGCATCCAGGTCTCGGACCTCGACATCTACTACGGCGACTTCCTGGCCGTCGAGGGCGTCTCGATGACGATCCCGGCACGGTCGGTGACCGCCCTCATCGGTCCGTCCGGCTGCGGGAAGTCGACCTTCCTGCGCTCGCTGAACCGCATGCACGAGGTCATCCCCGGTGCCCGCGTCGAGGGGAAGGTCGTCGTGGACGGCCAGGACCTCTACAGCCCGGACGTGGACCCCGTGCAGGTGCGCCGCCAGATCGGCATGGTGTTCCAGCGCCCCAACCCGTTCCCCACGATGTCGATCTACGAGAACGTGATCGCGGGGATGCGGCTCAACAACAAGAAGATGAGGAAGGCCGAGGCCGACGACACCGTCGAGAAGTCGCTGAAGGGCGCCAACCTCTGGGAAGAGGTCAAGCAGCGCCTCAACAAGCCCGGGGCCAGCCTCTCCGGCGGCCAGCAGCAGCGTCTCTGCATCGCCCGCGCCATCGCGGTCGAGCCTCAGGTGCTGCTCATGGACGAGCCTGCCTCGGCGCTCGACCCGATCTCCACGAGCGCCATCGAGGACCTGATCCACGAGCTCAAGACCGACTACACGATCGTGATCGTCACGCACAACATGCAGCAGGCGGCACGCGTGTCGGAGGACACCGCTTTCTTCAACCTCGCCGGCGCCGGGATGCCGGGGCGGCTGGTGGAGTTCAACCCCACGCGCAAGCTCTTCTCCGTGCCGGACGACCCGTCGACGGAGGCCTACATCTCCGGCCGCTTCGGCTGACCCGGTACGACGGGGGCCCGGACGTGCTGAGGCAGAAGCTGATCGCGCTGGCGACGATCATCGTCGCCGGCGCCCTCGCGTCCACGCCGGCGACGGCCCGGACCACCGCCGCAGCCGCAGGGGCGACCGCCGAGGTGTGGGGGCCGGTCGTCGTGGCCGCCGGCGACATCTCCTGCACGCCCGGCCAGCCGGCCACGGAGACGACGTGCCGCGACGCGGACACCGCCGACCTGGTGACGTCGTACGACCCGAGGCTGGTCCTCGCGCTCGGCGACCTCCAGTACGAGTACGGGACCTACGACGCGTTCCGGGACGCGTACGCCGAGACGTGGGGCGTCTTCAAGTCGATCACCCGTCCGGTCCCGGGCAACCACGAGTACTACACCGCCGGGGCGGCGGGCTACTACGAGTACTTCGACCGTCGGCGGCCCGGTTACTACACCTTCGACGTCGGCCGGTGGCGGGTGTACGCGCTGAACAGCAACTGCAGCCACGTCTCGTGTGACCGTGAGGCCCGCTGGCTCGACCGCAAGATGGACGCGCACCCTCGGCAGTGCAGCCTGGTCACCATGCACCACCCGAGGTACTCCTCCGGTCTGCACGGCTCGACGACCACCGTCCGGCGCTTGTGGCGGATCGCGCTCGAGCACCGCACCGACATCGCGCTCGCGGGACACGACCACCACTACGAGCGGTTCCGCCGGATGAACGCTGCCGGCGGCACCGCCCGCAACGGGATCATGTCCTTCGTCGCCGGCGCGGGCGGACGGAGCCTCTACCCGGTCGAGGACGTCCGACGCGGCTCGGTGGTCCGGGACGACGACCACCTGGGCGTGCTCGCACTGACCCTCGGCAAGGGTCGCTTCGCCTGGGAGTACCAGACCATCGACGGCACGGTCGTGGACTCGGGATCGCGCCGCTGCCGCTGAGCCGAAGGGCCTCCGTCGAGGGCCCTAAGCCCCTGCACCACGCCCGTCGGGCGACCTACCTTGAAGCCATGATCATCAAGATCCTCGGCACCGACACGAGGACCAACGAGGCCCTCGAGAGAGCCGTGCGCCAGGCGGTCCACGACCTCACCCTCCACGCGACGATCGAGACGGTCACCGACCGCCGCGAGATCGCGCGGTTCGGCGTCCGGAGCATGCCGGCGCTCGTGGTCGCGGAACGGGTGGTCGTCTCCGGTCGCGTGCCCACGTCCGCCGAGCTCCAGGCGCTGCTGGCGGTGGCGCCCGCCTCCTGACACCGACCCCGTCAGTCGCAGGCCGGGCGCCGGACCTTCGACGTGCTCCTCGCGCCCTCGGCCAGCCCGCCGACGGAGGCCGCGAGCGCGTCGAGCGCCTCGGGCACGAGCCTGTAGTACGTGTAGCGGCCGGCGGGTTCGGACTCGACCAGGCCGGCCTCGCGCAGGATGCGCAGGTGGTTGGAGACGTTGGTCTGCCGGGCTCCGGTCTCGGCGACGATGTGGCAGGTGCACAGCTGCTCGCGGGCCAGCATGGACACGATCTGCATGCGCAGCGGGTCGCCGAGGACGCGGAGCACGCCGGCGAGGGATTCATCACTCTGGACTGACGTCAGCACAGTTTGATACGTTACCGCCGACGCTGCGCGCACGCCAGCAGTACCACTCGTCTATCGAGGACCTTCCCATGAGGGACCGCACCCAGGTCAGCCCGCATCCGTCCGAGTCCCACGTCGTCGAGCGGCTCTCGACGCTCGACCGGTTCCTGCCCGTCTGGATCGGCCTGGCGATGGTCGTCGGCCTCCTCGCCGGCCGCCTCGTCCCCGGGATCGACGAGGCCCTCGACTCGGTGAAGGTCGCCTCGGTGTCGCTGCCGATCGCTCTCGGCCTGCTGCTGATGATGTACCCGGTGCTCGCCAAGGTCCGCTACGACAGGCTCGACACCGTCACCCGCGACAAGAGGACGATGGTCCTCAGCCTGGTGCTGAACTGGGTCCTCGGCCCGCTGCTGATGTTCACGCTGGCCTGGGTGTTCCTGCCGGACCTGCCGGAGTACCGCACCGGGCTGATCATCGTCGGCCTCGCCCGCTGCATCGCGATGGTGATCATCTGGAACGACCTCGCCTGCGGCGACCGGGAGGCCGCGGCCGTGCTGGTCGCGCTGAACTCGGTGTTCCAAGTCGTCGCGTTCGGTGTGCTCGGCTGGTTCTACCTCGACGTGCTGCCCGGCTGGCTCGGTCTCGACACCACCGGCCTGGACGTCTCGCCCTGGACCATCGCCTTGAGCGTGGTCGTCTTCCTCGGCATCCCGCTGGCCGCGGGCTACCTCACCCGGCGCATCGGCGAGCAGCGCCGCGGACGCGAGTGGTACGAGTCGGAGTTCCTCCCGAGGATCGGCCCGTGGGCGCTCTACGGCCTGCTCTTCACGATCGTGCTGCTCTTCGCGCTGCAGGGCGACGCGATCACGTCCCAGCCGCTCGACGTGGCCCGGATCGCGCTGCCGCTCCTGGCCTACTTCGCGATCATGTGGACCGGCTCCTTCGTCGCCTCGTGGGCGACCGGGCTGTCCTACGAGCGCTCCACGACGGTCGCCTTCACGGCCGCCGGCAACAACTTCGAGCTGGCCATCGCGGTCGCGATCGCGGTCTTCGGCGTCACCAGCGGTGAGGCGCTCGCCGGCGTGGTCGGCCCGCTGATCGAGGTGCCCGTCCTGGTCGGGCTGGTCTACGTGAGCCTCTGGGCCCGGCGGTTCTTCCCCCGCGCAGGCCGCGGCACTCCCCACGACGCCCCGGCGTCCGACGTACCCCACTCCTGAAAGGCAGCCCATGAGCAAGCCCAGCGTCCTGTACGTCTGCGTCCACAACGCCGGCCGTTCGCAGATGGCCGCGGCGTACACCATGCACCTCTCCGGCGGTGCCGTGGAGGTCCGCTCCGCCGGCTCCGCTGCCGCCGACGAGGTCAACCCGGCGGCGGTCGAGGCGATGCTCGAGGAGGGCATCGACATGTCCGCCGAGCAGCCCAAGATCCTCACCACGGAGGCCGTCAAGGACTCCGACGTCGTGATCACCATGGGCTGCGGCGACACCTGCCCGATCTTCCCGGGCAAGCGCTACGAGGACTGGGAGCTCGAGGACCCCGCCGGCCAGGGGGTCGAGGGCGTCCGTCCGATCCGCGACGAGATCCGCGGCCGCGTGGTGGCACTGCTCGAGTCGCTCGACGTGCCGGTCCGGGCCTGAGCGCTCGCCGGCAGGCTCCACCCGCACACGGCCCGCACGCGGCGGGCTACCGCGACACGAGTACGACAGACAGCCGGTCGTCGTGGCCGGCGGCGGGAACCCAGCCCTCAGGCGCCGGGCAGGATCAGGTGCGCGGCCCAGTAGAAGACCGCGGCCGCGAAGGCGGCGGCGGGGATCGTGACCACCCAGGCGACCACGATCGACCGGGCTACACCCCAGCGGACGGCGGAGGCCCGCTTGGTCGCGCCGACGCCCATGACCGACGAGGTGATGGTGTGCGTCGTGGAGATCGGGGCGCCGAAGCCCATCGCCATCACGTAGAGCACCGAGGCCGCCGTGGTCTCCGCCGCGAAGCCGCGCGGCGGGTCGAGGTGGATGATCCGCCGGCCGAGCGTGCGCATGATGCGCCAGCCGCCGGAGTAGGTCCCGAGCGAGATCGCGGTCGCTGCGGCGACGATGACCCACACCGGGATCTCGTCGTCCACACCGACCGAGCCGTAGGTCACCAGCGCGAGGAAGATCACGCCCATCGTCTTCTGGGCGTCCTGGAGGCCGTGGCCGAGAGCCATCGCAGCCGCCGAGACGGTCTGGGCGAGCTTGAACCCGCGGTTCACCCGCGAGGCGTTGCGGCGCCGGAAGATCCACATGATCGCCACCATGAGCAGGAACGCCGCGGAGAAGCCGACCAGCGGCGAGACGATCATCGGGATGACGACCTTCTCCACGATGCCCAGCCACTGCACGCCGGTCGTGCCGACGGCGGCCAGCGCGGCACCGACGAGCCCGCCGATGAGGGCATGGGAGGACGACGAGGGCAGGCCGAAGTACCAGGTGATCAGGTTCCAGGTGATCGCCCCCAGCAGGCCGGCCATCACCACGACCAGGCCCGAGGCGGACTGCTCGGGCGCCTCGATCACGCCCTTGCCGACGGTCTGCGCGACCTCGGTGCCGAGGAACGCGCCGACGAAGTTCATCACCGCGGCCATGGCGAGGGCCACCCGTGGGGTCAGCGCCCGGGTGGAGATCGACGTGGCGATGGCGTTGGCGGCGTCGTGGAAGCCGTTGGTGTAGTCGAACACCAGGGCGACGACGACCACCGCGATGACGATGGCGAGCTCCACGCTCAGGACTCCTTGACGGCGATCTGCTCGACCGTGTTCGCGACCGACTCGAAGGCGTCGATCGCGGCCTCGAGGGAGTCCACGATGTCCTTGAGCTTGAGCACGTCGAGGGCGTCGTACTCGCCGCCGAACAGGTTGGCGAGGATCCGCCGGTAGGACCTGTCACCGGAGTTCTCGAGCCGGTTGATCTCGATCCAGTACTCGTCGAGGCCCTTCATGGTCTCCAGTCCGGGCATCGCCTCGGCGGTCAGGTCCGCGGCGCGCTGGAGGACCTCGACCTGGTGGGCGAGCTCGGCGGGGAGCTCCTTGACCCCGTAGAGGACGACGAGGTCGACCGCCTCCTCCATGTGGTCCATCACGTCGTCGAGCCCCGAGGCGAGCGCGTAGATGTCCTCGCGGTCGAAGGGCGTCACGAAGGTGGAGTTCACGCGCCGGATGATGTCGTGCGTGGTCTCGTCGGCCTCGTGCTCGGCGTTGCGCATCCGGTGCGCGAGGTCCTCCCGGTCGCTGGTGTCACCGAGCAGCTCGGCCAGGAGGGCGGCGCCGCGGACGAGGTGCTGGGCGGACTGGGCGAAGAGGTCGTAGAACGTGGTGTCTACCGGGCGGAAACGGAAACCCACGGTGAACTCCTGACGAACCGGGAATGAGCCACCGGACATGCTAAGGCGTCAGGACGAGCACGGTGCAATCCGCGCCGAGGACGCCGCAGCCGGGCTCTCGGGCGCTCAGTCGGGGCGGCGGTGCTGCGAGGGGATCTGCGAGCCGCCCGGGGAGCTCACGCCGAGCAGCGCGTCGACCTCTTCCTGGCTCAGGGACGCCTCGGACTCGCTGGCGGCGATGATGAGGTTCGTGGTCAGCTCCACCTCTGCGAGGAGCTCGGCGTCCTCGAGGGGGACGTTCAGCTTGTCGTCCACGACGCCCCCCGTCTGTTGCGTGACCATGGCCCTACCTTCTCTGCAGTCCCGACCCATGTGACGGCGTCCTTTCGCCATTCTCCCCGGGACGGAGCACTCCTACCCATAGTCATTGCAGACAAAACGAAGAGGCCCCGACGGAATCCCGTCGGGGCCTCTCGAACGTCTGGATGACTAGACGTTG
>DASTPU010000002.1:0-3382 GCA_035762105.1 Nocardioidaceae bacterium | reverse complement strand
CGGCCTCGGCCAGGTTCTTGCGGAGCTCGAGCACCTTCTCGACGGTGCCGGGTGGGGTGGCGCGCGGTGAGCGGTGCGGGCGCCGGGGGCGCGGTGCGAACGCCGCGTCGCCCTCGGCTCGGTAGCGCCGCAGCAGCTCGTACAGCCAGGAGCGGGAGACGCCGTAGGCGGCGATGACCTCCGCCGGGGTCCGGCCCTCGACCTCGATCGCAGTGATGACCAGCCGGGCTCTCGACATGACCGAGCCTCGGCCGACCGTCCACCATGACGTGCGACATCAGTCCGGCATGTCGTGAGACACCTGTCCGGGATGTCTTGAGCCAGGACACTGTCACCCCGACCCACGAACGGCCTGGTCAGCGGCTCAGCAGAGGCGATGACCAGGCCGTTCGGCGTTCCGGGTCCTCAGTAGGGCCAGCGCCGGACGGGACCGAGGCCGCAGGAGCGCATGTAGCCGGCGGCCCGGGCCTGGATGGGCAGCGGGATGTGCGGCTCGACCGGGTAGAGGTCCTGCTCGATCACCGTGTAGATGTCGCGGTCGAGCGCGGCGAGGGCGGCGAGCAGCGGCGGGAAGGCAGGCTCACCGAACGGCGGCTCGCACATCACGCCCAGCGGCACGGCCTCGGCCAGCGAGAGGTTCTCCTGCCGCACCCGCTCCCGGACCTGCGGCTCGACCTGCTTGAGGTGGACGTAGGTGATCCGCTCCGGGAACCGCTCGATGATCTCGATGTTGTCGCCGCCGCAGTAGGAGACGTGCCCGGTGTCCAGGCACAGGTTCACCAGCTCCGGGTCGGTGTCGGACAGGAACCGCTCCACCCGCTCCTGGGTGTCGACGTGGGTGTCGGCGTGCGGGTGGAACACCAGCTTGACCCCGTACTCCTCGAGCAGGTAGCGGGCCAGCTCGTTGGTGCCCGACACGAGGTTGTCCCACTGGTCGGCGTCGATCTCGGCGGACTCGGTGAGGGCGCCTCCGTGCATGTCGGTGTACTGCTCGGGAAGGTGCACGAGGTACTCGGCGCCCACCTCGCGCAGCAGCCGGGCCTCGCGGCCGAAGGCCTCCTTGGCCGTCTCGAGCGCCTCCCTGCCCTTGTGCAGCCCCGCGAACACGGTCCCGCCGCTCACCCGCAGGCCGCGCTGCTCCAGCTCGTCGCGCAGCTGGGCCGGGTCCTGCGGCAGGAAGCCCTGCGGTCCCAGCTCGGTGCAGAGGTAGCCGGCGAGGGCGACCTCGTCGAGGTACTGCTGCCACCCGACCTGGTGCTCGTCGCGGGGGAACCAGACACCCCAGGAGTCCGGCGCGGTGCCCAGCGTGAGCCTGGCCAGGTCGGGGGAGGACGGGGAGTAGTTCGGAACGGTCATCGGTCGGATCCTCCGGGAGTTCGGCTACGACTTCTGGGGTCGGGTGGGTGACGGCTTCGCTCCTACGAGCGGTCAGGCAGCGAGTCACTGCCTCGGCGGGGGCTGGGCCTCGAGGCCGTCACCCAGCGACGGTGTGGTCAGGTCGCCGTCGTTGAGCGCGGCGACGAGGGCAGCGGCTTCGGTGCGCGGTGGCGCTCGAACCGGCCGCGTGCAGGGCGTCGTCGGTCACCGTGCCGGCGGTCGTACCGGGAGACCGTACCGGCGCGCTGGGGCGGGCTCCGACCAGGCTCGTGGCACCGAGCGCAGGACCACTGTGAGGATTGACGCTCCCCGACCCGGCGAGGACAGTGACCTGCCACACGCTGACGTGATGTGGGAGGAGGAGTCACCATGACGCAGACCCAGCCGCTGGAGTTCCGGTCGTTCGACGAGCCCGACGAGGTCCGTGAAGGGGAGAACTGGCGGCTCGAGCTGCTGAACCTGGCTGGGGGCGCACAGGTCGGGAGGATCACCGTGCAACCCGGGTGGCGATGGACGGCGGACGTCCAGCCGGTCGCCGGGACGGAGCTGTGCCAGGCGCCGCACCAGCAGTACCAGATCGCCGGCCGCATCCACGTCGTCATGGCCGACGGAACCGAGGTCGAGGCCGGCCCGGGCGACGTCACCTCGCTACCACCTGGCCACGACGCCTGGGTCGTGGGCGACGAGGCCGTCGTCGCCATCGACTGGCAGGGCGCCTCCGTGTGGGCGGCGGCACGGGGGTAGTCGCCGCTTCATCGTCGGAAACCGTCTGGCGGGCTTGACCGAGCACCGCGTTCAGGGTGCCGCGCGGAGGCCCCGTCCAGCCGCCGAGTCAGCGCTGGCGCGCGCTCACGCCGGAGAGATCTCCTTGGCGACCAGCTCGGCGATCTGCGCGGTGTTCAGCGCCGCCCCCTTGCGCAGGTTGTCGCCGCAGACGAACAGGTCGATGGACTTCGGGAAGTCCGCCTGCTGCCGGATGCGGCCCACGAACGTCGGGTCGGAGCCCACCACGTCGGCCGGCGTGGGGAAGTCCGGGACGTGCGGGTCGTCCAGCACGACGACGCTGGGCGCCTCGACCAGCATCTGGCGCGCCTCGTCCACCGGCACGGGCCGCTGGAAGGTGGCGTGGACGGCGAGCGAGTGCGTGGTCACCACCGGCACGCGCACGCAGGTCGCGGCGACCCGCAGGTCCGGGATGCCGAGGATCTTGCGCGACTCGTTGCGGACCTTGACCTCCTCGCTGGTCCAGCCGCCGTCCTTCATCGAGCCCGCCCAGGGGACGACGTTGAGCGCCAGCGGCGCCGGGAACGGCGACGGCGTCCCGAGCTCGGCCTCCACGGTGCGCCGGACGTCGCCGGCGCGCTGGCCCAGCGAGCGGTCCTTCGCGACGACCTCCAACTCGTCGTAGAGCCGGTCGACGCCGGCCTGGCCCGCCCCCGAGGCCGCCTGGTAGGAGGCGACGACGAGTTCGGTCAGCCCCCAGCGGTGGTGGAGGGCGCCGAGCGCGTCCATCATCGTCAGCGTCGTGCAGTTCGGGTTCGCGATGATGCCCTTGGGCCGGTTGCGCACCTGGCCCGGGTTCACCTCGGGGACCACCAGCGGCACGTCGTCGTCCATGCGGAACGCGCCGGAGTTGTCGACCACGACGGCGCCGCGCTCGGCGGCGATCGGCGCCCACTGCGCGGACACCTCGTCCGGCACGTCGAACATCGCCACGTCGACGCCGTCGAACACCTCCGGTGCGAGCGCGCGGACCTCCACCTCCTCGCCGCGGACGGTGAGACGGCGGCCGGCGGAGCGGGCAGAGGCCACCAGCCGGATCTCGCCCCAGACGTCCTGGCGCGAGGAGAGGATGCCGAGCATCACGGACCCGACGGCACCGGTGGCGCCGACGACGGCCAGCGTGGGCTTGTGCGGCGAGGTCATCGTCCCGTCCCTCCGTAGACGACCGCCTGGGTCTCGACGTCGTCGAGCCCGAACGCGGTGTGGACCGCGCGCACGGCGT
>DASTPU010000001.1:0-4979 GCA_035762105.1 Nocardioidaceae bacterium | reverse complement strand
CGCCGAGCCGCTCCGGCCCGAGGAGTGGCCGACGCGCCTTCGCCTGCTGAGCGCCGAGCCGCTCGACGACGGCCGGGTGCGGCTCCGCTACGACGTGGTCCACTGACCCTGCCCCGCTGACACCGGCACCTCGACCGGCCTACGATCCCCACAAGGGGGCTCAGGTGGTGACGGAGATGACGCTGTCTGCGGCACTGGAACGGGGTCGGTCGGCCTTCGACGCCCGCGCATGGGCGGACACGTACGCCGCGCTCCGGTCGGCCGACGGGGAGGGACCGCTCGGCGTCGAGGACCTCGAGCGCGCCGCGACCGCGGCGTACCTCAGCGGTCACGACGACGACGCCGACGCCTACTGGACGCGTGCCCACCGGGCGTGGCTGTCGCAGGGCGAGCCGACACGCGCCGGGCGGTGCGGCTGCTGGCTGAGCCTCACCGCGCTGCTGCGCGGCGAGGTCGCCCGCAGCGCCGGGTGGCTCGCGCGCACGCAGCGGGTGCTCGGCGACAGCGCCTGCGCCGAACAGGGTTACCTGCAGCTCCTCACCGGCCTGCATGCGCTGGCGGGCGGCGACCCCGAGGCGTCGCTTCGTCACCACGGTCGGGCACTTGCGATCGGCGAGGAGTTCGCCGACGCGGACCTGACCACGCTCGCGCGGCTCAGCCTCGGCGACACGCTGGTCAAGGCGCAGCGCGTGGCCGAGGGGATGCTGCTGTTGGACGAGGTGATGGTGGCAGTGACCACCGGGGAGGTCTCACCCATCGCGGCCGGGATCACCTACTGCGCGGTCATCGTCTCCTGCCAGAGCATCCTGGACCTGCGACGCGCCACCGAGTGGACCGAGGCCCTCGGCGAGTGGTGCGCGTCGCAGCACGGCCTGGTGCCGTTCCGCGGGCAGTGCCTGGTCCATCGCTCGGAGATCCTCCAGGTGCACGGCCGGTGGCCGGAGGCGGTTGCCGAGGCCGACCGCGCCTGCGAGGTGTTCTCGCTGCCGGCCAGTCCGGGGATGGCTTTCTACCAGCGCGCCGAGCTGCACCGGCTCTGGGGCGAGTACGACCAGGCGGAGGGCGCCTACCGACAGGCCGCCGCACGGGCGCTGGACCCGCAGCCCGGACTGTCCCTGCTCCGGCTCGAGCAGGGTCGCAAGGACGCCGCCGCCTCCGGGATCCGGCGGGCGCTCGCCGCGGCGAGGGACGTCCACGGCCCCGACGGCGGACGGACCCGGGCCCAGCTGCTGCCGTCGTACGTCGAGATCATGCTCGCCGTCGACGACGTGGCCGCCGCGCGCCAGGGCGCCGAGGAGCTCGACCAGCTGGCGGCGCGGCTCCAGGCGCCCTTGCTGCGCGCCCGGGCAGAGCAGGCGATGGGCGCCGTGCTGCTCGCCGAGGACGACACTGCGGCGGCGATCGAGAGGCTCACCGGCGCGTGCCACGCCTGGCGGGAGCTCGACGCCCCGTACGACATGGCGAGAGTCCGCACGCTCCTCGGCGTTGCCTGCCGGAGACTGGGCGACCACGACTCAGGCCAGATGCACCTGGACGCGGCGCGCTCGGTGTTCCGTGAGCTCGGCGCAGCGCCCGACCTGACCCGGCTCGAGCGGCTCGCGCTGAGGACGGCTCCGGGTGCGCGCGGCGTCCTCAGCGACCGGGAGGTCGAGGTGCTCCGGCTCGTGGCGAGCGGGCGCACCAACCGGGGCGTGGCCGAGGCACTGTTCCTCAGCGAGAAGACGGTCGCTCGGCATGTCAGCAACATCCTCACCAAGCTGGGGCTCGCCTCCCGCTCGGCGGCGACCGCCTACGCCTACGAGCACGGCCTGGTCTGAGCCGGCGCTACACAGTTCTGCCCACTGCAAGGTCACACACTTCGCCCGACGCGGTGGTCGACCTCGCAGTCCTAACGTGGCTGCATCCATCGAGAGCCACCCAGAGGTGAGGACCATGTCAGGGCAGGACTACGACGTCATCGTGGTGGGCGCACGCTGCGCGGGGTCGCCCACCGCCATGCTGCTCGCACGCAAGGGACACCGCGTGCTGCTCGTGGACCGGGCGACGTTCCCGAGCGACACCATCTCCACCCACCTCGTCCACCCGCCCGCCCTGACGGCGCTGCGTCGCTGGGGACTCCTGGACCGGGTCGTCGCCACCGGCTGTCCGCCGATCCGCACGTATGCCTACGACTTCGGCCCGTTCACGGTCGAGGGCTCGCCGGCGATCGAGGGCATGCCCGTCGCCTACGCGCCCCGTCGTACCGTCCTCGACCAGATCCTCGTCGACGCCGCGGCCGAGGCAGGTGCCGAGGTGCGCGAGGGGTTCACCGTCGAGGACGTGGTGATCGAGGACGGTCGTGTCACAGGCGTCCGCGGTCACGGCAAGGACGGCATCACCGTGACCGAGCGGGCGCGAGTGACGGTCGGCGCCGACGGGCGTCGGTCGATCGTCGCCGAGGTCGTCAGGCCCGAGTGCTACCACGAACGGCCTCCTCTGCTCGCCGGCTACTACACATACTTCAGCGGGCTGCCGATGGGCGACCGCATGGTGACCTACATCAGACCGCACCGGGGCTTCGCGGCCTGGTCGACCAGCGACGGGCTCACGCTCGTGATCGCCGGGTGGCCCTACGCGGAGTTCTCGGCGAACAAGAAGGACGTCGAAGGCAGCTTCCTGGCGACGGTCGCCACCGCGCCGGAGTTCGCGGAGCGGCTGGTGGCCGCGCGTCGCGAGGAGCGGTTCGTCGGCACCGCGGTCACGAACTACTTCCGCAAGCCCTACGGCGCCGGCTGGGCACTCGTCGGCGATGCCGGCTACAACAAGGACCCGATCACGGCCCAGGGCATCCAGGACGCCTTCCGCGACGGTGAGCTGTGCGCGACGGCGCTGCACCAGTCGCTCACCGGTCAGCAGGGGTACGACGACGCGATGGCGGCCTACCAGCGCACGCGAGACACCGCTGCCCACAGCACCTACGAGTTCACGCTCCAGCTGGCCGCGCTGGAGCCGCCCCCGCCGGAGCTGCAGCAGCTCCTCGCCGCGCTCCCCGGGAACCAGGAGGCGAGCGACCAGTTCGTCCGGGTCAACGCGGGAGCCACCTCTCCGGCCGAGTTCTTCGACCCCGCCAACGTCGAGCGGATCCTGGCCGGCGCGCGGGCGGCCTGAGGTCCAGACCGGCACGGGCGCCAGGTCCCAGAACGTGGACCACGGCTCCGCCATGTGGACGCCTCGCCTATGCTCGACGTCGTGCAGCAGAACTGGACCTATCTCTTCGGCTACCTGCCCGGGGCACCCGAGCAGGCGGTCCGCTAGGTCCCGCCCGCACAAGACATCCAACGCCCCTGGCCAGCACCGCAGGGGCGTTCTGCATGTCTGGCCCTGCGGCCCAGGCCCGGTGGCACCGATCCGAAGAAGAAGAGGAACACCCATGGTCGTCGTGATGACACCGGAAGCAACCGACGCCGACATCGCCCATGTCGTCGAGCGGGTCGAGAGCGTCGGCGGCGAGGCGTTCGTCAGCAAGGGCGTGGTCCGCACGATCATCGGCCTCGTCGGCGACATCGACTCCTTCCACGGCCTGAACCTGCGCAGCCTCCCCGGCGTCGGGGACGTGCACCGGATCTCCGACCCCTACAAGCTGGTCAGCCGCCAGCACCACCCCGAGCGTTCGACGGTGTGGGTCGGCCGCGACCGGAAGGTGCCGATCGGCCCGGACAGCTTCACGTTCATCGCCGGCCCCTGCGCGGTGGAGACGCCGCAGCAGACCCTCGAGGCGGCCGAGATGGCCCAGGCAGCCGGAGCCACGCTGCTCCGCGGCGGTGCCTACAAGCCCCGCACCTCCCCGTACGCCTTCCAGGGCCTCGGCGTCGAGGGGCTGAAGATCCTCGCCGGCGTGCGTGAGCGCACCGGCATGCCCGTCGTCACCGAGGTCGTGGACGCGCGTGACGTCGACGTGGTCGCCGAGCACGCCGACATGCTGCAGATCGGCACCCGCAACATGGCGAACTTCGGCCTCCTCCAGGCCGTCGGTCAGGCGGGCAAGCCGGTGCTCCTCAAGCGCGGCATGACCGCGACCATCGAGGAGTGGCTGATGGCCGCGGAGTACATCGCCCAGCGCGGCAACCTCGACATCGTGCTGTGCGAGCGCGGGATCCGGACCTTCGAGCAGGCGACCCGCAACACCCTCGACATCTCCGCGATCCCGGTCGTCCAGGCGACCAGCCACCTGCCGATCATCGTGGACCCCTCGCACGCGGGCGGGCGGCGTGACCTGGTGGTGCCGCTGTCGCGGGCCGCGGTGGCGGTCGGCGCCGACGGCGTGATCGTCGACGTGCACCCCGACCCCGAGAACGCGCTGTGCGACGGACCGCAGGCGGTGCTCGGCAACGACCTGCGTGCGCTCGCCCAGGCGATGCGCCAGCTGCCGCCGGCCGTCGGCCGGGTCGACGCCGGGGAGCTCGCGAAGGCCTGAATGCCCGGAACCTCCCACGGGGTCCGGACTGCCGTCCCATAATGCCCGGGAGCGCCACGTCGGCGCGCTGAGGGCATAAGGGGGCATCAGGCATGAGGTCACGACAACCGGACGGTCCGAGGTTCCCGGGCCTGTGGCTGCTGGTCATGGCGATCGGGCTCGGCGGGTCCGTGGCGGTCCGCGAGGTCGCCACCCAGAACGGCATGTCCGCAGGCACCTACTGGGCCTGGGTCCTCGCGTTCGGGCTCGTGTTCGGTGCGGCAGCGTTCCCGTTCTGGACCCGGTTCAGCGCGTGGACCCAGGCACGCAAGGCATCGGGCAGGAGCACCTGGTGGGAACGCCTCCCGTGACCGGTGCGCCTCGGCCTCTACCCAAGGTGAGCGGTAGTCAGACGGTGGACGGCTCCTCGTCGCGCCGGTTGTCGAGCCCCGGCCCGGGCGCCGCCCGGCCCCACAGCACCAGGAAGGTGACCGTGGCCAGCCAGACCGGCGCGTAGACCAGGCTGGTGAGGACGTCGGACAGGTGG